>NZ_MJGQ01000045.1:16775-156487 GCF_001865095.1 Curtobacterium sp. MCBA15_013 | reverse complement strand
GGAGGCGCGGTGCCGGCTGGCACCGCGCCTCCCGTCCGTCTCCCCGTACGCTGGCGGACGTGATCCGACGTCTCTTCGCCACCCCGACCGGCATCGCGTTCTGGGCGGGACTCGTCGCCGTGGTCGCGGGACTCGTGGTCGCGGCCTCCGCGCCGCCGGCCGCGTTCGGATGGTTCGCGTACGCCCCACTGTCGGACTACGCCTTCGTCGCGGGGACCAACTCGTGGCAGCGGGTCGTCGGGCAGCTGCTCGTCGTCGTGGGCGCCGTGGTCGCCGCGTTCGCCGCCGGTCGGCTGAGCGTCCGTCGCCCGCGCTGAGGCGTTCAGCGCGCGTCCGGACTCGGCGGAGCGCGCCTGGCACGATGGCGTGATGGCCGAGCAGTCCCTCCCCGGAGCCAGACCCGGGCGTCCACCACGGCCACGCGTCCGGAGCCTCGCGCAGCACGACATCCGCGACGCCCGGGCACGCCTCCGCGGCACCATCTACGAAGAGGTCGTCCCCGACACCCGACCGCTCGAGCAGTACTCGCCGGTGCAGATCGTGGACTTCTGCCTCGACCTCGCCGAGGTGATGCTCGCGTCCGGTGCGGACACCCGCAGCGTCGAGACGGCCGTCGTCGCGGTGTCGACGAAGTGGAACCTCGCGCCGCTCGATCTCGACTTCTCCGGCAGCTCGGTGACGATCCAGTACGCACCGGCCGACCACCCGCCGCTCGTGAAGGTCCGCACGGTGCAGTCGGACGGATCCGACCTCGACCGCCTGGCACGGGCGAACCAGATCGTCGACGACCTCGTCCACGACGAGCGCGACATGACCTCCGCCGTGAGCGCCCTGGTCGCGGTGCTCCGGCTCCCGCCGCGCTGGCCGCGGTGGACGGCCGACGTGGGGCTGTCGATCCTCGGCATCTCGATCGCGATGCAGGCCGGCGGCGGTTGGCGTGCCGGACTCGGCGCCTTCGTGCTCATGCTCGGGATCATCGTCTCGGGCCGGTGGCTGACCGGCCGGGGCTTCCCGCAGTTCTTCGTCTCCGGTGCGCAGGGTGCGGTGGCGTCGGCGATCGGCACCCTCGCGATCTGGGCGGGTGTGCTGCACCCGGGGCAGGCGGCGACGATGGTGGCCGCGCTCGTGGTGCTCCTGCTCCCGCACCCGTCGCTCGTCACCTGGGCGCAGGACGCGATCTCGGGCTTCCGTGCGATGGCGGTGGCCCGGGCGTTCTACATCGGGCTCGTCATCGCCGCGATCGTGGTCGGGGTCCCCGCGGGCATCGCCGTGACGAAGTGGCTCCGGATCGAGGTCGACCCGTCCGGCATCGTCACGCAGACGCTGCCGCTGTGGGCGTCACTGCTGCTCACCGTGGTGTCGGCCGCGGCGAACTGCTTCGTGCAGCAGGCCAGCGCGCGGGTGATCCCGGTCGCGGTGGTCTTCTCGGTCGCCGCCGGTGCCGCGCTGCGGGGCCTCCGGGAGCTCGGCATCCCGTTGCTCGGTGCGACGTTCCTCGCCGCCGTGCTGCTGGGCGTCCTCGCGACGATCGCGGCCGCGCGGATGCGGACGGCGGTGGCGGCGATCTCCGTGCCGGCGTTCTGCGGCGCCCTGCTGCCCGGTGTCGCGGTGTCGAACGCGCTGCTCAACTTCATGTCCGGGTCGTCGAGTGCCGCGCTGGACTTCGTCGCGGCGGTCTCGGTCGCGCTGGCGATCGGGGCGGGGCTGGTCCTCGGCGGCCTCGTGGCGACGCCGGGGGCACGGCGGGCGCTCCGGCGGTCCCGACGGGTGGTCGTGCACTCCGTGCACAACGACACGACGGCCATCAAGGTCATCCGTGACTCGGGCTACGACCCCGGCAACGGCTCGGTGCCGCGGGGGCCGCGCCCGCGCTGACGGGCTGGCGCCGGCGCCGCGCCGGCCGGCCGGCCGGCCGACGACTTCACGGGCTGGGCGACATCTCACGGGCCGCGACGCGCGTGAAGTGTCGCCCAGCCCGTGAGAACGCGCACCGCCGCGTGACGCTGCGCACCGCCGCGCGGCGTCAGAGCTCCCAGCCGCCGTCGCTCCACGTCGAGAGCCGCCGCGCCGCCTGCGGCTCGTACCGCTCCATCCAGCCCCGCTCGAGCCGCGCGACGGCCCGGTCGAACGCCGGCACGAGGTCGAGGTCCGACCGCAGCAACGCCTGCAACTGGAGTCCCTCGTACAGCGCGATGAGCTGCTCGGCCCCTCGGCGCGGGTCCATCGTGTGCGGCGCCCGACCGACCGCGATGTCGTGCTCGAGGCCGCGCTTGATCTGCGCGTAGAAGAGCTGGTAGCGCGACCGGAGGTACGACGCCATGGGGTGCGCCGGGTTGCCCGCGACCGAGAGCAGCGCGACGAGGAGCCGCATGAGCGCCGGGTCCTCGGCGTTCGACGCGACGATCCCGCGCAGGAGCTGGACGGTCGAGCCGTCCCCGACCTCGCGCGCGACCTCGTCCATGCGGCCGCCGTTCCACCGGTCGACGGCGGCCAGCACGAGTCCGTCCCACGAGGGGAAGTGCTGCCGGAGCTCCTCGACGGTGATCCCCAGTCGCTGGGCGACGAGTCCCGCGTCGGCCTCGTGGAAGGGCACGTCCCGCAGCAGGTCGACGGTCGCCCCCACGATCGTGATCCGCAGGTGCAGGGTCGCGGCCGCGGCGGCTGCCGCCTGCGTGTCCGCGCTGGTGTGTTCGAGCATCGTGCCCTCCGTCGGTCCCCGGACGTCCTGTCCGTGTCGCCCCTGGGGGCAGGTCCATCCAAACGGAGATCGGGGGACACCAGAATCCCCGGTCCGGGTGTCGGCATGTCGGGGGACAAGCGATGCGGTTCGCAGCGCGTTCGCGGTCATCCGTGTGACGATGCCGTCATGACCCCGAACGACCCCACCGCGCAGGGACTGGCGACCATGGCCTCGGCCGGCTTCGAGTTCGGCGGCGACCCGGATCAGGTCGCCCACGACGTCCGGACCATGTGGGAGCAACTCGGGCGGCCGACCGGCGCGTTCGACGCCGCGGCCCGGGCGATCGCCGCGCTCCCGCAGCGCCCCGAGGTCCCGATCGCCGACCAGGCCCGGCGCCGCGCGTTCGAACGGGCCGTCGGCATCAACCCGGTCGAGGTCGAGCTGGCCGCGGCGCTGTCCGCGCGCGAACTGCTCGAGCGTCTGGCGCGCACCTGCACCGCGCCCTGCTGACGACCGATTGACGGACGGGAGGGACGGTGCCAGCTGGCACCGTCCCTCCCGTCCTTCCGCAGGTCGCGACTACGGCGTCGGCATGCCCCCGTCGACGTGGAGCGTCTCACCCACGACGTACGACGACTCGCCGCTCGCCAGGAAGACGTACGCCGGCGCGAGCTCGGCCGGCTGACCCCAGCGGCCGAGGTAGGTCTGCTCACCGGCGGACGGCAGGGCCTCCGGCGGCTGGCCACCGGCGGGCTGGAGCGGGGTCCAGATCGGCCCCGGTGCGACGGCGTTCACGCGGATGCCCTTCGGCGCGAGCTGCGCGGCGAGGCCCTTCGCGAGGTTGTTCACGGTCGACTTCGTCGCCGCGTAGTGCACCAGGTGCGGCGACGGCGCGTACGCCTGGATCGAGGTCGTGTTGATGATGGTCGATCCCGGCTGCAGGTGCGGCACGGCCGCCTTCGTGATCCGGAACGTCGCGTAGACGTTGGTCTTGAACGTCTCGTCGAACTCCTCGTCCGAGATGTCCTCGATCGAGGACACGTTCTGCTGCTTGCCCGCGTTGTTCACGAGGATGTCGAGCCCGCCGAGCTGCTCGACGGCGTCCGCGACGAGCTGCTCGCAGGTCGCGAGCGAGGTGATGTCACCGGGCAGGGCGACGGCCTTGCGACCGGCGGCCTCGACGAGGGCGATGATCCGGTCGGCGTCCTCCTGCTCCTCGGGGAGGTACGAGATCGCGACGTCGGCACCCTCTCGTGCGTAGGCGATCGCGACGGCGGCCCCGATGCCCGAGTCACCGCCGGTGATGAGCGCCTTGCGGCCGGTGAGTCGACCGGAGCCGCGGTAGGTGTCCTCGCCGTGGTCGGCCGGGACGTTCTCCGCCATCTCCTCGTCCGTGCCGGCACCCTCGAGGTACTGCTCGTCGGGCTTCTTGTCGGCGTACATCTTCGTCGGGTCCTGCATGCTGTACTGGTCGATCTGCTGGTCCGTCATGCCGCCGACGGTACGCACGCGGCACCCCCGCACCGTCCAGGAGGCTGTCCCCCGTTCGGCCGACAGGCCCCCGTCGGCGGGGCTTGCCGAGGGCATGTGACGCGTCACCGACGAATGTCACGGTCCGGTGACGACCAGGCTCCGATTCGGTAACACCCGTCGTCCAGACGGGTCGGGCGTCGTACCGTCGAGTGGTGACCTTCCGGACCGTGCTGGCGTTGAGCGCCGCCGTGCTCGCCTTCTCGGCCGGCACGGTCGCCGTCGACGGCACGGTCGGGACCGGGGTCGCAGCGACCCCCGCGAGTGCGGCCGAGCTCGGACCGGACCCGGTGCACCACGAGCCCGTCCGGGTCACGAACGCGAAGCTCAAGCGGGTCGACTCGATCGAGCTCGACGCCGAATCGCTCGTGTTCCGGCGCGGCGACAAGACCGTGACCGAGGCGTCGATGCGCGACTCCCGCACGACGGTCAGCCTGCTGAACCGCCTGCTCGGCACCGCGTCGCGCACGCAGACGGCCGAGGGGGACGGCGGCGCGTGCTTCCCCGACGGGACGACCTACACGTGGGGCGGGGCGGTCCGCGTGGCTGCCCTGACGTCCCCGGCCGCTGCTGGCAACGCGGTGGAGATCCGCGTCCTGCGCGAGACGGTGCGGTCCCGCTTCGGCGGCGACGTCGAACTGACCGGACCCGACGGTGTCCAGGTGGGCGACGACATCCGCACGGCGATCCGGGACGCCCCGAAGTCCGACCGGATGTCGTTCGGCTCCGCGGACGCCCGCGCGTTCCAGCTCCTGCTCGAGCCCGGGTGGGCCCCGCAGCACGACGCCGCGAGCCCGCCCGACAGCCGCGGCACGGGCACCGAGACGGACACGAGCACGCCGTCCGACACGGACACGGAGTCCGCTGCCGGGACGAACGGCGTCTCCGCCCTGACCGACGACACCACGGTCACGGTGCTCGGGTCGCCGATGCCGGTGCACGCCAAGCGCACCTGCTGACCGGCCCGGTCAGACCCGCAGCGTCGCCACCACCGGGAAGTGGTCGCTCGCGAACCACGTCTCCGGGCCGTCGTGGTCGATGACGACGCGGTCGACGCCGGCGATCCCCCGGGTGAACACCCAGTCGATGCGCTCCCCGGAGTCGACCGGCGGCTGCCAGTCGTTGAAGGTCGCCGTCCGGTCCGCCGGGTCGCCACCGACCAGCCAGGCGTCCTCGAACCCGGCCTCGACGAGCACCCGCGACGCAGGCCCCGCCCCGGCCGGCTCGTTGCAGTCCCCCGCCACGATGACCGGGCCGTCCGCCGTGCTGAGGCGTTCGACGATGAGCGCCGCGCTCCGCGCCCGGACGTCGTCCCCGTGCGGTCCGACCTCGTGGTCGAGGTGCGTCGTCAGGAGCGTGAACGCCTCGCCCTCGGCGTCGAGGAACCGCGCGTGGTTCGCCACTCGGGGGAACAGGCTCCCCCAGGTGTTCGACACGGGCTCGTCCGGGGTGTCCGAGAGCCAGAAGGCGCCTTCGTCGATCGGCCGGAGTCGGCTGCGACGGAAGAAGACGGCCGCGTGCTCACCGGCCGTGCCGCCCTCGCGACCCTGGCCGACGTCGCCGTGGTCGGGCAGACCGGCGCGGAGGTCGTCCAGCTGGTGCGCGAAGGCCTCCTGGACGCACACGAGGTCGGGGTCGTGCCGCCGGACCACGTCGAGCAGGACCGGCAACCGGGCGGGCCAGTCGTGGGCCGGATCCGGGTTCTTGACGTTGTAGGTCATCAGGGTGATCGGACGCGCTGCGTTGCTCACCCGTCGAACCTACCGACGGGCACGCTCAGGGCACCATGACCCGCCGCAGTGCGATGACCCCGTCGCGCGCCCGGGTCTTGGCGGTGCCGACCGGGACCCCGAGCCGCGCGGCGACCTCGGGCCCGGTCATCCCCACCAGGTGCCGGAGGACCACGGCGTCGCGCTGGCGCCCGGGGAGCGCGGCGACGGCGCGGCGGAGCTCGGCACGGTCGAGGACGCTCTCGGCCCGTTCCACGCTCGAGTGGTCCACGAGGTCGGCGTCCCTGGTACCGATCCGCAGGTCGCGGTCTCGGTCCGCCCGGCTCTTCCGGACCCGGTCGATCGCCCGGCGCTGCGCGATCGTGCGGATCCACGCGATGGCCGAGTGCGCCGGGTCGAACCGGTCGGCGATCTGCCAGATCTCGAGGAAGACGTCCTGCACGACCTCTTCCGCCTGCCACGCATCGACGAGCTGGTGGCGGACGTACCGCTCGACGAGCGGTCGGAAGCGGTCGTGCAGCCGGGTGAAGGCGGCCCGGTCACCGGCGGCCACCGCGAGGAGGAGCATGCGTTCTTCGTCGCGCTTGGCGAGGAGTTCGTCGTTCACGACTCGAATGTCACATACTGCAAATGTACTCGCAAGTACACTCTGAGCATGCGCCCCGAACACACCCCGAAGACCCTTCGACGCGCGACGTCGAAAGGACTGGCGACCCGGAGCCGGATCGTCGCCGCCGCAGCCGACCTGATGCTCACGCGCGGCATCTCGGGGACGACGCTCGACGACATCGGCGCCGCCGCCACGGTCGGACGGTCGCAGATGTACCACTACTTCGCCGACAAGCAGGAGCTCGTGCGCGACGTCGTCCGGCAGCAGACCGACGCGATCATCGCGCACCAGGGGCCGGACTACGGCGACCTCACCACGTGGGACGCCTGGCAGCGGTGGCGGGACCGGACGGTCGCCGACGCCGAGGCCGGCGGCTGCGTGGGCGGCTGTCCGCTCGGGTCCCTCGGGACCGAGGTCGCCGAGCGCGACGCCGACACCCGCGACCTCGTCGCCGCCGGCTTCGCCCGCTGGGAGCAGGGGTTCCACGACGGCATCCGCACGATGCGCGAACGCGGGCTGCTCGGACCGGACGCCGACCCCGCCGCGCTGGCGACGACCGTGATGGTGGCATTGCAGGGCGGTCTGCTCCTGGCGCAGGTCCAGCGAGACGTCCGCCCGCTCGCGATCGGGCTCGACACCGCGATCACGACCATCCGCCGGCACGCGACCGGCTCCGGCGTCAGTTGATGCAGACGCCTGCCTTGCCGTAGCTCTTCACGTCGGTCGACGACGGCTTCGGCTCGGGCGCGGCGGGCTTCGAGGCCGCGGGCTTCGAAGCCGCAGCGCCGGAACCGGTCGAACCGGCACCGGACGAACCGGAGCCGGCAGCGGGGCTCGAGGCGGCACCACCGGCGGCGGCGGCGACCGGGGTCACCGTCTTGCCGTCCGACCCGAGCACCAGCGTCACGCCGGTGACCGCGTTCGTCCGCACCGCGACGGCACCGGGCACGACGGCCGCGACCGCCTTCGCCTGCTTCTCCATGCCGGCCGGGTACTGCACCTGGGTCGTCTTCGTCAGGTCGGAGGACCCGGGCGCACCGACCTGGAAGCCGCGCGCGGTGAGGACGGTCCCGGCGGCGCCCGCCGCACCGGTCACGCCGCTGCCGTTCAGCACGGTGACCGAGGTGCTCGCCGGCTGGGCGCGCCCGGCCTTGCTGTACTCCGCGGGCTCACCGACGAGGCCCTGCACGAAGGCCGGCAGCCCGACGGTGTCGACCTCGACGATCGACAGCGGCGAGCCGTTGACGGTGATCGTCGGGGTACCGAGCGTGGGGATCGTCGCCGACTGGATGTTGCCCGGGCGCAGGTTCCGCATCTGGGTCGCCAGGTTGACCAGGTCGGTGTCGGTCTGGATCGAGCCGCCGACCGCCTTGAGGATGTTGCCCATCTTGATCGGGTTGAGCAGCGTCCCCGCGGAGAGCACCTTGCGGGCCTCCTGCGAGAGGAAGTACTGCTGCCGGACGTTACGGTCGAGGTCCCCGTTGGGCAGCCCGTGCCGCTGTCGGACGAAGGACAGCGCCTGGCTCGGTGTGAGTTCGGAGGTGCCGGCAGGGAGTTTGAGGTTCGACCAGTGGTCGTCGACAGCGTTGTTGAGGCAGACCTCGACCGGCCCGAGCTCCTTGACGATCTGGTAGAAGCCGAGCAGCGAGACGCGCACGTAGTGGTCGATCGTCAGGCCGCTGAGGTTCTGGATCGTCTTGATGAGCAGCTTCGCGCCGCCGGTGTCCCCGCCGCCGTTCAGCGAGCCGAAGTAGAACGCACTGTTGAGCTTGCCCTTGCCGACACCCGGGATGTCGACGTACGAGTCACGCGGGAACGAGATCATCGTCGCCTGCGAGCCGTCCTCGTTGATGTGCAGGACGATCATCGTGTCGGTGTTCTTCGAGCCACCGTCCGATTCGGTGCCCAGCTCTGCGAGCTGCTCCGGCGTTGCGTTGTCCGGGCGGTGGTCGTCACCGACCAGCAGGATGTTCTGCGCCTGGCCGTCGACGTCGTCCTTCTTCGCAGTCTTTCCCGAGATCGCATCGATCTTCGTGATGCCGTTCGACAGCGTTCCGTAGGCGTACGCGGCGTAGCCGCCGCCGAGCAGGAGGGCCATGGTGAGCACGCCCGCGACGGCGGGGAGGACCACCCCGCCACGTCGCTTCTGGCGGCCGTGCCGCGGTGGCGTGAAGCCGCGGCGGCCACGACCGGTCGTCTGCTCGGGCTCGTTCGTCACCCGGAAACCATAACCGGCGTGTGTGCCGACAACATCAAACCGTCCTGGCAGGTCGCCGCGATCCCGCCGTGACCCACCGGCGGACGGGAGGCGCGGTGCCAGCCGGCACCGCGCCTCCCGTCCGTGTTCGGTCGCGTCTCAGGACGCGAGCTTGCCCTTGTTGGTCTCCCGCGCCCGCAGCACCGTGATCCCGGTGATCGCCGCGGCCGCCATCACGTAGAACGCCGGCGCGAACGTGTTGCCCGTCGCCGTGATCAGCCAGGTGGCGAAGTACGGCGTGATCCCGCCGAAGAGCGCGACGCTGATGTTGTACGCGATGCCCATCGACCCGTAGCGGATCGCGGTCGGGAAGAGCTCGGCCATCGCAGCGCTCACCGCACCGTCGAAGGCCGCCATGAACAGCCCGAGGAGCACCATCGCTCCGGCGGCGGCCCAGAAGTTGCCGGCGTTCATGAGCATGAGCGTCGGGTAGGTGAGCACGAGGAATCCGCCGCAGCCGGCGAGCATCACGGGCTTCCGGCCGATCTTGTCCGAGAGCAGGCCGAAGAACGGCACGAGTCCGGCGATCACGATGAACCCGATGACGACCACGCCGTACGACACGAGCGGCGAGTAGCCGAGGTCGGCCTGCAAGTACGACGGCATGAACGTCTGCAGGATCCAGTGCCCGACGGCCTTGAGGACGACGAACCCGACGCAGAAGAGCAGTGCCTTCCACCCGGTGCGGAGCGATCGCCGGAGCGGGTTCTTCGCGAGGTCGCCCTTGGCCTTGAGCGCGCGGAACTCCGGGGTGTCCTCGAGCTTCGAGCGGAGGTAGAGCCCGACGAGCCCGAGCGGCAGCGCGATGAGGAACAGCACGCGCCAGCCCCACGACTCGAGGGCGCCGTCGCCCGCGATCGCCGTGAACAGGAAGACCAGGCCGCCACCCACGATGAACGCCGCGAAGCCGAAGACGTCGATGAAGCTCGTGACGAAGCCGCGTCGGTTCGAGGGCGCGGACTCGGCGAGGAGCGTGGTCGCCCCCGCTCCCTCACCACCGGCGGCGAAGCCCTGCACGAGCCGCACCACGACGAGGAGGATCGGCGCCATCAGCCCGACGCTCTGGTACGTCGGCAGGATGCCCATCACCGCGGTCGCGCCGCTCGTGATGAGGATGACCGTCGCGAGGGTCGTCTTCCGCCCTACCCGGTCGCCGAGCGAACCCCAGAAGAGTCCACCGAGCGGACGCATCACGAACCCGGCACCGAACACGGCGAAGGCCGAGAGCAGCGCGACCTGCGGGTCCCCCTGCTTGAAGAAGTACAGCGAGATGACCGTCGCCAGGGTTCCGTAGAGGCCGAAGTCGAACCACTCCACGAAGTGGCCGACGCCGGCCGCCACGATCACCTTCCGCATGCTCCGGCGGCGAGCGTCGTCGCCGAACACGTCCGGGACGGGGGCGTTGGCGGCGTCGGCGCTGGTGCGCGTCTGGGTTCCGTCGCTCATGGGGAGACCTCACACTTCGTTGTCGAGAGTTGGTTGACGATAGCACTCGCCGGGCACACTTTGCCACACAGTGGGAAAGTATCGCCAGCAAGTGATACCGTCGCCGCCATGCAGTCCCGTGAACAGCACCACGACGTCGTGGTCGTCGGAGGTGGCCTCGCCGGTGTGAGCGCCGCCGTCGCCGCCGCCCGCCTCGGCTCCAGCGTCGCCCTCGTCACCAACCGCCCGGTTCTCGGCGGGAACTCCTCGAGCGAGATCCGCGTGTGGGTCGTCGGCGCCACCGCCCACGGCACGCAGCGGTTCGCCCGCGAGACCGGGATCATGGGCGAGCTGTTCCTCGAGAACCAGTACCGGAACCCGCAGGGCAACGCGATCTACTGGGACCAGGTCGTGCTCGACCTCGTGCGCGCCGAGCCGAACGTCCACCTGCACCTCAACACCGACGTGCGGACCGTGACGACGGTGGACGACGAGACCGGCGCCCCGCGCATCGCGTCCGTCACCGGCTGGACGATGGGCTCCGAGATCGAGACGACGTTCACCGCCCCGGTGTTCCTCGACTGCACGGGAGACGGGCTCGTCGGCGCCCTCGCCGGGGCGTCGTACCGGATCGGGCGCGAGGGCCGCGACGAACACGGCGAGGAGTGGGCGCCCGAACAGCCGGACGACGAACTGCTCGGCAGCTCGATCTTCTTCTCCACGCACGACACCGGCCGCCCGGAGAAGTTCGTGCCGCCGTCGATCGCGAAGGACCTCAGCACGACGCCGATCCTGGCGAACCGGGCGATCAAGACCGGGGACAACGGCTGCAACTACTGGTGGATCGAGTGGGGCGGCGAGCTCGACACCGTCACCGAGAACGAACGGATCCGCGACGAGCTGTGGGGCGTCGTCTACGGCATCTGGGACCACATCAAGAACTCCGGCGGGTTCGACGCCGACTCGCTCACCCTCGACTGGGTCGGCGCGATCCCGGGCAAGCGGGAGTACCGACGGTTCGTGGGCGACCACACCCTCACCCAGCAGGACCTCCTCTCGCAGCGGACCTTCCCGGACACGGTCGCGTTCGGCGGGTGGTCGATCGACCTGCACCCGGTCGAGGGCGTCTACGCCGAGACCGCCGGGGCGCAGCAGCGGTACACGGACGGCACGTACGACATCCCGTTCCGCTCCCTCTACTCGGCGGACGTCGCCAACCTGCTCTTCGCCGGCCGGAACATCTCCGCGTCGCACGTCGCGTTCGGGTCGACCCGCGTGATGGCCACCTGCGCCACCCAGGGCCAGGCCGCCGGGACCGCCGCGCACCTCGCCGCCCGCCACGGCGTCACGCCGCGCGAGCTCGGCACCGACCACGTCGCGATGCTGCAGCAGACGCTCCTCCGCGAGGACGCGCCGCTCATCGGCGTCCGGGCCCACGACGGGGCGGACCTCGCCCAGCGCGCCCGGATCAGCGCGAGCAGCGAACTCGTCCGGCTCGACACCACCCCGTGGGCGACCGAGGACACCTTCGCGCTCGACCGCGACGCGGCGCTGGTCGTGCCGGTCGACCCCGTGCTCGGTTCCGTCGCGTTCCGGACCGTCGCCGACCACGACACCGACGTCACGATCGAGCTCTGGACCACGGGCCGGCCGCAGAACTACGCCCCGATCGCGCACGTGTCGACGCACACCGCGCGCGTCCCCGCCGGGGCGGGCGAGGCGGTCGTCGACCTCGGGTTCCGGCCGGACGAGCCGTGCAACGCCGTGGTCGTGGTCCGCCGGACCCCCGGCGTGCGCCTGGTCCTCACCGACGGGCACCCGTACGGCGTCCTCGCGCTCCGCGCCCGCACGGCCGACGACGAGCAGTTCGACGACCACATCCCCGAGGAGGCCGACCAGCCGGTCACCGACTGGGAGGCGCGGGCCCTGCGCGGACGCTCCTTCGCGTTCACCGCAGCCGACGCGTCGGACGCGTGGCGCGCCTCCCGGGTCGCCGACGGCTACCAGCGCCCCTTCGGCGGACCGCACCTGTGGTCGTCGGAGCCGGACGACGGCGCGGCGACCCTCACCCTCGACTGGGCGGAGCCCGTCGACGTCCGCGAGGTCCGCATCGTCTGGAACGACGACGTCGACGCCGACCTCATCAACCTGCACCACCACCGCACGCCGTGGGACGCGGTCCCGACCCTGGCCCGCGACTACCGGATCGAGGCGTGCGTCGACGGATCGTGGCGGGGACTCGCGACCGTCACCGACAACCGGCACCGGCACCGCGTGCACGACGTCGCGCCGACGCGGACCGCCTCGCTCCGCGTCGTCGTGACCGCCACGAACGGTTCACCGTTCGTGTCGGCGAGCGCCGTGAAGGTCTACTGACCCACCGCACCACCCGCAGCACCACCACGATCAAGGGAGATCGCCATGCGCCTGCGCGCACTGACCATCGCGACGGCCGTCGCACTGTCGCTCACCACCGTCGGGGTCGTCGGGCCGCCGGCCGTCGCGTCCGGCACCGCGGTCGCCGCCGGCACCGCGAGCATCCAGGCGAACCCGGGGAACCCGACGTCGCCCACCGCCACCGCGCACACGGTGTCGGTCAACGGGACCGCCGTGCCGGTCAAGGCCGAGTCCGTGAGCGGCACCTCGCACGACGTCGCGATGTTCGCGAAGGGGACGGGCACCGCGACGGTCAGCGTCACGATGCCCGGCCTCGCCGCGTCGGCCACCCCGGTCGTCACGCCCCGGACGCTCGGGATCGCCACGACCCGGGCCGGTGACACCGTGACCTTCACGATCCGCGACGCGCACCCGCTCGTCATCGAGACCCCCGGCGTCCGCGCACTGTTCCTCTTCGTCACGCCGTCGGAGACCGCGGTGCCGTCAGCGTCGGACCCCGACGTGCTGTACTTCGGGCCCGGCGAGCACGACGCCGGCGTGATCCGCCCCGTGTCGGGCCAGACGGTCTACCTCGCGCCGGGTGCCCTCGTGCACGGACGCATCGACGGCGACGACGTCACCGGCGTGCACGTGCTCGGGCGCGGGATCCTCGACGCCGGCTCGGACACGTCGCGGACCGACAAGACGATGGCGATCCGCTTCCACGACAGCTCGGACATCACGGTGTCCGGCATCGGCGTCCGCAACGCCCAGTGGTGGCAGACGCTGTACATCCGCTCCTCGGGCATCCACGTGTCCTGGCTGAACCTGATGGGCACGCTCATCAACAACGACGGCATCGACACCGACGGCGTGCAGGACATGACCGTCGAGCACGACTTCGTGATGAGCGGTGACGACGGGTTCGGCTGGCACGCCCTCGACGCGGCCACGAACGGCGAACCGGAGACCCGTGGGCTGCACGCGACCGACACCACGTTCTGGAACGTCACCGGCGGCAACCCCGTCCGGTTCGGCTCGTCCATGGAGACCGAGGTCTTCACCGACGTCTCCATCACGCAGTCGTACGTGCTCCGCGCGAAGGAGGTCGCCCTGAAGGTCGACGTCCAGGACTGGGCGACGGTCTCCGACGTCACCGTGGACGGCTTCCACGTGGAGTCGCAGCCGGTTGGCGGGCAGGCCATCGTGCTGCAGGTGCTCAAGGGCCAGTACTCGAACGACACCGGGTACCGCGACGAGCGGGGCAGGATCACGGGCATCACGATCCGCGACTTCACCGACGTCACGGCCGACTCGGTGACGCTGTCCGGGTGGGACGCGACGCACGGGGTGTCGGACGTCGCCCTCGAGGACGTCGTGCTCGGCGGCGCACCCCTCACCACGGCACAGGTGCGGACGAACCAGTTCGTCAGCGGTGTCACGGTGTCCTGATCGACTCCACGGGACAGAATGGGCGGATGGCCACCACCCCTCCGAACCAGAGCATCGAGCGCGCCGCGGCGGTCCTCGGCGCGCTCGGTGCCGCCGACGGGGCGATGCGCGCCTCCGACATCGCACGGGCGATCGGCCTCGGCACGTCGACGACCGGGCGGCTCCTCGCCACGCTCGAGTCGCTCGAGTACGTGCGACGCGACCCCGAGTCGCAGGGGTACTCCGTCGGGCGGGCCGTCCTCGAGCTCGCCAGCCAGGGGCTCAACCACAACCCCGTCCACCGCGAGAGCCGGGCCGCCGCGCAGGAGCTCGCGCACCGCATCGGCCTCACCGCGAACGTCGGGGTGCAGGACGACGCGGCCTGCATCTACCTCTGCCACTTCGAGGGCTCGCTCGCCCCGAAGTCGCACACCATGATCGGCATGCGGCAGCCGCTGCACGCCTCGGCGCTCGGCAAGGCGCTCATGCTCGACCTGTCACAGGCCGAGCGGGAGGCCCTGCTCGGCGCGGACCTCGCGCGCTACACCGACCACACGATCACGTCGCACGACGCGCTGACGGCGGACCTCGAGGCCTCCGCGAAGCGCGGCTGGTGCGTCGAGAACCAAGAGGTCGCGCTCGGCCGGTTCTGCATCGCGGCACCGATCCGGAACGCGTCGGGGCGCATCGTCGCGGCGCTGTCGATCTCCGGGCGGGTGACGCAGCTGCGGGACCGCGACACCGCGTCGCTCGCCGAGGACCTCATCGAGGTGGCCGACCGCATCAGCGTCGGCCTCGGCATGATCAGCGCGGTCGCGCACTGACGGACGGGAGGGACGGTGCGGGCCCGCACCGCGCCTCCTGGCCGTCAGGTGGTCGCGCCGGACGCGCTCGTCGCGTCAGTCGCGCTCGTCGCGCCGGTCGCGCTCGTCGCGTCAGTCGCGCGACGGCAGCAGGTGGATCGCCTCCATGGCGAGCTCGGCGGCAATCGGGTCCTTCGCGACGACGGCGGCCTTGAGCTTCTCGAGCTCCGGCAGCACGACCTCGGCCGGCACCAGCTCGGCCAGCTCCGGCACCCGCAGCTTGAACGCGAGCCCGTCCGTCGTCGCCTTGCAGAGCTGCTCGAGCGACGGGTTGCCGCAGTGGTCGGCCCACATCGCGTAGATGTCCGCGCCGTGCTGGGCGACCTCGCCCTGGTGCCGGGCCTCGACCTGCGCCGTGACGTCGTCGAGGGTCTTCACGACCTTCTTGCGCTGCGCGTCCGTGAAGCGCGGCGTCGCGAGGCGGGCGACACCGCCGTAGATCACGCCGAGCGTGCGGTAGGCGTCGAGGAGCTCGTCCTTCGTCGGGGCGGCGACGCGGGTGTACCGGTTCGGCGCCATCTCGATGAGTCCAGCGCGGGCGAGCTCGGCGAGGGCTTCACGGATGGGGGTGCGGGAGACACCGAGCCAGGCGATGAGGTCGTCGTCGTTGAGCCGTTCGCCCGGCTCCAGGGTGCCGTCCATGATCGCGTCCCGGATCTTGTCCTGCACGGTGTCACGGAGGAGCTTCCGCTCGGCGGCGGGCTGCGTCGAAGGAACTGGCATGCGCCCAGCGTGTCACATGTGATGGGCCGGACGCGACAGGCGCGACGGCCACCAGGCCCGGCGCCCGAGGTCGTACGCCAGCGCCGGGACGAGCAGCGAGCGGACCACGATCGTGTCGAGCAGCACGCCGAAGGCGACCACGAACGCGATCTGCACGAGGAACAGGATCGGGATCACGCCGAGCGCCGCGAACGTCGCCGCGAGGACGACCCCGGCCGAGGTGATCACGCCGCCCGTGACCCCGAGCCCGCGCAGGACGCCCTCGTGCGGACCGTGCTGCAGGGCCTCCTCGCGCACCCGGGTCATGAGGAAGATGTTGTAGTCCACGCCGAGCGCCACGAGGAACACGAACGAGTACAGCGGGACGCTCGGGTCGGCCCCGGGGAAGTGGAACACGTGGTCGAACACGAGGGCACCGACGCCGAGCGCCGCGGCGAAGGACACGATGACGCTGCCGATGAGCACGAGCGGCGCCACGATGCTCCGGAGCAGCAGCATCAGGATGAGCAGGATGACCGCGAGCACCACGGGGATGATCAGCGTGCGGTCCCGGATGCCGGTGTCGTTCGTGTCGACGGCGGTCGCGGTCGCGCCACCGACGATCGCGCCGGGGTCCACCCGCTCGACCGCCGTGCGGAGGGCACGCACGGTCTGCTCGGCGGCGTCGGAGTCGGCCGGGTCGGACAGGGTGGCCTCGAGCAGGACGTCGCCGCGGGAGACGGTCGGGGTCCCACCGGCGGCGCCACCCGGGTTGCCGCTCGTCGTCACGGGGACGGTGCCGGACGGCGCGTCCTTCGCGGCCGCCACGACGCTGTCCACGCCGTCCACACCGGTGATCGCGGCGGCGAGCTCGTCGGTCCTCGACGCGGCGCCGATGACCTGTGCCGGGCTGCCGGACCCGCCCGGGAAGTGGTCGGCGAGCACGTCCTGACCGTCGCGCGCCTGCGAGCTCCCGATGACCAGGTCGCTCTGCGGGACCCCGTCGGCCTTGAGTCCGACGAGGCCGGTGCCCATCGCGAGGAGCCCGACGGTGCACACGATCCAGACGATCCGGGAGCGGCGCGCCACGAGCCGGCCCACCCGTGCCCAGAGCCCGCGGGCGTCGGGCCCGGTGAGGACGGGGTGCGCGCTGCCGTACTTCGGGCGGAGCGGCCAGAACGCCGCGCGCCGGAACGCCAGCAGGAGCGCGGGCAGCAGGGTGAGCGCGGCGAGGAGGCTGAACGCGATGCCGATGGCCGCGACGGGACCGAGTGCCTTGTTCGAGTTGAGGTCGGAGAGCAGCAGGCAGAGCACGCCGACGATCACGGTCCCGCCCGAGGCGAGGATCGGCTCGAGGCTCCCCCGCAGGGCGGCCTTCGTCGCGTCCCACCCGGTGCGGTGGTCGCGCAGTGCCTCGCGGAAGCGTGCGGTGTAGAGGAGCGCGTAGTCGGTCGCGGCGCCGATGACGAGGATCGACAGGATCCCCTGCACCTGGCCGTTCACGGTCACGATGTCGGCCTTGGCGAGCCACCACACGACGAGGATCGACGCGCACAGGGCGAACGTCGCGGTACCGAGCACGAGGATCGGCAGGAGCGGTGAGCGGTAGACGATGATGAGGATCACGAAGACCGCGGCGAGCGCCACACCGAGCAGCAGCCCGTCGATGCCCGCGAAGGCCTCGGTGAGGTCGGCGGTGAAGCCCGCCGGACCCGTGACGTAGCCCTGCACCCCCGACGGCAGAGCATCCTCGACGTCGGCGCGGACGGCCTCGACGGCGTCACCGGTGTCCGCGCTCTGGGTCAGCGTGGCGACGATCTCGACCGCGTCGCTGTCCTCGCTCGGGATCACCGGGCTGACGCCCTGCACGTCGTCGCGGTCCCCGAGCCGCTGGGCCAGGGTGGTCGCGGCGCGCTGGTCCGCAGCCGTCAGGCCGCCGTCGCGCTCGAGCACGATGATCGCCGGGGCGCCCGACGCCTGCCGGAACTCGGACGCGCGTTCCTGCACCTTGGTGGCGTCCGCCGATGCCGGCAGGAACGACGTCTGGTCGTTCGTGGACACCTCGGAGATCTTGCCGAAGAAGGGACCGCCGACGGAGGCGATCGCGAGCCAGACCACGATGACGAGCGCGGGGAGGACGATGCGGAGGAAGCGGGACACGTCCGTGAGCGTACTCCAATCGTCAGCATGCTGATTACTAGAGAGGTCGAAGGAACGGGATCCGTAGACTCGGGTCATGGACGACACCCCCGACGCATGGCCGCTGGGGCGTCTCCTCTCCGCCGCTGCCCGGGCGATCGAACGGGACTGGGACGAGCGTCTGCGAGCGATCGGCCTCCCGCACGCGGCGCTCATCGCGATCGACATCCTCGTGCGGACCGGCCCGACCGGCGCGGACACCCTGGCCCGGACGGCACGCGTGCAGCCGCAGACGATGTCCCGCACGCTCGAGCGCATGGAGCGCGACGGCCTCGTCGAACGCTCGCCACACCCGGACGACCGGCGACGGCGGATCGTCACCGTGACGGAGCACGGGCGCGAGGCGTGGGAGACCGCCCGGCACATCGAGCGTGACGTCCTGCCGGACGACGCCGCACTGCGGGGCGCCCTCACCCTGCTGCTCGAGAAGCACCGGCCGAACCGAACACCTAGCGGTTGATATACCACATACGGTAGACTCGCGGAGTCGGTAGCACGACCGACCCGACCCGCAGGAGACCCGATGTCCGAGCGCCGAGCAGCCCGTCAGGCCGCCGAACGAGCCGAAGCAGCCGATGCGGCCGAACTGGCCGAGGCGGCAGCGCAGGCAGCATCGATCGCCGCCGCCGACGCCGGCACCGAGGCGGGCACCGACGCCCCCGCACCGCGGGCACCCCGGAGCGGATCGAGCGCCCGCAGGCCCCACAGCAGCGGCTCGAGCCGGAGCGGGAGCCGGGGCAGCAACGGCCGGAAGCGGCGCCGACGCCGCCGGAAGCGCCCGTTCCTCGTCGCCGTCCTCGGCACCGCCGGCTCGCTCGTCGCCGTCGCCACGGTGCTCGCCGTCGTCGCCGGCCTCTTCATCGCCGGCCTCGTCCGCAGCTACGACGCCGACGTCCTCGCCGACCCGTTCCCGACCGGCGCGCGCCCCGCTCCGACCGAGGGCGCGCAGAACATCCTGCTCATCGGATCGGACTCCCGCCAGGGTGCCGACCCCGACGGCGACAGCGCTGCCGGCGGTCGGTCGGACACCCTGATGCTCGCCCACGTCCCGGCCGACAAGCGGGCCGTGTACCTCATGTCGATCATGCGCGACTCGTGGGTCGAGGTCCCCGGCCACGGCACCGCGAAGATCAACGCGGCGTACTCCTGGGGCGGGGTCCCGCTGACGGTCCAGACGGTCGAACGCCTGCTCGACGTGCGCATCGACCACGTCGCCGAGATCGACTTCGCCGGCTTCTCGGGCATGACCGACGCGCTCGGCGGGGTGACGGTGCAGTCACGGACGGCGTTCTCGGCCCGCGGGCACGAGTTCACCGCCGGCGCGAACCACCTCGACGGCGACGCGGCCCTGGCGTTCGTCCGCGAGCGGTACGCCTTCGCCGACGCCGACCACACCCGCGTCCGGAACCAGCAGGCGTTCATGCGCGGGATCGTCGACGGACTCCTCTCGCGCGACACCCTCACGAACCCCGGGCGCGTGCAGGACTTCGTCCGGGCGACGAGCGAGTACCTGTCGGTGGACGCCGGCCTCACCGCCGGCACGATGGTCGACCTCGGCTGGTCCCTGCGTGACGTCCGGCCGTCGGACCTGCGGACGTTCACGATGCCGACCGCGGGCGGCGGGACCTCGGCGGACGGACAGTCCTACGTCGCGGTGAACACCATCGCAGTGCAGTCGCTGTCCCAGGCGCTCCGGTCGAACGACGTCGCCGGGTGGCTGGCCGACAACCCGCAGTAGCCCGACACAGCAGGACGCCCGGTGACCACACGGTCACCGGGCGTCCTGTCGATCGGAGGAACGATCAGGCGGGGAGCTGGAGCTCCTGGCCGGCGTAGATCAGGTTCGCGTCGTCGATGGTCGACGTGTTCGCGGCCCAGAGCTTGTTCCAGCCGCCGTCGATGTGCAGCTTCGTCGCGATGCTGTCGAGGGTCTCGCCCGACACGACCGTGTAGGTCTTGCCGCTCGTCTTGACGGCCGCGGGCTTGCTCGGGGCAGCCGGAGCCGCCTCGGTCGCGGGGGCAGGGGTCGACGGCGCGGCCTGCTGCGGGGCGGCCTGCTGCACCGGCGCCTGCTGCTGCGGGGCAGCCTGCTGGGTCGGGGCGGCGGGAGCCGGAGCCGGAGCGGCGGCCTGCGGGGCGGCGCCGGTCGTGCCGCTCAGCCCGAGCTGGGCGGAGCAGGCCGGCCATGCGCCCCAGCCCTGCGAGGCGAGGACACGCTCGGCGACGGCGATCTGGGTCGCACGGCTCGCGGAGGCCGGGTTGCCCGTGCCGCCGTTCGCCTGCCAGGTGCCGAGGTTGAACTGGAGGCCGCCGTAGTAGCCGTTGCCGGTGTTGATCGCCCAGTTGCCGCCGGACTCGCACTGCGCGAGGGCGTCCCAGGTCGAGCCGGATGCTGCGTTCGCGGGCGCCGCCGCGAGGCCGACACCCGTCGCGGCGATGCCTGCGAAGGCGAGGCCACCGACGATGGTGCGGGTACGAGAAAGCTTCTTCATGGTTGATTGCTCCACCGGGACCACGGATCGAGAGCCGATCGCCACTGCCCGTCCCGACCGATCGCGGTCGTGTCGTGGGGTGCGCCACCGGGGGCAGTGGTCTCGTGCCGGTGGCGCCTCGGTCGGCCACCATAGGAAACTCTTCACCGTTATCAAACCGAGACAAACGGTTCTACCCGTTGGTGCTATGTCTCACGGGATGGAACCTGTACGCGTGGATCCCCATGGGCATGGTCATCGCGGCGGACCCGGGTACGTCACCTTGGCAATTCCCTGGCAATGACGGCCAGGAGGTACGTGGCGGCGCCGACCCGCGCCTCCCGTCCGCCGGTCGGTCACCCTCGGGACAGCAGCGTCACCGCTTCCAGGTGGCCGGTCTGCGGGAACATGTCGAGCACCCGCGCGCGCCGCAGGCGCAGCGACGGCATCCGCGCGAGGTCCTTCGCCAGGGTCACCGGGTTGCAGCTCGAGTAGACGACGTGCCGGACGTCCGACTCCTCGAGCCAGGTCGACAGCGTCTCGCCGATCCCGCGCCGCGGCGGGTTGACGACGACGAGCTCGGGGACCGTGTCGGATCGGGCACGGAGCGCGTGCTCGGTCGCGTCGTCCGCGGCGAAGCGGACGCCCTCGAGGCCGGCCTCGCGCGCCGACTGTCCCGCCGACCGCACGGCTTCGCGGCTGGTCTCGATGCCCGTCAGCGCGCGACCGGGGCGGGCGGCGTGCAGGGCGAAGCCGCCGACGCCGCAGTAGAGGTCCCACATCGACGCCGGCGCCACCTCGTCGATCCACGCCGAGGCCTGGGCGTACAGCTCGGTGGCCACGTGCGTGTTCGTCTGGAAGAAGCTCTGCGGGCGGAGGTGCATCGTGACGTCACCGAGTCGCATCGAGAGCGTCTCCCGCTCGGTGAGCACGATCTCCCGCTCCCCCTCGGTGACGGCCTTGTGCTCCGGGAGCAGGTTCACGGTGACGACGACGGCGTTCGGCAGCACCCGGTGGAGCGCGTCGAGGTGCTGCCGGAGGCGCGCCAGCTGTCCCTCGGAGCGCAGGACGAACCGCACCATGAGTTCCCCGTCCGGCGACTCCGTCACGAGCACGAACTTCAGCTCGCCCCGGCGGGAGGCGACGTCGTACGGGATGAGCCCGGCGTCCGCGATGAACCCGGCGAGGATCGGGAGCGCGTGCTGGATCCCGGGCGTGCAGATGCCGCAGTGCCGCAGGTCCACCCCGCGCTGCCGGTGGTCGAGGATGCCGACCGTCGGGTGCTGGACGGTCCCGCCGACCACCATCTTCGCCTTGTTGCGGTACGCGGACTCGGGGCTGGTGATCGCGGGCAGCCACTCGACCGAGCCCGGACCCCCGGCGGCCTCGACCGCGTCGTGCAGGAGTTCGCGCGTGCGGAGTTCCTTGTCGAGGACCTGCTCGGCGTACGGCTGCCCCATGAGCGTGCACGAACGGCACACCCCGCGGTCGAAGTAGTCGCACTGCATGGCCGAGTCAGGATACGGCAGCGGCCGCCTTCCGGACGGTGACGCCGCGGGTCTGCTGCTCGAGGGCGTGCTCGTACGCGCCGCAGACGCCCGACCACGTGTACGCCGAGCGGGCCCGGTCACGCACGCAGCCCCGGAGCAGCTCCTGCTCGACGGGGTCGGCGAGCAGGTCGAGGACGGCGTCGGCGATCGCGCCGGGGTCGGGCTGGACGAACCGGACGCCGGTGCCGGCGAGGACCTCGCGGTTGTACACGGTATCGCGGGCCACGGTGGGCGCCCCGCAGTGCATCGCCTGCACGAGTGCCGGGTTCGTCCCGCCGACGCTGTGCCCGTGGAAGTACGCACCGGCGTGCTGCCACAGCGCGAAGAGCCGGTCGTCGTCGGACACGTGGCCGAGCCAGGTCACGCTCGGGGTCCGGTCGGCGAGGTCCTGCGCGGCAGTGTCGAGCTCCCCGCCGTAGCCCGTCGACCCGACGATGACGACCGGGTGGCGCTCGGCGATGCGCTCCGCGGCGACGAGGAACTCGGCCACCGTGTTCTCCGGCACGAACCGCGCCACCACGAGGGCGAACGGTCGCCCGGCGAGGTGCGCGTCGTCGGGGTGCAGCGGCAGGACGTCGGACTCCGTGCCGCCGTAGGGGATCATCACGCCGGAGCGGCCGAACTCGCGACGCCAGTAGTCCCCGATGGCATCGGCGTCGAAGACGAGCCGATCGGCGAACCGTGCGGTGGCCCGGGCGCCGGTCTTGAACACCGCCTTGGCGAGCCGCCCCCACTTCGCGCGCTCCCACTCGATCCCGTCGACGTTGACCACGGTGGGGATGCCGGCGAGCCGCAGGAGCGGGAGCCAGTACCCGTTCGCGCAGTTCATCACGAGCGCGACGTCCGGCCGTCGTCGGATCGTGTCGAGGACGGCGGTCAGGCCGTACGTGAGGGTCGAGAGCGACCGCGACTCGAGGCCACGGGTCGTGCGCCGGGTCACCCGGTGGTCGAGCGACGGGTCGTCCACCCGTTCCTGTCCGGGACGGCCGTAGACCGTGACGTCCCAGCCGGCGTCGGCCAGATGCGGTGCGATGTGCCGCACGGCCGTCTCGAACCCGCCGTAGTAGGACGGGTACCCGCGCGTCCCGATGATCGCCACACGCTTGGACATACCCGCTCCCTCGTTCACCTGATGACTGCAATGATATTCTACATTGCAGTTCCAGGTGATGGAAGAGCGGGTTACTCGGCGGCGGCGTCCCGGGTCGTGGTCGCGATCCGGTACACGGACGTCGTCGCGGCGAGGAACAGCGTCGTGCCGTCGTCACCGCCGAAGCACAGGTTCGCGGTGACCTCGGGAACCACGATCTCGCCGAGCCGGGTCCCGTCCGGGTCGAACACGACCACGCCCCGGTGCGACGAGGACCACACGTTGCCGTGCACGTCGACGCGGATACCGTCCGGGGCGCCCTCGCCGGGCTCCAACCGTGCGAACACCCGACCGTTCTTGAGCAGGTCGCCCCGGTCGCCGCGTCGGTCGTACGCCCGGATGACCGGATCGTCGCCGGACGAGCTCGCGACGTAGAGCACCTGCTCGGTCGGGTCGAACGCCAACCCGTTCGGTTCGTCGAGGTCGGTGGCGACCGGCCGCAGGTCCGCACCCCCCGGACCGCAGCGGAACACCCAGTGGTCGCCGTACTCCCGCTCGCCCGGGTGCCCCTCGCGCGGCTGGGTGATGCCGTACGCCGGGTCGGTGAACCACACGCTGCCGTCCCGCGCGACGACGACGTCGTTCGGGGAGTTCAGCCGGACGCCGTTCCACGCGTCCACGATCGGTGTGACGACCCCGTCCCGGTCGCGCTCGACCCGTCGGTTCCCGTGCGAGCACTGCACGACGCTGCCGTCACGGTCGAGGGTGCGGCCGTTCGTGAACTCGACCCCCTCGGCGTACACCGACGTCTCACCGGAGTCGGCGTGCCACTGCAGGATCCGGTCGCCCGGGATGTCCGACCACCGCAGGGTCCGGCTCGCGGGGATCCAACACGGCCCCTCGGCCCAGGTGCTGCCCGTCGCGATGCGCTCGACGGCGCCGGGGTCGGAGACGAGATCGGTGAACGACATGTGCTCTCCTTCGAACACGATCCGCGGTGCGGCGCGGTCGGAGTTCGGCCGCGGATCGACCCTACCCGTCGGCCTCGGGTGCACCGGCTGCCGACGAAGTGCCCACGACGGGCTCGTGCAACCACGCGTCGGCCACGAGTCGTCCGTCACGGTCCGGGAGGGCGGCGCGGACCTCGTCACGATCGAGCGGGTTCCGCAGCGCCCGGACGAGCGCCGTTGCGAGCCGCTCCGGGAGCCCGGACGGGTCGACGTCGACGACCTCGTGCCCGTGTGCGACGAGCCAGGGCGCCAGACCGGTCTGGTCCGTCGTGACCACCGTCAGCCCGGCGGCGAGCGCCTCCTTGATCGGGAGGCCGATCTGCTCGATCCACCGACCGTCGGGCACGGACGGGGCCACCAGCACGGAACTCGACGCGAGCAGCGCGCCGGCCTCGCCGTGGGGCAACCGTCCGAGCACCGTCCGGCTGTCCGGACGGCGCGCTGCCCACGCCTCGAGCTCGGCCTGCAGCGGCCCGGGGCCGACGATCGAGAGCCGCGCGTCCGGGAGCGCCTCCTCGACGGCACTCCACGCCATCGTCAGCCCGCGCAGCCCCTTGCGTTCCTCGAGCACCCCGAGGAACACGCACGAGAGCGGCTCGGCAGGCACAGACGTGTCGTTCGCCCGCGGGAGTTCGAGCATCGTGCGCTGGTCGACCCCCGACAGGAACGGGAGTCGTGCGTACGCGACCCGGGCGGCGTCGCTCGCGAAGCAGATGCGGTCCAGGGTGAGGCGCGCGACACCGCCGATGAGGAGTGCGACGGCCCGGACGGCCCACCCGGGGACCCGACGCCGCCCGCCGACCAGGGTCGCGAGGGCGTTGTTCTCCATCGCGTAGGTGACGACACGGTGCCGGCGGCGCCGGAGCACGCCCGCGGCCTTGAAGCCGAGCACGAGCCCGAGGTGCTTCGGCCAGAAGCGCATCCAGTACGGCTCGGGGACCTCGAGCGTGGTGGCGCCCGTGCGCAGGAACCGCCGCAGCGCGCCCGGCATCGTGACGCGTCGGATGCCCGCGACGAGCGGCGTGCCCGCGAGGTCGTAGTTCGTGTCGAGGTAGAGCAGCTCGGCAGGGGTCCCGAGTCGGTGTCGCTCGATGTGCGCGGCCCGGAGCTCCGGGACGATCCGCATGCTCGCGGCCCGAGTGGTTCGGACCCGCGGTTCCTTGTCGACCATCACTTCGTCTCCCTGTCGCGATACCGGCTGATGACATATCTACTGATATACAATACACTGGAACGGAACGAAGGAGCAGAGATGACTGTGTTGATCACCGGAGCCGGCGGCATGATGGGTTCCCACCTCGCCGAACTCCTCATGAGTGCCGGGGACGACGTGGTCGCGACCTCGCTCCACCCGACCATCGACCTCTCGACCGTCGACCCCTCCGTGCGGTTCCGGGAACTCGACGTCCTCGATCGCGATGCCGTGACGGGGTCCATCGCGGCGCACCGGCCCTCCGTCATCCACCACCTCGCTGCGCAGAGCCTGCCAACGGTGTCGTGGACGGACCCGTGGACCACGATGCGGGTCAACTCCGAGGGCACGATCAACGTGTTCGAAGCGGTCCTCGACGTCCGCCGTCTGGATCCCGAGTACGACCCGACCGTCGTGGTGGCGTGCTCGTCGGCGGAGTACGGGGCGAGCCTCACACCCGCGAACGTCCCGGTGACCGAGGAGACCCCGTTGCTCCCGCTGCACCCCTACGGCGTCAGCAAGGTCAGCCAAGACCTCCTCGCGTACCAGTACCACGCGAACCACGGCATCCGAGCCGTCCGTGCGCGCATCTTCAACTGCACGGGCACCCGGAAGCGCAACGACGTGGTCTCGGACTTCGGCCGTGCAGTCGTCCGAGCGCTGCACGAGGGGACACCCGTCCGCCACGGCAACCTCGAGACCCAGCGCGCGATCATCGATGTGCGCGACATGGTCCGGGCGCTCCGTGACCTCTCGCTGACCGGCCACCCCGGCGAGGTGTACAACATCTGTGCAGACCGCGCCTACCGCATCTCGGAGGTACTGGAGATGTACTTCCGTGCGGCCGGACGTCGCCTGCCGACGGAGGTCGACCCGCTCCTCCTCCGCCCGTCGGACGAGGCGATCATCTTCCGTGACACGTCGAAGATCCGGTCGCACACGGCCTGGCGTCCGGAGATCGGCCTCGAGACGACGATCGCAGACGTCCTCGCGTTCGAGCAGGTCCAGTACGCCCGAGGTGCGCGGTGATCGACCTCCTGTTCTCCGACCCGATCCCGGTCGTGCAGCACCACTACCAGCGACAGCTCCACGACGTCTTCGCGAGCGGCGGGGGCTCAGCGACCCAGGCCCACTGGTCTCGTCCGGTCGAGGGCTTCCCCGGAGCCCTCGGCAAGGCGCGGATGTTGGCGAACGCGGTCCACAACCTCCGGCGCCAGCGCGCCGAGCGGCGACCGGTCCTCCAGGCGTGGCCGAGCCTCGGTCTCCTCGAGACGCGGCTCTGGTCGTCGCCGAACGGCCCTCGCTACGTCATGCTGCACGACCCGGCTCCGCTCCGACGCCAGTACGGACACTCCGAGCGCTCACGTCGCTGGGCAGCCGCCGCCCCCGCGGAGCACCGCCCGACCGTCCTCGTCTCCAACGACCACGCGTTCGCCATCGCGCGCCAGGCACTTCCGCACCACCGGATCGAGAGTGTCCTGCACCCGATGCTGAGCACGCGACGCCACGTCGACAAGACAGCCCGTCCGTCGATCCTCGTCGCCGGTCAGTACAAGCCGGCCCGGAACGTCGAATTGCTCGCCGCTCTCGGTCCGCGGCTCCGAGCGCGGGGGTGGGAGACGACGATCGTCGGGAGAGGCTGGCCGGAGATCGAGGGCTGGACCGTCGAGAACCGGTTCGTCGCGGAGCACGAGCTCGAGCACCTCCTGGGCCGCTCGTGGGTGCACCTGCTGACGTACCGGCAGTACTTCCAGTCCGGCGTCTCCCTGCGAGCCGTCGAGATGGGGACGTCGACGGTCGGCGAAGACACCGACTTCCTCCGCGGGCTGTTCGGTGCCGGGCACCCCGGTCTCGTCGCGACGGACGGAGACGCCGCCGCGTACGAACGTGCGATCGAGGCCGTCATCGACGGCGAAGGCCCGTCACTCGAAACCGTACAGAGCGACTACTTCACCCGGTGCACGGACAGCTGGCGCGTGGTTCGCTGACGCTCACGCTCGGTCGACGATCTGTTGCATGGCGCGAGATGCACCGCTCTCGTCGCCGCTTGCGACCGCGCGCGCGACGGCCGCGTGGAGGCCCACGTCGTGCGCGTCGGGGCGGATGCCCGCACGTTCGTCGAGTGCGCGCGCGACCACGCGGTGCAGCCGTCTGTACATCGCGTTCCCGGACAGCTCCAGCACCAGTCGGTGGACCTCGCGGTCTGCCTGGAGGAACGTGGCCGCGTCGTCCGGACCCGTGGCGGCGGCGAGGCGGTCGGCGGCGGCGAGCAGCGCCTCCAGGTCGGCACGGTGCGACGCGTCGGACGCGCGCCCGGCGGCTGCCGCAGCGGCCACCGGCTCGACCGCGCGGCGCAGCGCGCGCAACTCCCCGAGGACGACCCCACGTTCCGGACCGGCGAGCCGCCAGCCGATGACGCGCGGGTCGAGGACGTCCCACTCCGACGCGGGCAGGACCCGGAGCCCGACGCGACGACCGGCGCTGAGGAGGCCGAGGCCGACGAGGACGCGGACGGCCTCGCGGACGATGCTGCGGCTCGAGCCCGTGCGGGTGACGAACCGGTCGATGCTGTCGCGGTGCCCCGTCGGCAGCGATCCGTCGACGATCGCGGCGCCGAGCCCGTCGAGCACCCGGTCGAAGATCACCGCTGTGAGACCGGGCTGACCACGAGCTCGTCGACGCGCATGTGCGACGGGGCCTCGAGCACGAACGAGACCGAGCGGGCGATGTCCTCCGGCTGGAGCATGACCACGCGTGCGGCCGCGTCCGGCACCGAGGGGCGCTGGTCGAGGAAGTCGGTGGCGACGTCACCCGGGCACAGGTGGGTCGCTCGGACGCCGTGCCCGGCCTCCTGCTGGTTGAGCGTCCGGACGACGGAGCCGAGCGCGGTCTTCGACGCCGAGTAGGCGACCCCGGCCCCGGGTTGGAACGACCAGCCCGCGTACGACGACACGACCACGACGATCCCGCCGGACTCGCGCATCGCGGGCAGCGCAGCGTCGACGACCGTGACGACGGCGGTGAGGTTGGTGTCGACGATGGCGCGGAAGTCCAACAGCGACTGGTCGTCCCACCGACGCTGGGGGCTGTTGAGCCCGGCGGCGAGGACGAGTCCGTCGAGCCGCCCGTACTGCGCGAGCAGGGTGTCGCGGGCCGCGGCGACGGCCTCCGGGTCGTTCGCGTCGAGGGGCAGCACGTCCGCCGTCCCACCGTCGTCGCGGATCTCGGTCGCGACCGCGGCGAGCCGGTCCGCCCGGCGTCCGCTGAGCACCACCGTCCAGCCGTCGCGGGCGGCCGCACGAGCGCTCGCCGCTCCCATGCCGCTGCCGCCGCCGGTGATCCAGAGCACGCGTGCGTCGTTCATGGGGGAATAGTATGCCTATTGCTGCGACCGGACCACGGCCGCACCGACGACGGGAGCGACGATGCACCTCGACCTGACCGACCGCGTGGTCGTCGTGACCGGAGCCGCGCGCGGCATCGGTGCCACGATCGCCGCGCGGTTCCACGCTGAGGGGTGCCGGGTCGTCGCGCTCGACCTGGCGTTCGACGAACCCGCTGCCGCGGACGCGCCCGCCTCCGGGGACGAGGCCGCCGCCGGCGCCGCGCTGCCGGTCGACCGGGTGCGCTGCAACGTCGCCGACCCCGACTCCGTCCGCGCCGCCGTGGACGAGGTCGTCGCCCGGCACGGCACGATCGACGTGCTCGTGAACAACGCCGGCATCAACGTCGAGGGTGTCGTCGCCGACCTGCAGTGGGACGACTGGCGCCGCTGCATGGACGTGAACCTCGGCGGGACCTTCCTGATGAGCCAGGCCGTGGCACCCGTGATGCAGGCCGCCGGGCGCGGACGGATCATCAACGCGGCGTCGTTCGCGGCGATCGTACCGAGTGTCGGGAGCGCTGCCTACGCCGCGTCGAAGTCGGCGGTCGTCGCGTTCACCCGGGTGCTCGCATCGGAGCTCGGCCCGTGGGACATCACCGTGAACGCGTACGCCCCGGGGATGGTGCCGACGGCGATGAACGGCTTCGCGACGATGCCCGCCGAGGCACAGGACCGCCTGCTCGACACCCTGTCGCTCCGTCGGTGGGAGACGGCCGACGACGTGGCCGACCTGCTCGTGTTCGTGGCGAGCGACGCCGCCGGGTACATCACGGGGACGCTGCTGGACGTGTCCGGCGGCAAGTTGGCCACCCAGATCCCGGCGCGGGCGCACGGGCGCTGAGGGCGCTGTCCCACGGCCCGTTCGTCCGTCAGCGCTCGCGGAACCAGGCGTCGGCCGCGCGCAGGTCGTCCGGGACCCCGATGTCGAAGAAGGTCGCACCCCCGACGACGAAGGGCGGCCGGAGTTCCGGGATCCTGACCTCCATCACGTCGCGCTCGAACGAGACGAACGGGTCGGCCGGGAACGTCTCGACGAACCGCTTGCGCATGCCGTAGACACCCGCGTTGATCCGCCCCCGCCCCGTCGATCCCTTCTCGCGGAGCGCCACGACGCGCGCGCCGTCCGTGTCGACCCCGCCGAAACGCCCGACGTCGGGGACGGTGGCGAGGGTCATCGCGAAGTCGGCGTCGTCAAGGGCGGCGACGAGCATCGGGAGTTCGGCGGCACCATACGTGTCGCCGTTCATCACGACGAAGCGATCGCGGAGCAGGGGGAGGGCGTCCCGGACCGCTCCGCCGGTCCCCCGAGGGCCGGTCTCCGTCGAGTACCGGACCGGGACGCCGGCGAACGCGGAGCCGAAGTGGTCACGGATGACGTCCGCGTGGTGCCCGACGAGCAGGACGAACTCGGTCGCGCCCGCTCGCGCACAGTCCTCGAGCAGCCACTCGAGGAACGGCCGACCGGCAACGGTCGCCATCGGTTTCGGGGTGCTGTCCGGGATCACTCCGCGGAGCCGGGTCCCGAGGCCCCCGGCGAGCACCACCACCTGCATCAGCGCACCGCCTTCGTGACGGGCCACGACTCGACGCCGTGGTGTGTCACGTGGGCTCCCGTCACGGTGCCGCCGCACTCTGATTCGAGCGCACGAGCCACCTCGAGCCGGCGTTCCGGATCGACGACGAGCATCATGAAGCCACCTCCTCCGGCTCCCGAGACCTTGCCGGCGATCATCCCGTGCCGTGAGGCGACCTCGTGGGCTCGCTCGATGGCGGCGTTGCTGATGCTCGCCGCCGTCCGCTTCTTCGCGAGCCAGCCGTCGTTCAGGCTCGCGGCGAACTCCGGGACATCGCCGACGAGGAGCGCGTTCTTCATCCGCTGAGCCTCGGCCCGGACGGTGTGGGTCGCGGCGAGGGCGTCTTCGCGACCGGCGACGACGTTCCCCTGCTGTTGCTCGATGACCACGGCGGAGTCTCGGGACACTCCACCGAAGTACAGAAGGAGCGACGCCTCGAGCTCCGCGTGCACCTCACGCGGGATCCGCAAGGGGTTCACCACGACGCGCTCACGGTCGGCCTCCATGTAGTTGAAACCGCCGAACACTGCGCTGTACTGGTCTTGCCAACCGCCGGCGAGCCCCAGGTCCACGCGCTCGATCTCCCAGGCCGTGCGGGCGAGTTCGTACTGGCCGAGGCTCACGCCGAGGAACTCTGCCATCGCCTGCACCATCGCGACGACGAGCGCCGAGGACGACCCGAGCCCGGACCCCGGTGGCGCATCGACCTCGGTGGCGAGGCGAAGCGCGACGTCGTGGCCGCCGTTGTGGTCGCGGACCATGCGGCGGTACACGGCGACGTGGAGCCCGAAGTCGGAGAGCAGCGCGTCGAGGTCCGCGTGCGCGGCACGGCCGGTGCACTGTCGATCCGGCGAGTGGAACTCGACACCGGACGCTGCCGGGGAGACCGTCGCGTAGGCGTAGCGGTCGATGGTGACGCTGAGGACACGCCCGCCGAAGTCCTCGGAGTAGGGCGACACATCGGTGCCGCCACCGCCGAGACCGAGGCGGAGGGGTGCGCGACTGCGGATGGTGTGCATGGCTGGTCTCCGTTCGGGCGGGTGTCAGGCGATCGACGCGGCGAACGCGGCGAGGGAGGGGAAGGACTGGTCTGCCATGGGGTCCCCGACCCCGATGCGGACGGTACGGCACCCGCCGGTATGGTGTGCGAGGGCTCGTCCCATCGCGATGTCGGAGTCGGAGTCACCGACCATGGTCGACCGGCTGGGGTCCACCTCAGGGTGGTCGGCAAGCCAGCCGAGCGGCATCCCGGGGAGCGGCTTGCGGCACCGGCAGGTACCGGCGAGGTGCGGGCAGACGAGCACGTCGTCGATGCGCCCACCCGCGGCGGCGACCCGAGCGGTCATCTCGGCATGCACCTCGTCGACGGCACGGGCCGACATGATCCCGCGCCCGACGCCCTGCTGGTTCGTGACGATGACGATCCGAGGTGCCCAGGACGCGAGGGACACGAGCGCGTCGAGCGCCCCCGGGAGGAACTCGAACTCCTCGACGCTCCGGACGTAGTCACCGGCGATCCGCCGGTTGACCACGCCGTCACGGTCGAGGAAGAGCGGCCACATCGGCGGACTCGAAGGCGCAGGGGCGCTCGGCGGGGAGCTTGTACTCGTCGGCGAAGAGCACGTGCTCGACACGCTCCGAGATCGCGTGGACGAAGACGATGTGCGACTCCTGGATCCGGCCGGTCTCGTTCGACGGGATGCGGAGCGCGATGTCGGCCAGGGCTGCGAGTGCGCCGCCACCGGCACCGGTCATGGCGACGACGGAGACCCCGTGGACCCGTGCGGCCTCGGCTGCGCGGACGATGCTCGCGGAGTCACCCGAGGTGCTGATGGCCACCAGCAGGTCGCCTCGACGTGCGGAGCCGGTCAGCGCCCGGGCGAAGACGCTCTCGTAGTCGTAGTCGTTGGCGACCGCGGTCATGTGAGAGGCGTTGCCGTGCAGCGCTTCGGCTGCGAGGGGCGGTCGGTCGAAGATGAAGTGACCGCTCAGTTCGGCCGCGAAGTGCTGCGCGTCGGCGGCGCTGCCACCGTTGCCACAGAAGTAGACGCGGCCGCCGCTGCGGTAGGTGGCGATCATGGCGTCCGCCACTGCATCGGCCGCGTCGAGCAGCGTTCGATCCTGGAGCACTCGCTCCTTCACTGCGATGGTGTCGCGGAAGATTCGTTCCATGCTGCGCATCGGGCTGCCTCTCGTTCGCGCACCGGAGGTGGGTGCGGAACCATGCTACCTTGTCGAAATATCACACGCAAGCATTTCATATTCGAAGACTCAGCGCAGCATCCGCTCCAGCAACACCCGCAGCTCCCCCCGCTCCCCCACGGACAACCGGGTGGTCAGGGGCAGCAGCGACTCCCGGATCGCCGCCTCGAGCGATCGGGCGACGTCGAGCCCGGCATCGGTGATGACGACGTCCACCGCCCGGGCGTCCTCGGCGTTCGGCACCCGCCCGAGCAGCCCCTTGGCCGACGCGCGCGCCACCAGCCCGGTCATCGTCGACTTCTCGAGGCCGAGGTACTGCGCCAGGTCACCGATCCGCATCCGCCGGTCACGCAGGATCGCGAGGACCCGCAGCTGCGTCAGCGACAGCCCGGCGTCCGCCGCGATGCCGGTCAGGGCACCCATCGTCCGGAACGCACTCTCGCCGAGGGCGTCGACGAGCCGCTCGTCCTCCGTCATCTCCTGCATACCGCGAGCCTACTTGACTCACTTCGTGTTACGAACTACTTTGTTCGTAACACGAACCTTTTAGGAGGCAGTCATGCACGCAGCCGTCGTCACCGAGTTCGGCCGATCCCCGGTCTGGCAGGAGTTCACCGACCCCGTCCCCACCGCCGACGAGGTGGTCGTCGACGTCGTCGCCGCCGGACTGCACCCACGGGCGCGGTCCCAGGCCGACGGGTCGCACTACACCAGCGAGGGGGCGCTCCCCCTCGTCCCGGGCGTCGACGCAGTCGGGCGGTTCCCGGACGGGACGCTCCGCTACTTCGCCGTCGCGAGCGACACCCGCGGCACGATGGCCGAACGGGTCGCCGTGGACCCGCGGGCGAGCGTCGTCCTGCCCGAGGGTGCCGACCCGGTGGCGGTCGCCGCCGGCGCGAACCCCGTGATGTCCTCGTGGGTCGCGCTCCGACGCCGCATCGACTTCGCGCCCGGCAGCCGTGTCCTCGTACTCGGCGCGACGGGCGCCTCCGGCTCCGCGGCGGTGCAGGTCGCGAAGCACCTCGGCGCCGAGCACGTCGTCGCGAGCGGACGGGACGTGACCCGACTCGGAGCGCTGCCGGCACTCGGCGCGGACGTCGTGGTCCCGCTCGACGACGTCGACGCCGTCGGTGCGGCAGCCGCGGACGTCGACGTCGTGATCGACTACGTGTGGGGCCAGCCCGCCGCGGACGTCATGCGCGCACTCGTCACGGCGCGACAGGAGCGCGGACGCCGGCTCGACTGGGTGGCGATCGGCTCCACGGCGGGCCAGGAGGCGCGGATCCCCTCCGCAGCGCTCCGTGCGTCCGGCCTGACCATCGTCGGGAGCGGCCAGGGTTCCGTCGGTCGGGCGGCGTTCGTCGCGGAGCTCCCGGGGATCGTGGCGGCGATCGCCGACGGCACGATCCGGGTGGACGCGACGGCGGTGCGCATGGCGGAGGTCGAGGCGGCCTGGGCCGGACAGGTCGGTGCTTCGACGGGCAGAGTGGTGCTGGAAGCCTGATCCTCGATCGGCCTCCCTGTCCGCCCACTCAGGAACTCCACATCCCCCTCTCCGTAGGCTGTGAGGGCCCAGTGAGCCGGACTGCAGCCCGACCCCGAGGAGGTGCCCGATGGTCATCGTCCTCGTCGCGTTCGCGATCGTCGCCCTGATCGTCCCCGCCCTGACCCCCGTCCTCGGCCGCCGCGTCTTCTACGTGGCCGCCCTCGCACCGGCAGCAGCCGCGGTCCTGACCGTCGCGCAGACCGGTCCGGCGTTGCACGGCGCGGTCACGGAGCGGTTCGGGTGGGTGCCGCAGCTCGACCTCGCGATCGCCCTGCGGATGGACGCCCTCTCGTGGGTCCTCGCCCTCGTGGTGGGCGTGGTCGGCGCCCTCGTGCTCGTGTACTGCGCCACGTACTTCGGGCCGGACGAACCCGGACTCGGTCGGTTCGCCGGGGTCCTCACCGCCTTCGCCGGGTCGATGTACGGGCTCGTGGTCGCCGACGACGTCATCGTGCTGTTCGTCCTCTGGGAGGCGACGACGGTCTTCTCATACCTGCTGATCGGCCACGACTCGGTGAAGCGTGCCAGTCGCGCGGCGGCGATGCAGGCGCTCGTGGTCACCACCGCCGGTGGTCTGGCGATGCTCGCCGGTCTCGTGGTGCTGTCGGTGACCGCCGGGACGACGTCGCTCTCCGGGATCGTCCAGGACCCTCCGTCGGGGACGATCGTCTCGGTGTCGGTCGTGCTCGTCCTGCTCGGCGCGCTGACGAAGTCCGCCATCGTGCCGTTCCACTTCTGGCTCCCCGCCGCGATGGCCGCCCCGACCCCGGTCAGCGCGTACCTCCACGCCGCGGCGATGGTCAAGGCCGGCATCTACCTCGTCGCCCGGCTCGCCCCCGCGTTCGCGCTCCTCGGCGGGTGGCGCGAGACCATCACCGTGCTCGGGGTGCTCGGCATGCTCATCGGTGGGTACCGAGCGCTCCGGCAGACCGACATCAAGCTCCTGCTCGCCTACGGCACGGTCGCCCAGCTCGGGTTCCTCGTGCTCGCGGCCGGGTGGGGTGCGCCCGAGGTCGCCCTCGGCGGGGTGGCGCTGCTGGTGGCCCACGCGGCGTTCAAGTCGACCCTGTTCCTCGTGGTCGGGGCGATCGACCACGTCACGGGCACCCGCGACCTCGCGCGCCTGAGCGGTCTCGGACGCCGGATGCCCTGGCTCACCGTCGTGGCCGTCCTCGCACTGCTGTCGATGGCGGGCATCCCGCCGACGATCGGCTTCGTCGCGAAGGAGGCCGTGCTCACCGGCTTCATCGACTCGCTGCACGGCCCCGACGCCGGGTGGGCGTGGTTCGCGCTCGTCGGCGTGACGATCGGCTCGGTGCTCACCGTGGCCTACTCGCTGCGGTTCCTGTGGGGCGCCTTCGCCCGGAAGCCCGGCGTGCCCGACACCGAACCGCACGGCCTGCACGGCCTCGGCGTCGTCCCGTCGGTCCTCGCGCTCACGGGTCTCGCGCTCGGCCTCGCGACGCCCCTCGTGGCGCACGGCATCGAGCCGGCCGCGCACGCCGCCGCCCTCCCCGGCGAGGTCCCGCACCTCGCGCTCTGGCACGGTCTCGAGCCGGCGCTCGGCCTCTCCGCGGTGACGCTCGTCGGCGGTCTCGCGCTGTTCGCCCTGCGCCGCCCGGTCGAGGCGCTCCAGCACCGCCTCGCGGGTTCCCCCAGCGCGTCGAGCACCTACCGACACCTCATGCGCGGGCTCGACCGGGTGGCCACGGGCCTCACCGCCGGGGTCCAGCGCGGTTCGCTCCCCTACTACCTGACCGTCATCCTGTCCGTGTTCGTCGCCGGGGCGCTCGTCAACCTGGTCATCGGCGGACCGTGGGCGTTCCACGTCCGGTTCGCCGACTCGTGGGGACAGATCCCCGTCGTCCTCGTCATGTCGATCGCCGCGATCGCCGTCCTCACCGCCAAGACCCGGTTCGCCGCGGCGGTGCTGGTCGGCGTGACCGGGTACGGCATGTCCGTCCTGTTCGTGCTGCACGGAGCGGTCGACCTCGCCCTGACCCAGCTCGTGGTCGAGACGGTGACGCTCATCGCGTTCGTGCTCGTGCTGCGCCGGCTCCCCCCGCGGATCGCCACCGCGAACCCGTCCCGCTTCCGGGTCGTGCGGGCGCTCTTCGCGGGCCTCGCCGGGCTGACCCTCGCGATCGTGGTCGTCGTCGCCGCGTCGGCCCGCACGGCCGAGCCGCTCTGGCCGGACCTGCCGGCGTTGACGAGCTCGTTCGGGCACGGCCTGAACGTCGTGAACGTGGCCCTCGTCGACCTCCGAGGCTGGGACACCCTCGGCGAGCTGACCGTCGTGGTCGCCGCCGCGACGGGCGTCGCGAGCCTGATCTTCGTGAACTCCCGCGAGGACACGCTCCCCCGCCTCCGCGACCTGCCGGCCCGGCTGACCGCCGACCGCGACGAGCGCACGGACGGCGAGCCCCGCGCCTGGCTGCCGACGAGCGCCGCGATCCCGACCGGCCGTTCGGCGCTGCTCGACGTCGTCGTCCGCCTGCTGTTCCACGGCCTGATCGTCCTGTCGGTCTACCTGCTCTTCGCCGGGCACAACGCGGCGGGCGGCGGGTTCGCCGGTGGTCTCGTCGCGGGCATCGCCCTCGCGGCCCGGTACCTCGCGGGTGGCCCGGCCGAGCTCGGCGCTGCGGCCCCGGTCCGGGCCGGACGCCTGCTCGGGCTCGGCGTCGCCACGGCCGCGATCACCGCCCTCGTGCCGATGTTCTTCGGCAGGGAAGCCCTGTACTCCGAGTTCTTCGAGGCCACCGTCCCGGTGCTCGGCCACGTCGAGTTCGTCACCGCCACGTTCTTCGACATCGGCGTGTACCTCGTGGTCGTCGGCCTCGTGCTCGACGTCCTCCGCAGCCTCGGCGCCGAGGTCGACCGGCAGCGGCTCGAGGACGCCTCGACGCCCGTGCAGGACATGACCGAAGCCCCCACCCCGGAAGGGAGCGCCACGTGACCGTCACCCTCGTGCTCGTCATCGCGATGGCGGTGCTGTTCTCCTGCGGGGTCTACCTGCTCCTCGAACGCTCCCTGACCCGGATGCTGCTCGGCTTCCTCCTGCTCGGGAACGCCCTCAACCTGCTGCTCCTCGTGATGTCCGGTGCTGCCGGCAACCCGCCGATCGGCAAGACCTCCGAGGGCATCACGGACCCGCTCCCCCAGGCGTTCGCCCTGACCGCGATCGTCATCACCTTCGCCGTGAGCGCGTTCCTGTTGGCCCTCATCCACCGCTCGTGGAAGCTCTCCCGCGCCGACGAGGTCGAGGTCGACGAGGCCGACGTCGCGATCGGTCGGGAACGCGACGAACCCGCGGACGAAGACCCCGAGACCACCACCGACGCAGAACAGGAGGCGACCCGATGACCTGGCTCGTCCCGCTCCTCGTCCTCGTCCCGCTGCTCGGCGCCGCGGTCGCGCTCGGACTCCTCAACCACCAGAAGCTGCAGCGCGCGATCACCGTCGTGGTGCTCGTCGTCGCCCTGGCCGTCGCCGCGACCCTCATGGTGCTCGTCGACCAGCACGGCACGATCGTGGTGCAGGTCGGCGGCTGGGACGCCCCGTACGGCATCTCGCTCGTGGTCGACCGGCTGAGCGCACTGCTCCTCACCGTGAGCGCGAGCGTGCTCCTCGTCGTCCTGCTCTTCTCGATCGGACAGGGGCTCGCGGCCGACGACGGCGAGGCGCCGGTCACGATCTTCTACCCGACGTACCTCGTGCTCGCCGCCGGCGTGCTCGACTCCTTCATCGCCGGGGACCTCTTCAACCTGTACGTCGCGTTCGAGATGCTGCTGGTGGCGAGCTACGTGCTCATCACCCTCGGTGGCAGCGAGCAGCGCGTCCGGGCGGGCACCACGTACATCGTGACGAGCCTCATCGCGTCGGCGATCTTCCTCGCGGCGATCGGCCTCGTGTACGGCGCCACCGGCACGGTCAACATCGCCCAGATCAGCGAGCGGATGGCTGCCCTGCCCGAGCACGTGCAGCTGCTCCTCCACACGATGCTGCTCATCGGGTTCGGCATCAAGGCCGCCGTGTTCCCGCTGGCGTTCTGGCTGCCGGACTCCTACCCGACCGCGCCGGCACCGGTGACGGCGGTGTTCGCGGGCCTGCTGACGAAGGTCGGCATCTACGCGATCATCCGGCTCGAGACGATCATCTTCCCGAGACCGCAGCTCAACACCGTGCTCCTCATCGTGGCGATCCTGACGATGGTGGTGGGCGTGCTCGGTGCGGTGTCGCAGACCGACGTGAAACGACTGCTGTCCTTCACGCTCATCAGCCACATCGGGTTCATGGTGATGGGCGTCGGCCTCGGTTCGGTCGCCGGGACCGCCGCCGCGGTGTTCTACACGGTCCACCACATCGTCGTGCAGACGACGCTCTTCCTGGTCTCCGGGCTGATGGAACGCGTCGGCGGGACGACCTCGACCCGATCGCTCGGCGGGCTGCTCAAGGCCGCCCCGCTGCTCGCCGCGCTCTACCTCGTGCCGGCGTTCAACCTCGGTGGCATCCCGCCGTTCTCCGGCTTCATCGGCAAGCTCGGCCTCTTCCGTGCCGCGGCGATCGACGGCTCGCCCCTCGCCTACGCGACGATCGCCGCCGGTGTCGTGACGAGCCTCCTGACCCTGTACGCGCTCATGCGCGTCTGGGACGCCGCGTTCTGGCGTCCGAAGCCCGCGGCCGAGGCAGCTGCCCCGCACGCGAGCACCGCAGAGCCGCACGCCCACCTGCGGTCGCCGGAACCGGCGCCGCTGACCGTGTCCGAGGACACGGGCAAGGCGTTCCACCCAGGAGGCTCGGTGACGGTCACCGACGCACCGCACGCGAGTCGCGCCTCCAGTCCGGAGACCGCACCGACGGCCACGCAGGACGGCGTCGGCGAAGCCCCCACGCGCGTGAAGCTGCCGCGCATGCTCGTCGGCGTGACGACCGTGGCCGTCCTCGGGTCGGTCGCCCTGACCGTCGTGGCCGGCCCGCTGTACGGCTACGCGACCCGCGCGGCGGAGTCGCTCGAGTCCCCGGACCGCTACGTGCAGGCCGTGCTCGGGGGGACGCGATGACCGCGGACAGCACCCGGCGGATCACGAACGCGCGGCGCATCGCCGTCGCGTGGCGCTACGACGTCCCGCTCGTCGCCGGGCTGACCGTGCTCTGGGCGCTGCTCTGGGGGTCGTGGACGCCACTGACCCTGCTGTGCGGGATCGTCGTCGCGCTCCTCGTGACGCAGTTGCTCCCGCTGCCACCGGTGCCGCTGTCCGCCCGGTTCTCGATCCCGCACGCCGCGTGGTTCCTGGTGGTGTGGTCGGGACTGGTCGTGCTCGCCTCGTTCCGGGTCGCCTGGGTCGCCCTCCGCCCACGCGGGGTCCGGCGGAGTTCGATCACGCTCGTCCAGCTCCACACCACCTCCGAGATGACGTTCACCCTGGCGACGCTCGCGATCTCCCTCGTGCCGGGGTCGTACGTCGCCGACGTCGACCTGCGACGCCGCCGGCTGCTCCTGCACGTCCTCGACACCGAGCGGGTCGAGCAGGTCGACGCGGCCCGCCGTGAGGCCCTCGGCATCGAGACGCTCGTCATCCGGGCCCTCGGGTCGAAGCAGGACCTCTCCGAACTGTCCGAACCCCTGCCGGAGGTCACGCGATGAGCGCCGCAGTCGTCGTCATGGGGATCGCGATCGCCCTGGTGCTCGCGCTGCTCGGGGCCACCCTCGTGCTCGCCGTCCTCCGCATCGTGCGCGGCCCGACCATCCTCGACCGGATGATCGGCTCGGACATGGTGCTGACGACCGCGCTCGTGGTGATCGGCGCCGCGATGGTGATCCGGCGGGACCTGACCGCCGTGCCCGTCCTCGTGGTGATCGCCGCGACGAGCGTCTTCGCCACGATCGCCGTCGCCCGTGCGGTCACCCCGTCCTCCGATCCGTCCGACGAGGGGCTGACCGTGACCACGCCCGAGCACGCCGACGACCAGGAGCGTCCCCAGTGATCGACATCATCCAGGGGTTCATCGACGGCGCCGGGGTCCGCGCGTGGATCGCCGTCGGGCTGCTGCTCGTCGGGGCGGTGCTGTCGCTCGGCGCCGGCGTCGGGATCGTCCGGTTCCCCGACCCGCTCGTCCGGCTGCACGCGATGGCGAAGCCGCAGGTGCTCGGGCTGGCGTTCGCCCTCGCCGCGATCGTGGTCGCCGTGTGGACGTGGACGGCGCTGTGGGTCGTCCTGCCGATCATGGTGTTCCAGCTGTTCCTCGTGCCGGTGTCGACGCACATGATCGCCCGCGCGGGGCTGCGGGCGGACGACTACCGCCACGAGGACCTGCTGGTCGACGACACGGAGTCGTGACCAGGTGACGGACTGGAGGCGCGGTGCGGGCCAGCACCGTCCCTCCAGGCCGTCAGGCGGTCACGCGTGTGCGCGACGCGACAGCACGAGGTTCGCCACCGCGGCGAGCACGACGACCGCCGCGGACGCGGCCGGCAGCAGCATCGCGGCGTCGGCCCCGTGCTGCTGGGCGACGTCGCCCGTGATCGCCGACGCGATGGACTGCCCCACGATCACTGCGGAACCGAGGATCGTCATGGTGGTCGCCGAGCGCCCGACGGGTGAGCGGTCGGAACCGAGACTGTACTGCGCGACCAGGGTCGGACCGATCCCGATCCCCATCACCGCGAGCACGACCCCCACGGCGACGACGGAACCGGCCTGCGAGAACCAGACGGCACCGCCGAGCAGCACGACGCCGAACACGAGCCACCGCCACCCGAGGGCGAACCCGCGCGGGAACGCGGCCGAGCCGAGGGCGAGCCCCGCGGAGCCGATGCCCATCAGGCCGTAGAGCAGCCCCGCCTGCGAGGGCTCGCCGTGGGTCTCCATGAAGGCGGTCAGCGCGGTGAGCGTCGAGCCGAAGAACAGGCCGACGCCGAGGATCCCGAGGACCACCACGACGAGCCGGGGCCGCAGGAGCTGACGGGCCGGTGCCTGCTCGAGCTCCTCGTGCCGGCCGACGACGAGCTTGCCGGTCGGGTGCAGCGCGAACGCCGTGACGAAGACGAACGTCAGCGCGGAGGCACCGGCGACGGCCACCCACGGGGCGATCGCACTCGCCAGGATCCCGACGAGGAACGGGCCGATGATGAACACGGTCTCGTCGGCCGCGGACTCGTACGCCATCGTGCCGCTGAGGACCTTGCCGCGACGTGCCGGTGCCATCCGCTGCCCGATGATCGCGACGAGCCGGGTCCGGGACATCGGGGCGACCTGGGGCGCCGAGGCCCCGATGCAGAACGCGAGTGCGAGCACGGCGACGTCCGGCGCGGTGCCGTCCACCACGAACGGGAACACCCCGAGCAGCACGGCGTTCACCAGGCCGACGGGGACGAGCACGTTCCGCTGGCCGAAGCGGTCCGCGGCGGCACCGACCAGCGGGCCGAAGACCGCGGCGCCGATGCCGACCGACGCGGAGTTGACGCCGCCGAGCGCCACGGAGTCGCGCGCGGAGACGACGAGCGTCAGCACGCCGACGACCATCATCGCGAAGGGGAGCCGGGCGACGAACGCGACGGGGAAGTACCAGCGTCCGGCATGGGCGACGAGCGAGCGGTCGTCGGTGGTGGCGGGCGCGGGCGCGGTGGAACTGGTGTGGAGCATGGAGGTGTGCCTTCTCGGCCCGGCCGGGGATCTCCTGGGGCGGACCCATCGGGTGCCGCCGTTGTCCGTCGGGGTGCCGACGGCCGGTAGATACACACTGCGTGTTGGTGGAGCGGCCCCAGGGTACCAGCGGTAATGGTTCGTCACCCGGGGCCCGGTGTCACGGGCGTCCTCCTATCGTGGCCGCCATGGAACAGCGACGCATGGGGCGGACGGGGGCTCCCGTCAGCGCGCTGACCCTGGGGAGCCGTGCCGTGTCGACGGTCGCCGAGCGGGACGTGGACGACGCCGTCCGACTCGTCCACGAGGCGCTCGGGCGTGGGGTCACCGCGGTGGACGTGTCCGACGCCGAGGGGGCGGGCCTCGCCGAGACCGTCCTCGGTGCCGCACTCGGCGACCGCCGCGACGACGTGTTCCTGGCGGTGCGGTTCGGGGACCCGGTCGACCGGGACCCGTCGCACCACGGCAACGGACGGCGGTGGATGTTCCGCGCGGTCGAACGGAGTCTCGAACGGCTCGGCACCGACGTCATCGACCTCTACCAGCCGGCACACCCGGACCCGGCGACCTCGCTCGACGAGACCCTCGACGCGCTCGCCGACCTCGTCACGCAGGGCAAGATCCGCGCCTTCGGGATCCCGGGCTTCCCGGCCGAGGAGCTCGTCGAGGCGCAGTGGCTCCGGTCGGGCGGGAAGAGTGCCAGCGCGACGCACGCCCCGTACTCGATCCTCACCCGGACGGCGGAGCGGACGACCTTCCCGGTCGTCCGACGGTTCGGGCTCGGTGTGCTCGCGGCCGCGCCCCTCGCGGGTGGCTGGCTCGCGGGTGCGTACCGGAACGGCACCGTGCAGCCCCGGTCGCCGCGGGTGGTGGAGCAGCCGCACGCGTACGACATCGGCGCTCCGGCGAACCGGCGGAAGCTCGACGTCGCCGACCGCCTGGGGCACCTCGCGGACGAGTCCGGGCTCACCCTGCTCGAGCTCGCGGTGGGGTTCGCGCTGACCCACCCGGATGTGTCGAGCGTGGTGATCGGTCCGCGGACGGTCTCGCACGTGGACGCGTACGCGCAGGCGGCCGAGGTGGTGCTCGACGACGAGGTGCTCGACGCCATCGACCGGGTCGTGCCGCCGGGGACGCACGTGCTGGAACGCGACACGGGGGTGGAGCTGCCGGGGCTCAGCCGGGAGCGGCTCCGCGGGCGCGTCCTCACCCACTGACGCGAGGACCCCGTCAGCGGGAGGCGATCAGCGGTACGCGACCGTGCTGACCGCGGCGTGCGCGACCATGACCGGCAGCGCCAGTGCGTGCGGGAGCCGGGCGGCCGTGCGCTCGAGTCGGCCGAGCACGTTGTCGAGGGCGAGCGGCTGGCGGGCTGCACCGGTGACGCCGGTCGCGCCGGTCGCGTCGGCGGTGCCGGTGGTCCGTGCGGGAGCGACCGGACGGGCGGTCGTGGTGCGGGCGGTGCGGGGCTGCAGGATCGTGGTCATGGTCGGACCTCCGGGTCGGGAGCCGCCCCTCGCGGCTCGTGGTACACAACATATTGGACATCAGTTCTCATGTCAACTGCTATGTCACGCGGTCTCGACGACTCCCGCGTCGTAGGATCTCGACCATGGTGGAGATCCCGCGTCCGAGCCCGACCGACCTCCTCACGATCGGCGAGGTCGTCGCCCGGACCGGGGTCGCAGCGTCGGCCCTGCACTTCTACGAGCGCAAGGGCCTCATCCACCCCGAGCGCACCGCCGGCGGCACCCGCCTCTACCCACGACACGTCGAGCGGCGCATCGCGATCATCCAGGTCGCCAAGCGGCTCGGGATCCCGCTGAGCGAGGTCGCGGAGCAGTTCGAGACGCTGCCCTCCGACCGCATGCCGTCGCTGCGGGACTGGAACCGCCTGAACGAGCGGTGGCGGGCGCGACTCCGCGCCCGGCAGCTCGAACTGGAGCGCCTGCAGGAGGAGATGACGCAGTGCATCGGCTGCGGCTGCGTGTCGCTGAACGCCTGCCTCGTGATGAACCCGGGCGACGAGCTCGGTGCCGAGGGGCACGGAGCCCGGCGGTTGCTGCCGATCGAAGACGAGGTGCCGGACCGGACCGTCTGACGGCCTGGAGGGACGGTGCGGGCCCGACCCGCGCCTCCAGGCCGTCGACCGGTCGCGTCGCTGTCAGCGCGTCGCGTCGCGCAGGTGGTCGTCGATGCGCGTGAGCGTGGCGAACGTCGTCGCCACACCCTCGTCGTCGCCCCCGAGCGCCTGCCGGAGCATGCCGGCCCAGTGCGCGTGCAGCCGTTCGATGCTGCCCGCGGCGAGCTCGGTCGAGTACAGCTGCACGGTCCGGGCGTCGTCCGGGTCGGGCCGACGCTCGACCATCCCCTTCGCCACGAGCGACCCGACCGCGACGCTGAGGTTGCTGCGCTTGAGGGCCGTCGCCTCGGCCACCGCGCTCGGCGTCGACCCGGGGTTCCGGTCGACCCAGCGCATCACGAGGGCCTCGGTACCGGTGAGCGGCACGATGTCGAGCGACCTCGCACCGTGCGGGTCGATCTCGCGCGAGATCCGGAGCACGACGTCGGCGAGCTCGGCGAGGACGTCGTCGGACGGCGCGGATCCCATGCCGTCACCCTACCGACGTCGCGCATCAGTTATGCTTTCATAATCATGACCACGGACACCGGCTCCATCCGCGCGCACGCCGCGACACCCACGACCCGGCAGCAGGGCATCACCACCGGCCTGCTGCTCGTGCTCGGCCTGCTGAGCGCCGTCGCGCCCTTCGCGACCGACCTCTACCTGCCGGCCTTCCCGCAGATGACCACCGAACTGCGGGCGTCGGCGACGACCGTGCAGCTCACCCTCACCGCGTTCCTCGTCGGCGTGACCGCGGGACAGCTCGTCTTCGGGCCGCTGTCCGACCGGTTCGGCCGGGTGCCGCCGCTCCTCGCCGGTGCCGCACTGTGCGTGCTCGCGAGCGCCGCGGCCGTGCTCGCGCCGAACGTCGGTGTGCTCGTCGTCGCCCGCCTGCTGCAGGGCCTCGGCGGCGCGGCCGGCATGGTGATCGGTCGCGCGGTGATCTCCGACCTCGCGACGGGCAAGCCGGCGGCACGGGCGTTCTCGCTCATGATGATCGTCGGCGGGGTCGCCCCGGTGGTCGCGCCCCTGCTCGGTGGGCTCCTGACGGGGCCGATCGGCTGGCGCGGGCTCCTCACCATCGTGCTCGGCCTGTCGGTCCTCATGCTCGTGGCGGTGCTCGCCGTGGTCCGCGAGACGCACCTGCGTTCGCGCCGCGATGCCCTGCGTGCCGAGCGACGGGCGTCCGGCACGACGGGCTCGCCGCTGCGGGCACTCCGCTCCCGGACGTTCGTCGGGTACACCGCGGTGTTCGGCTTCGCGTTCGCCGTGATGATGGCGTACATCTCCGCGTCGCCGTTCCTGTACCAGGACATGCTCGGGCTCGGCACGGTGGGCTACGGTCTCGCGTTCGGCTGCAACGCCCTCGCACTGATGGGCGTGAGCATCCTCTCGGCGAAGCTCACGGCGACCCGATCGGTCACCGGGGTGCTCGCGCTCGGCATCGTCCTCGTGCTGGCCTCGACCGTCGCGTTCGCGCTGCTCGTCGTCACGTCCGCACCGGTGTTCTGGCTCGCCGTCCCGCTGTTCACCGCCGTGGGGTCGCTCGGCCTCGTGCTCGGCAACGCGACCGCGCTCGCACTCGGGGCGGTGCCGCGGGCTGCCGGGAGCGCCTCGGCGGTGCTGGGTGCCCTGCAGTTCGGGCTCGCGGCGCTCGTGTCGCCGCTCGTGAGCATCGGCGGCGAGGGGACGGCGGCGCCGCTCGCGGTCGTGATGCTCGCGGCCGCGGTGGTCGCCGTGGTGGCGCTCCTGGCCGCGCGCGGTCGGCGCGGCGTCAGCGCGTGACCTCGCGCTGCGGCGCGGGACCCCGGGGCCGCAGGAACGGGATCTTCGGCATGAGCCAGTCGACCCACACCACCCGCACGCCCGGCGCGACGGCGAGCGCCCACAGGATCGACGCGGCGGCGTCCGTCGGGTAGTGCACGGCGTCGATCGACACCGCGAAGAACACGACGACGATCGCCACGACCCCGAGCCCCAGCGCGAGGCGGTGCCACCAGGTGTCGCGGAGCAGCCAGATGAGCGCGATGACGAACGCGGTGATGTAGACCGTGTGCCCGCTCGGGTAGCCGGGGTCCGGCTGCACCGGGAACGGGTGCGGCAGCACGGCGACGTCCGGACGGGCCCGGTGCACGATCTCCTTGACGACGGCGGACGGCACCCACGTGATCGCGATCGTGCCCCCGAACGCCAGCGCCGGGCGGATGTCGCGGGTCCGCCACCAGATCACCGCGACGACCACGACCGTGATCCCGATCGCCGGGGCGGGACTGATGACGTGGTAGACCGCCGTCGTGAACGCCCCGAGGGCGCCGGTGTGCAGCCCGTTGAGCGCCTTCGAGAGCCCGAGGTCGACCGTGCCGAGGGTGAACCCGACGATCGTGATGAGGACGACGGCGACGACGGCGATCGCCACCGACGCCAGCGGGTAGCGGCTCCGGTCGAGGATCCCGTACTCGTCGGACGCTCGTCGGCGGGGGCGGAGATCGTGGTCGGACATCCGCCCATCGTCGCAGGTGCGGCGTCCGGGCGGCCCCGAGTTCGGTGTCGGACGATCAGAGGTCGCTCAGTGAACGGCGGGGATCAGCCGCCAGGACTAGACACGAAGGCATGACAACCGTTGCCGAGAACATCGTCGCCACCCTCCGTCAGAACGACGTCGAACGGGTCTACGGTCTCCCCGGGGACTCCCTCAACGGCTTCACCGACGCGCTGCGCAAGGACGGCACGATCCGGTGGGAGCACGTCCGCCACGAGGAGGCGGCCGCGTTCGCCGCCTCCGCCGAGGCCGAGCTGACCGGGAACCTCGCCGTGTGTGCGGGCAGCTGCGGTCCCGGCAACCTGCACCTGATCAACGGCCTCTACGACGCGAACCGCTCCCGCGTGCCGGTCCTCGCGATCGCTGCGCACATCCCCACGGCGGAGATCGGTTCCGGCTACTTCCAGGAGACCCATCCGCAGGAGCTGTTCCGCGAGTGCTCGGTCTACGTCGAGTACGTCGCCGACCCGTCCCAGATGCCGCGCCTGCTCGAGATCGCGATGCGCGCCGCGGTCGAGAAGCGCGGCGTCGCCGTGCTCGTCATCCCGGGCGACGTGCTCCTCGCCGAGGCCGTCGCGCCCCGCGTCACGACCATCGAGCGCGCCGAGCCGCGGATCATCCCCGCACAGGCCGAGCTGGAGCGCACCGCGCAGCTGCTCAACGGCGCCGACAAGGTCACCATCCTCGCGGGCGCCGGCGTCGCGGGCGCCCACGACGAGGTCATCGCCCTCGCCGAACGCCTGCAGGCCCCGATCGTGCACGCCCTGCGCGGCAAGGAGCACATCGAGTGGGACAACCCCTACGACGTCGGCATGACCGGGCTCCTCGGCTTCGCCTCCGGGTACCGCGCGATGGAGGACGCCGACGTGGTCCTCATGCTCGGCACCGACTTCCCCTACCAGCAGTTCTTCCCCGCGAAGGCGAAGCACGTGCAGGTCGACATCCGCGGCGAACAGCTCGGCAAGCGGCACCCGGTCGACATCGGCCTGGTCGGCACCGTCAAGGACACGGCGCTCGCCCTCATCCCGCTGCTCACCGGGTCGCACCCCACGAAGCACCTCGAGGACGCGCGCAAGCACTACGCGAAGACCCGCGCGAAGCTCGACGACCTGGCCGTGCCGGCCGGCAAGCACAAGCCGCTGCACCCGCAGTACGTCGCACGTGCGCTCGACCGGCTCGCCGACCAGGACGCCGTGTTCATCCCCGACGTCGGCTCCCCCGTCGTGTGGGCGTCGCGGTACCTCACCATGAACGGCGACCGGCGGCTGATCGGGTCGTTCGTGCACGGCACGATGGCGAACGCGGTGCCGCAGGCGATCGGTGCGCAGGCGGCGTTCCCCGACCGGCAGGTCATCGCCATGGCCGGCGACGGCGGCCTCGCGATGCTGCTCGGCGAGCTCATCACGATCGTGCAGAACAAGCTGCCCGTGAAGATCGTCGTGTTCGACAACTCGTCCCTGAACTTCGTCGAGCTCGAGATGAAGGCGGCCGGGTTCGTCACCTACGGCACCGAGTTGCAGAACCCCGACTTCGCGAAGGTCGCCGAGGCGATCGGCATCGCGGGCTTCCGCGTCGACGAGTCCGACCAGCTCGAGGACGCGCTCGCCGCCGCCCTCGCGCACGACGGCCCTGCGCTCGTGTCGGTCAAGGCCGACCGTCAGGAGCTCTCGATGCCGCCGGCGGTGACCCTCGAGCAGGCGAAGGGCTTCACGCTCTACGCGATCCGCACCGTGCTGTCCGGTCGCGGCGACGAGCTGCTCGACCTCGCGTCGACGAACTTCCGCCAGTTCATCTGACCGACGACGGCGGCGCGGGTCAGGACTCCGCGCCGCCCTCGGCGACGATGTCCGGCGCCGGGTCGAGCGAGGCGCGGACCACGACGTCGAGCGCGGTGACGATCCGGTCGAGGTCGAGCGAGGGGCCGTCCCCGGCGATGTCCGGGGTGGCCGGGACGTGCACGAAGCCGGCTCGGAAGCCCTCGCGATCGGCGAACGACATGAGCTCGTAGAACACCTGGTTGCAGGTGAACGTCCCCGCCGTGTTGGACACCGCAGCGGGGACACCGGCTGCCCGGACGTCCCGGACGATCCGCTTGATCGGCAGTCCGCTGAACGCTGCCGGGGCGCCGAACGGGTCGATCGGCTCGTCCACCGGCTGCGCGCCCGCGTTGTCCGGGATCCGGGCGTCCATGACGTTGATCGCGACGCGCTCCGGTGTCACCGCGGCCCGTCCGGCAGCGAGCCCGGTCGCGATGACGACGGCAGGACGGTGCTTCGTGATCACCGCCGCGAGCCGCGACCGCTCCTCGGCGAAGACCACCGGCAGCTGCTCGACGACGAGCGTCGCCGGTCCGTCCCACGCGGCCGCGAGCCGCTGCGCGGCTTCCCACGAGGGGTTCACGGCGTCGCCGCCGAACGGTTCGAAGGCGGTCAGCAGGACGGTCGGTTCGGTCGCGTCAGCCACGTCCTCATCGTAGGGACCTGCGGGCCGGGAGGCGCGGTGCGGGCCCGACCCGTCCCTCCCGTTCGTCGGATGGTCACCATCCGAGCGGCGCACCGTCCTCCAGGAAGACACCCGTCGGACCGTCGGGGCCCGCGGCGGCCGCCGCGGCGACCGTCGCCGCACTGACCTCGACCGGACGGCCGTGCGGGTTCGGCACACCCCCGAACTCGGTCGCGGTGTACCCGGGCTCGACCGCGACGAAGTGGACCTCCGGCACGGCACGGGCGTACTGCACGGTGAGCATCGACACCGCCGCCTTGCTCGCGCCGTAGACGATCGCCTGGTACTGCGACGCCGGCTTCTCCGGGTCGTGGTTGGCCGCGAACGAACCGAGCGCGCTCGAGATGTTCACGACGATCGGGGCTGCGGAGGACCGCAGCAGCGGCAGCGCGGCCTCGGTCGTGCGGACGACGCTCACGGCGTTCGTGTCGAACACCTCGAGTGCCTCCGGCCCGTCCAGCCCGAGCTTGCCGATGCCGGCGTTGTTCACCAGCACGTCGAGCCCGCCGGCAGCACCGATGGTCGCGAACGCCGCGGCGACCGAGGCGTCGTCCGTGACGTCGAGCTGCACGGCACGGACCGCGTTCGGTCCCGTGCTGATCTCGTGGGCCACCGCGTGGCCGGTGTCGAGGTCGCGGGCGCCGATCCACACGGTGTGGCCGGCCGCGGCGAGCTGGCGGGCGGTCTCCTTGCCGAGGCCGCGTGTGGCCCCGGTGACGAATGTCGTTGTCATGGCCCCAGCGTCGCTCCGGCGAGCGCCCTCGGGGAGCCGTCCCGCTGTCGTAGGACTGCTGGACCCAGGACAGCGGGCGCGACGGGTCGCAGACTGGAGCCGTGGAACACACCGAGTTCGGCCGCACCCTCCGTCGGCTGCGCGACCACGTCGCGCCGGACACCGTCGGCGTCGTCGCGGGGAGCCGTCGGCGCGCGGCCGGCCTCCGTCGCGAGGAGCTCGCCGCCCTCGCCGGGATCTCGGCCGACTACCTCACCCGGCTCGAGCAGGGGCGGGCGACCTCGCCGTCCGCGCAGGTGGTCGAGGCGCTGGCCCGCTCGCTCCGGGTCGCGGACGCGGAGCGCGAGCTGCTGTTCCGGCTCGCCGGGCACGCCGCCCCCGGCGCCGACGTCGTGCCCTCGCGCATCCCGCCGAGCGTGCAACGGCTGCTCGACCGACTGTCGGACACCCCGGTCGCGGTGCTCGACGCCGCCGGCACGATCCTCACCGCGAACGGGCCGTACGATGCGCTGATGGGCCCGGTCGGTGCGCTCCGTGGGCACGAGCGCAACACCGCGTGGCGCCACCTCGTCGGTCCGGGCAGCCGAGCGGTGCACTCGGACGCCGAGCAGCGGGCGTTCGAGGCCTCGGTCGTCGCCGAGCTCCGGCTCACGGTCGCCCGGTACCCGCTCGACCGCGGGCTGCGGCAGCTCGTGCGGGACCTCCGTGCCGCGAGCGAGCGGTTCGTCGAGCTGTGGGACGCCGGCGACACCGCACCGCCGCGGAGCTCCGGTCGACGGAAGGTCGTGGAGCACCCGGCGGTGGGCCGGATCGCCCTCGACTGCGACACCCTGCGGATCGCGACCGATGACCTGACGGTGCTCGCGTACACCGCGGAGCCGGGGAGCGCCGATGCCGAGCGGCTGGCGCTGGCGGTCGTGCTCGGGACGCAGTCGCTCGTCGGGTGACCGATCCGTCCGGGAGTACCGGCGATCGGTAGGGTGGCGCCATGAAGACGACCGTCCTGGCTGCCGTCCGCCTCGCGCTCGCGGCCGCGTCCGTCGCCGGGGTCGTCACCCAGGTCGTGCTGAGCGTGCGGGTGGACTTCAGCCTCGTGAGCGTCTTCAGCTACTTCACGATCCTCGGCAACCTCTACGCGAGCACCGTGTTCGTGATCGGCGCCGTCCGGCTCCTGCGGGGTGTCCCGTCGTCGCGCGGGTGGGAGGTCGCGCGCGGTGCCGCGGTCGTCTACCTGGCGTTCGTCGGCATCGTGTTCAACACGCTGCTGGCCGGTGCCGACCTCGGCGAACTCCTGCCGTGGGTGAACGTCGTGCACCACATGGTGATCCCGGCGGCCGTCGTGGTCGACTGGTTCGTGGACCGTCCCCGCCACCGGCAGCCGTTCACCATGGTCTGGGCGGCCGCGATCGTGCCCGCCGTCTACACCGCGTACACGCTGGTCCGCGGCGCGGTCGTCGGGTTCTACCCCTACCCGTTCTTCAACCCGGCCCGTGTCGGCGGGTACGGCGGCGTCGCGTTGTACTGCGCGGCACTGCTCGTCGGCTTCCTCGTGATCGCCGTGCTCGTGCGCGCATCAGGCAACGCCATGGCCCGGCGGACGGCGGTCGTCGGGTCGCGCTGATCGGCACGCCCGACGACCACCCCGACGTCAGTCCTCGACGTCGAAGACCACGACGCGTTCGCTCGCGCCCTGGATGTACGCGGCGACGGGCTGGTGCTCCTCGTGCGGCAGGTACCCGGCGAGCGCCGCGCGGTCCCGGAACCGGACGACGAGCATCCAGTCGAAACCGCCCTCGAGCCCCTCGGTGCTGATGCTCTCGCCTGACCGCACGGACTCGACGCCGTCGATCCGCGGCAGGTGCTCGCGCACGATGGCATCGGCCTGCGCCGACCGGTCGGCTGCGTCGCCGTCCCAGGCGACGAGGACCACGTGTGTCGTCCCGCTCATCGTGTCCTCCTAGAAGGCCGGGGTGCCGCCGGCGATGGTGATCGTCGACCCGGACTGGTAGCTGGACTCGGGGCTGACGAGGTGCACGTACGCGGCAGCGAGTTCGGCGGGCTGACCGGGGCGGCCGAACGGCGACTGCTCACCGAAGTGCGCCACGGTCTCGGCGTCGTCGGACCCCGGCTGGAGGGGCGTCCACACCGGTCCCGGAGCGACCGAGTTCACGCGGATGCCCTTCGGTGCGAGCTGCTGCGCGACGGCCTCGGTGAAGAGCTTGATCGCGCCCTTCGACACCGCGTAGTCGATCTTGTCCGGCGACGGCGTGCTCGCCTGGATCGACCCGGTGGTGACGATCGTGGATCCCGGCTCGAGGTGCGGCACGGCGGCCTTGGTCAGCCAGAAGAGCGAGTAGATGTTCGTCTTGAAGGTCGAGTCGAAGTGCTCGGTCGTGAGTGTGAGGATGTCGTCGTTGCTGTCCATCCGCCCGGCGACCATGACGAGGGTGTCGAGGCCACCGAACTCGTCGACGGCCTTCTGGACGAGGTCGGTGCAGTACTGCTCGTCGGAGATGTCGCCGGGGAAGAGCACCGCACGACGCCCTTCGCCCTCGAGCAGGTCGCGCACCTGTTCGGCGTCCTCCTGCTCGTCGGGCAGGTAGGAGAGGACGAGGTCGGCGCCCTCGCGGGAGAGTGCGATGGCGGCGGCGCGGCCGATGCCCGAGTCGGCGCCGGTGACGATGCCACGGAAGCCCTTCAGGCGACCGAGCCCGACGTAGCTCTCCTCGCCGTGGTCGGGCTTCGGGTCCATCTTCCACGCGGCTCCGGGGAGCGACTGCTCCTGCTCCGGGTACGGCGGGGCGGGGTAGAGGGTCTTCGGATCGCGCTTGTCGTACTGGCTCATGCGCTCCACGATGCCCGGCGTCCCCTCCGCGACGGCTCAGGCCGACGCTCATCGCGGGCGCACTCGGCGAGACGCGATCCTTGACAGCCTTATCAGGCTTAACGAGAACCGATAAGGTCGGAAAGGTCGATAAGGAGGACTCGTGGATCGAGTGCGCAACCCCTACACGCCGAATGCCGGTTCCGCTCCACCGGTCCTGGCCGGACGCGATGCCGAGCTGGAGGACTTCGAGAGCGTGCTCGAGCGCCTTGCCAGCGGCAAGACCGACAAGGCGGTCGCTGCGATCGGCCTCCGGGGCGTCGGCAAGACCGTTCTCCTCGGCGAGTTCGAGCGGATCGCACGCGAACACAACTGGGTGGCGGTGCCCGCCGAGATCTCGAAGACGAAGGAGTTCGGCCCGCAGCTCGCGAACCTCGTCCGCAAGGCGCTGTTCCAGCTGTCACCGAAGGCGCGGTGGAACGACGTCGCGAAGCGGGCCGCCGGCGTGATCCGGTCGTTCTCGATGACCGTGCAGCCCGACGGGGCGCTGACAGCAGGCCTCGACGTCGAGAAGGTCGACGGAACGGCCGACTCCGGTCAGTTCGACGAAGACCTCGCTGACGTGCTCGAGTCGCTCGGCGAGACCGCTCGCGACGTCGGGCGTGGAGTGGTGTTCCTGCTCGACGAGATCCAGTTCCTCTCGAAGGACGAGCTCGAGGCCTTGATCGGTGCCATCCACCGCTGCATCCAGCGACGACTCCCGATCACCGTTGCCTGCGCGGGCCTCCCGCAGCTCCCCGGCGTCGCGGGAGATGCGAAGTCTTACGCGGAGCGACTGTTCCACTACATCCAGGTGATCGAGCTCGAACCCGCCGACGCGAGACAGGCCATCGTCGCACCGGCAGCCGAGGAGGGTGTCCAATTCGAGGACGCAGCGGTCGAGGCGATCATCGCGTACACGGACGGCTACCCCTACTTCCTGCAGGAGTTCGGACGGTGGGTGTGGGATCTCGCGGAGGGTCCGGTCATCACCGCGGCGGAGGTCGCCGATGCGCGGTACCTCGTCGAAGCAGAACTCGACGAGAGCTTCTTCAAGACGAGGGTGCAGCGGAGCACGAAGGAAGAACTCCGCTACCTGCGCGCGATGGCTGCCCTGGGGCCGGAGCCCCAGAAGGCCTCGGACGTCGCTGAACAGCTCGGGAAGACGTCCGAACAGGTCGCGCCGCTCCGGGCACGGCTCATCGCGAAGGGGCTCCTCTACACACCCAAGTTCGGCTTCGCCGAGTTCACGGTGCCGCAGTTCGACAAGTTCATGCTGCGGTACATCCCGGACTTCTGACCCTCCGGTCGCAGCCGAGAGCGCATGATCCCGTCGGCTGCAAACCGCCCGGGCACATGCTCCGAATGCACTGTGGGCGTCATGAGCGCCCGGACCGGCGCACCGGCGCTCCGGCCCTCGTTGAGAGAGAGGTCGCATCATGACCAGCAACGCAGCAACGAACCGCATCGGACGTGGCTCCACCTGGACGCAGAAGGGCGCCCTGCTCTTCGGGATCGTCTTCCTCATCGTCGGCATCGCCGGGTTCATCCCCGGTCTCACGATGGACATGGGCACGATGTCGGTGGCCGGCCACGGCTCGATGGCACTCCTGCTCGGCACGTTCCAGGTGTCCGTGCTCCACAACATCGTCCACCTGCTGTTCGGCGTCGTCGGGCTCCTCGCGGCCCGCAGCGCTCGCGGCGCCCGGCTCTACCTGCTCGTCGGCGGGATCGTCTACGCGGTCCTGTTCGTCTACGGCCTGTTCACCGCCGGCATGGCCGACCCGGCGAACTTCGTGCCGCTCAACAGCGCCGACAACGTCCTGCACCTGGTGCTCGCCGTCGCGATGATCGTGCTCGGGCTGCTGCTCCCCCGCGTCGGGGCCCGTCGGGTCTGACCCGACCGTCGGCGGTCCTCCCGCCCACAGCACCCACGACCGGAGCCGGTCTGGGCCACGCGATCAGGTGGTCCAGGCCGGCTCCTCGTCGTTCCGGGAAGCGGTCGCCTCAGCGCGCGGGCGCACTCCCGAGCACCAGGTCCCGCACCTGCGCAGCGGCACCGAGCGCCACGGCGTCGGACCCCAGCGACGACAGGGCCAGCCGGATCGGCGCCCCGCTCACCGGGGGCTCCAGGGCGATGGCAGCGCTGATGGCCGGCTCGAGCAGGTCCCAGGACCGCGCGATCCCCCCGCCGATGACGATGGTCGTCACGTCGAGGATCCCCGCCGTCAGCAGGGCAGCACGCGCCAGCCCCCAGCCGGCGGTCTCGAACACCGCGGCGGCGTCGGGGTCCCCTGCGCGTGCGGCGTCGGCGACCTCGCGGACGGTGACCCGGCGACCGGTCCGTTCGGCGTAGCGGTCCGCGATGCCGCGCGCCCCGGCGATGGTCTCGAGGTGGCCGACCTGCCCGCAGGTGCACACCGCGTCACCGAAGCCCGGGACGTGGCCGATCTCGCCCGCCGCGCCGCGGGGCCCGGCGAACAGCGAGCCGCCGAGCACGAGCGCACCGCCGACCCCGGTCCCGAGCGTCATGCCGAGCACGTCCGGCTCCCCCGCCACGGCACCGGCGGCGACCTCGCCGAGGAGGAACGCGTTCACGTCGTTGTCGAGCGTCGCCGGGACGCCGAGGGCCGACGTGACCGCGTCCGTCACGCCGTAACCGGCCCAGCCGGTGAACGAGTTGCCCGTCACGAGCACCGTCCCCGTGCTCGCGTCGACGACGCCGGCAGCGCCCACCCCGACACCGGTCACGGAGGCGCGGTGCCGGTCGAGCAGGTCCGTCACGGCACCGAGGGCGGCCGTCACGATCGCGGCGCCACCCGCGTGGGCGGGCGTCGGCAGGTCGATGCGGTCGATCACCTCGAGCGCCGGGGTCGCGAGGACCACCTTGGTGTTCGTCCCGCCGACGTCGACGCCGGCGACGACCTCGCTCACGCGGTCACCGCCCCGAGGGTCGCGAGTCGCTCGACCCGGCGTTGCCGCTGCACCACGGGGTCGGGGACGGGCACGGCGGCGAGCAGCCGTCGGGTGTAGTCGGTGGTCGGGTGCATGAGGGTGGCACCGGTCGTGCCCTGCTCCTCGACGACACCCTGGCGCATCACGACGACCCGCTCGGCGAACTGCTGCACGACGGCGAGGTCGTGCGAGACGAACAGGCACGCGAACCCGAGGTCGTCCTGCAGCTCGCGGAGGACCTCGAGCACCGTCTCCTGCACGCTGACGTCGAGCGCACTGGTCGGCTCGTCGGCGACGAGCAACCGCGGCGAGAGCACGAGCGCCCGGGCGAGGGACACGCGCTGCCGCTGTCCGCCCGAGAGCTCCCGGGGTGCACGCGACGCCAGGGTCCGGGGCAGCCGGACGGCGTCGAGGACCTCGTCGATGCGCTTCCGACGGTCGGCGGAGGACATGCCGCGACGGTGCACGGCGAGCGGTTCGGCGATGCACTCGGCGACGGACATCCGGGCGTCCAGCGACGCCACCGGGTCCTGCAGCACCACGCCGATGCCCGACCGGAGCGCTCGGCGGTCGCGACCACGCGCCGTGCGCAGGTCGGAGCCGAACAGGTGCACGCTGCCGGACGTCGGCTTGACGAGGCCGAGCGCGACCCGAGCCGCGGTGGACTTGCCGGAACCGGACTCCCCGACCAGGCCGACGGTCTCGCCGGCGTGCACGGCGATGTCGATGCCCTGCAGCGCGTGGACGGCGCGCGCCCCGCGCCCGAACGTCACCGAGACGTCCCGCAGGTCGACCACCGGGGCCGCGCCGCGCCTCCCGTCCGAACCGTCCGCGACGGACGCACCGGACGCGACGACGACGCCGGACGCACCGGACGCACCCGACGCGACGGCCGCGCCGGACGCGACGGCCACGCCGGACGCACCGGACGTGACGGCCGCACCGGCCCCGGCCACGGCCAGTCGCGGCACCGCCGCGAGCAACCGCTTCGTGTACTCGTGCTCCGGCCGGAGCAGGACGTCCTCGACGGAGCCCGTCTCGACGATCGACCCCTGCAACATGACCGCGACCCGGTCCGCGAAGTCCGCGACGACGCCCATGTTGTGGGTGACGAGCAGGACTCCCGTGCCGGTGTCGGCCGCCAGGCGACGCAGCAGCTCGAGGATCTCCGCCTGCACGGTGACGTCGAGGGCCGTCGTCGGCTCGTCGGCGATGAGGAGCTTCGGCGAGTTCGCGATCGCCATCGCGATGACCACGCGCTGCCGCTGGCCGCCGGACAGCTGGAACGGGAACGCCCTGGCGCGCTGCGCGGGCGAGGGGATGCCCACGCGGTCGAGCAGGTCGACGGCCCGTGCCGCGGCGTCCGCTGCCGAGACGTCGCCGTGGTTCCGGATGACCTCGGCGATCTGCGCTCCGACGCGGGTGAGCGGGTCGAGGGCGGTCGCGGGCTCCTGGAAGACCATCGAGACGGTGCTGCCGCGGAGCGAACGCAGGGCGGGCTCGGCGGCGCCGACGATCTCGTGGCCGTCGACGACCGCGCTGCCGGTGGCGGCGGCGTTGCCGGACAGCAGCCCCATCGCGGCGAGGGCGACGGTGGACTTGCCGGAACCGGACTCCCCGACGAGCGCGAGCGTCTCACCGGGTTCGACGTGCAGGGAGACCCCGCGGACGGCGTCGACCGTGCCGGACTCCGTGCTGAAGGAGACCCCGAGGTCGGTGGTGGTCAGGATGGACATCAACGGCCCCTCACGTCGAAGGCGTCCCGGAGCCCGTCGCCCACGGCGTTGAACGCGCAGACGACCAGGATCACGGCGAGACCCGGTGGCACGATGAGCCACCACCGCCCCGAGTAGGCGGCGGTGAGTCCTGCCGAGAGCATGCCACCCCAGTCCGTCGCGGGTGCCTGCACGCCCAACCCGAGGTACGAGACGTAGGCGACGAGGAGGATCGCGTCGGCGACCTGGAACGTGGCGGCGACGACGATCGTGGACACCGAGTTCGGCAGCAGGTGGCGCCCGATCGCGCGGGCGTGCGACCCGCCGATCGCGCGGAGGGTCAGCACGTAGTCGCGGTTCTTCAGCGTCAGCGTCTCGGCGCGGATGAGCCGGGAGGGCACGAGCCACGACACGAAGCCGAGGATCACGATGAGTCCCCACACACCGGGCGTCGTGATCGCCGAGATGACGAGCAGGATGAAGAGCGCCGGGATCGCGATGCCGGCGTCGACCACGCGCATCATCACCGCGTCGACCCAGCCGCCGACGTACCCGGCGATCGAGCCCCAGAGGGTGCCGACGACGGTGGCGAGGACGCCGGCGGCGATGCCCACCATGAGCGACACCTTGCCGCCGAACATCAGCCGGCCGAGCACGTCGTGCCCGACGGCGTCGGTGCCGAGCAGGTGCGCGGCGCCGGGGGCGAGGTTCGCCTGGGAGAGCTGGGTGTGCGTCTGGTCGGTCGGGTACAGGAACGGACCGACGAAGCAGAACAGCACGATGACGACGATGACGACGAGGCCGATCACCGCGAGGGTGTTGTGGCGGAAGCGGCGGACGGCGAGGCGCCAGCCGGTGGCGGCGACGGGCTGCACGAGCGACGCCGCTCCGGGGGCTTCGGGTGCCAGCTGTGCGGTCATGCGCGGCCTGCCTTCACTCGGGGGTCGATCAAGGACTGCGCGACGTCGGCGAGCAGCGTGCCCACCACGGTCGCGATCGAGATGACGAGGACGCACCCGAGCAGTGTCGGGTAGTCCGAGGTCTGCGCGGCGTTCCAGAAGAGGAGCCCCATGCCGGGGTAGTTGAACAGCTGCTCCGTGACGAGCGCCCCGCCGAACAGCACCGGCAGGTAGTACCCGAGCATCGCCACCACCGGGGTGAGCGAGTTCCGGAACACGTGCCGGCGCAGGATCGCCGCGGTCGAGGCACCGCCGGCGCGGGCGGTGCGGACGTAGTCCTCCTGCAGGTTCTCGAGCGTCGAGGCCCGCATGTACCGACTGAAGACGGCGATCATTGCGAGGGCACCGGTGACGACGGGGAGCACGAGCCCGGCCGGGTCCTGGAAGACCTCGGCGAGGGTGTTCCCACTCGGTGCCTGGGACGGCAGCCAGGGCAGCTGCTGGCTGAAGACGATGATCAGGACGAGCCCGAGGAAGAACGCGGGCGTCGAGTAGAAGACGAACGCCAGCGCGGTGGCCGCGTAGTCGACCGCGCCGTTGCGCCGGACCGCCTGCCACATGCCGACCGGGATCGCGAGCACGATGCCGAGAACCGCGGACATCCCGGTGAGGACGAGGGTCTTCGGCAGCCGCTCCGTGATGAGCTGCGAGACCGGCTCGTTGAGCGTGTACGACGTGCCGAGGTCGCCGGTGAGGAGGCGGCCGAGGAACCGGAGGTACTGCACGGGCAGCGGCTGGTCGAGCCCCTGCGCCGTGTTGAACGCGGCGATCTGCGCGGGCGTCGCGGAGACGCCGAGCACGCCGCGGGCGGGCCCGCCCGGCAGGGCGTGCAGCAGGCAGAACACGACGATCGTGACGATGAGGATCACCGCGAGCGCCTGCAGGACGCGCCTGGTGAGGTAGAGAGCTGTGGTCATGCGGCTTCCGTCGTCTGGGTTGGTGCGGTGGGCCCCGGGAGGCGCGGTGCGGGTCGGACCCGCGCCGCGCCTCCAGAGGGTGTCAGGTGGTTACTTCGACCACTTCCACTGGGCGGGGTGGAAGTTGGCGAGCGAGTCCTGGTCGAACCCGGTCAGCCCCTGCTTGACGACCGAGATCTGGTAGTCCGGGCTCGGCAGCCAGATCACCGGCAGGTCCTTCGCGACCGCGGCGCTGTAGTCCTGCACGGCGGTGGCGTCGGGCGACGTGGTCGTCGCGTCGATGAGCTTGTCCACGTCGGCGTTGGAGTACGACCCGAAGTTCGCCGAACCGCCGGTCTGGAAGAGCGACTCACCGGTCGGGTAGGCCGGGAAGTACCAGCTGCCCGCGGTGCCGAAGAAGGAGAGGTCCCAGTCGCAGCTGGCCTCGTCGCTCGTGCAGGTCGGGGTCTGCGACAGGACGCTCGACACCGGCGCGGTCTTGATGGTGAAGCCGATGCCGGTCTTCGCGAGCGAGGACTGGATCGCGCTCATCATGTTGTCGGTGACGGTCGAGCCGGACTGCGAGAGGACGTTCATGGTGAACTTCGTGCCCTGCTTCACGCCCTCGCCGCACTGGCTGTCGGACGTACCGGGGTCGGTGCAGACCATCGTGCCGCCCTGCTCCGCCCACCCGTGGGACTCGAGCAGCGCCTTGGCCTTCTTCGTGCTGAACGGGTACGGGTTGTCCTTCTGCGTGCTCGACACGTAGTCGGACTCCTGCGCCTGCGGGATCGGTCCGTAGGTCGAGGTGGCGGTGCCGTTGAAGACGACCTTGGACAGCGAGGTCTGGTCGATCGACATCTGCACGGCCTGGCGGGCGTACAGCTGCTTGAACACGGCGCCCATGTCCGGGTTGTTGAAGTTGTACGGCATGTACGTGATCGCCCAGCCGGTCCAGGGCTGCACGTCGTAGCCCTTCGACGTGAAGGACGACTTCTGGTCCATGTCGGTGGCGTTGATGTAGCCGTAGTCGACCTCGCCCGAGCGGACCGCGTTCACCTCGGCGTCCGTCGTGGTGAACGGCAGCAGGTTGACCGTCGTGATCGAGGGCTTCTCGCCGCCGTCGTACTTCGTGTTCGCCGTCAGGGTGACCTTGCCCGCCGTGGTGAACGTCTTCACGCCGTAGGGGCCGGAGATGGTCTTCCACAGGTCGTCGCTGGCGTAGTCGGAGATCTTGCCGGCGGCGGTGTTGAGGTACTTCCACACCTGCTTCGCACCGGACGTGGTCTCGTCGGCGTCGGAGACCTTCGCGCTCGCGCTCGTCTTGTCCCAGGCGTGCTGCGGCAGCGGGATGATGTGGCTCAGCTGGTTGGCGAGCATCCAGTCCGGGTTGTACGCCTTGTCGAACGTGATCGTGAAGTGCGTGTCGTCGTCGGCTGTGAAGGAGGTCCAGTTGTCCGGCGCCTTGCCCTTCGAGTAGGAGCCCCACTCGTCCTTGTTCGCCTTGATCAGGTTGAACCAGAACTCGACGTCCCGGCTCGTGATCGGCTTGCCGTCGGACCAGTGCCGGTCGCCGAGGGTGACCGTGACGCTCTTCGAGTCGCTCGCGAACGTCGCGTCCGTCGCGACCGAACCGGCCTTGTTCCACGCGATCTTGCCGGTGGAGCCGTCGTAGGCGACGAGCGGCTCGTACAGCGACTGCGCGATCGAGCCGTTGTTCGTGTTGAGGTGCGCGGCGGTGCCGATCGGGAGGATCCAGTTCGGCGTGAAGTTGGCCGGCAGTGCGTAGTCGATCGTGTCGGAGCTGCTGCCGGACGAGGCGTTGCCGCCCCCGGAGCAGCCGGCGAGCAACGCGCTCACGGCGATCGCGGCTCCGGTGAGGAGCGCCCAGCGACGGGGCTTGGTCATGTGTGTCTCCTGGTGCGTGGGAGGTTCGGGGTGTGGAGCACGCGTGCCGAGCGGCACGGGGACAGTCAATGTCCAAAGCCGTTGGAAAAACAAACATCTCCGTGTAAATAGTTCGTTTCTGCCGTTCGGGCGAAAGGGTGGACCGGTCGATCTGCCGGTTAGGCTCGCGGCAGTCGGTGGTCACCCGCCACGTTCCGCCCGGATTGGAGAAAGTCGTGCCGGACCTCAGCGCCCGCGTCCTGGAGCTCGTCGCGTCCGGGCAGGCCTCCAGTCGGACGGAGATCGCCGCGCTGCTCGGCGCCGCCCCCTCGACCGTGTCCCACGTGGTCGCGCAGCTCCTGTCGCACGGGCTGCTCGCCGAGGAGGGCACCGACGTCTCGACCGGCGGCCGTCCCCGCAAGGTGCTCCGCATCGGCGGCGTCGACGAGTACGCGGTCGCCGCGGACGTCGGCGGCGGGCACGCGCGCATCGGCATCGTCCTGCCAGGAGGCGCGCTCGAGTCGGTCGCGAACGTCCCGTTCGCGCTCTCCGACGGCCCGACCGCGGGACTCCAGCGGCTGGCGGCCCTGCTCGAGCGGCTCGCCGACGAGCGCGGTCGCGACGGGCTGCGGGGCGTCGGCCTCAGTCTGCCGGGGCCGGTCGACGTCGAGGCCGGCGTGGTCGACCTGCCGAGCCGGATGCCGGGGTGGAACGGGTTCCCGGTGGCGTCGTGGCTGACCGAGCGGTTCGGGTTGCCGGCGGTCGTCGACAACGACGCGAACTGCATGGCGGCAGGCGAGCAGACCGTGCAGGACCCGGGCCGGCGGCAGACCATCACGATCAAGGCCGGCTCGGCGATCGGGGCCGGGATCGTCATCGACGGACGGCTGTACCGCGGGGCGACGGGCTCGGCCGGGGACATCACGCACGTCCGGATCGACGCCGCCGGGGACACCCCGTGCTCGTGCGGGAACACCGGGTGCCTCGAGACCGTCGCGTCCGGAGCCGCCCTGGTGCGGATCCTGTCGGACGCCGGGGTCGACGTCTCCTCGACCGCCGACGTGGTCCGCCTGGCCTCGGACGCCCACCCCGAGGCGACCCGGGCCGTGCGGCTCGCGGGCCGGTACCTCGGCGAGGTGCTCGCCGCGAACGTCAACTTCTTCAACCCGGACGCCGTGTACCTCGGCGGCATCCTCTCCACCCTCGACCCGTTCATCGCCGCCGTGCGGAGCCAGCTGTACGAGAGCTGCCACCCGCTCATGACGCAGCACCTCGTCATCGAGCCGGTCTCGCTCGGCGCGGACGCAGGGCTCGTCGGGGCGGGTCAGTTCGCCCTGCAGCGAGGTCTCGCCGCGTCGCTCGAGGAACTGTCCGCGCCCATCCCCCAGTCCACCACCAGGAACAGGAACGTCCGTGTCTGAGCCCGTGTCCACCGCACCCGCCACCCACCGCCCGGTCATCGCGATCGCCGGTCTCGCCATCGAGACCTCGACGTTCACGCCGACGCGCACCCACGCACCGGCGTTCCACCCGGACCGCGGGGACGAGGTCGTGGCCCGCTACGACTTCCTCGGGCCACTGTCGGCGCACGCCGACTTCCGCGGGGCGCTCATCGGGCACGCGCTGCCGGGCGGGATCGTGGACCGTGACTCGTACGAGTCGCTCGCGGCGGAGATCGTCTCGCGGCTGGCGGCGATCGTCGAGGCCGAGCACGTCGACGGGCTCTGGTACGACATCCACGGCGCGATGGTGGTCGAGGGCCTGGACGACGCCGAGGCCGACCTCCTCGGCCGCATCCGCGCGGTGATCGGTCCCGATGTCATCGTGTCGGCGTCGATGGACCTGCACGGCAACGTCACGGCGGAGCTCGCGCACCAGGTGGACCTCGTCACCTGCTACCGGATGGCCCCGCACGAGGACGCCCTCGAGACGAAGGAGCGCGCCGTCCGGAACCTGGTCGACGTGCTGACCACCCGACCGGTCGGGCAGCAGCGCCCGGTGAAGGCCTGGGTGCCGATCCCCGTGCTCCTGCCCGGCGAGCAGACCTCGACGCGCCTCGAGCCTGCGGCGTCGCTGTACGCGCAGGTGCCGCTCGTCGAGCAGACCGAGGGCGTGCTCGACGCCGCGGTCTGGGTCGGCTACGCCTGGGCGGACCAGCCCCGCGACCGCGCGGTCACCGTGGTCACGGGCTGGGACGCCGACGCCGTCGCCGCGGGTGCCGAACGACTCGCGCGGGCCTTCTGGGACGTGCGTGAGGACTTCGTGTTCGTCGCACCGACCGGCACGTTCGACGAGTGTCTCGCCGCTGCGCTCGCGCCGGGCGCCGCGAGGCCGTTCTTCGTGTCCGACTCCGGCGACAACCCGACCGCCGGCGGCTCGGGCGACATGACGTGGGGGCTCACGCTGGTGCTGGCGAACCCGGCCTTCGCGGAGCCCGACGGCCCGACGGTGATCTACGCGAGCGTCCCCGGCCCCGCGGCCGTCGCGGCGGCGGTGGAGGCCGGCGTCGGTGCGACGGTCACCGTGACGGCGGGGGCGTCGGTCGACGCCGTCCACGCCGGGCCGATCACGATGACCGGCCGCGTGCACGCGATCAAGCACGGTGACCGCGACGCCGAGACCGAGGTGGTGCTGCAGGTCGGCAGTGTGTTCGCGATCCTGACGACGCTCCGCAAGCCGTACCACCACGAGCACGACTTCACCGACCTCGACCTCGCCCCGCGGGACGCCGACGTGGTGATCGTGAAGATCGGGTACCTCGAGCCGGAGCTCTTCGACATGGCTGCCGACTGGATGCTCGCGCTGACGCCGGGCGGGGTCGACCAGGACCTCGAGCGGCTCGGACACCACAGGATCGTCCGGCCGATGTTCCCCTACGATCGAGTGTTCCCGTCGGCGCCGGACCTCGGCGCCCGGATCATCCCGCCGTCGAACGAACCGCTCGGAGCCATCGCGTGACCACCGCCGCCCCCGTCGCCCTCGAGATCGCCGTCACCTCACCCGTCGGCGCGATCGTCGCACGGGACGGCGGCGCCGACCGTGTCGAGCTCTGCGTCGGGCTCGAGCTCGGTGGTCTCACGCCGTCCCAGGCGCTCGTCGAGACGACCCACGAGACCGGCATCCCCGCGCACGCCCTCGTCCGCTGCCGTCCCGGCGGCTTCGTGCACACCCCCGACGAGGTCGAGCTCATGGTGCGCGAGGTCCGCACGGTCCTGCGCTCCGGGGCAGCGGGCGTCGTGGTCGGTGCCCTGCGTCCGGACGGCACGCTCGACGAGGACGCCCTCCGGCGCTTCGTCGACGCCGCACGCTCGGTCAGCGCGACCGCCGAGGTCACCCTGCACCGGGCGATCGACCACGCGGCCGACCCCGTCGCCGCCGCGGCCACCCTCGCCGACCTCGGGTTCACCCGGGTGCTGACCTCGGGTGCAGCGCCCACCGCGGTGGCCGGTGCCGCGACCATCACGCGCATGGTCGACGCCGCCGGGCCCGTGCAGGTCATGGCGGGCGCCGGTGTCACCCCGGCCGACGTCCCCGTCCTGGTCGCGACGGGGGCCGCCGCCGTGCACCTCTCGGCGAAGCGACCCGCCGCCGACAGCGCCCACGCGGGCGTGCCGATGGGCGGCGCGGACGACGGTTCGGCGCACTTCGTCACCGACGCCGAGGTGGTCGCCGCCGCGCGCCGGGCCCTCGACGCCTGACCCGACCCGTCACGCGGGAATGGACCGCGCGGGCGAGTGCTTGACGCCCGCATGACCTCGTCAGCAACGCGCCGTGGGTGGCTCAGCGTCGCATCCGTCGCACTCGGATCGTTCGTCCTCGTCCTGTCGGAGTTCCTCCCGATCGGCCTGCTGCCGGCCATCGCCGCCGACCTCGACGTCGGTGTCGGCACCGCGGGGCTCATGGTCGTCGCGACCGGCCTCGTCGGAGCGGTCGCCGCGCCGGTCGTCACCGTGTGGACGTCGGCGCTCGACCGCCGGGTCGTCCTGGTCGGCCTGACGGTGCTGCTCGTCGTCGCGGACGCGCTCGCAGCGGTGGCGCCCTCGTTCTGGGTGCTGCTCGTGGCCCGGATGCTCCTCGGCGTCGGCATCGGCGGCTTCTGGGCGATCGGCGCCGGGATCGCCGGACGCCTCGTGCGCCCCGAGTCCGTGATCCGTGCCACGTCCCTGATCACCGCCGGCGTCTCGGTCGCGACCGTCGTCAGCCTGCCCCTCGGCGCACTCGTGTCCTCCCTCGCCACGTGGCGGCTGGCGTTCGTGATCGGCGGCGTGCTCGGGCTCGTCGCGCTCGGCCTGCAGCTCGCGATGCTCCCGCGTATCCCCGCCCAGCAGCGCGTCCGGTTCGGCACGCTCGGGTCGCTGCTCGGTGTGCGCAGGGCCCGGGTCGGCCTGATCGGTGCCGCGTTCCTCTTCACCGCGCAGTTCGCCGCCTACACCTACATCGCGCCGTACCTGCAGGACCTCGTCGGGGTCGGCGCGGACACCGTGACGATCGCGCTGCTGGTCTTCGGCATCGCGGGCATCGTCGGGAACTTCGTCGCAGGGTTCACGCTCGGTCGGAGCGTCCTCGGCACGATCGGCTCCGCGAAGTTCGTCCTCGCCGGTGCGGTCGTCCTGCTCCCGCTGCTCGCACACTCGGTCGTCGGGGTGTTCGTCCTGCTGGTCGTGTGGGGCCTCGTGTGGGGAGCACTGCCGCTCGGTATGCAGACCTGGATGTCCACGTCGTCGCCCGCGGGGTCGGAGACCGGGCTCGCGTTGTTCGTGACGACGATCCAGCTGGCGATCGCGGCCGGGTCGGTGCTCGGCGGCGCCGCGGTGTCGTCCTTCGGGTTGGCCGTCGACTTCTGGCTCGCCGGCGGGGTCGCGGTCGTCGGGGCGATCGTGCTCGTGACGCTGGGTGCGCGCCGCTCGAGTGCCGCCTCGGCGCAGGTCGCCGCTCCCGCGGCCCCCGCTCCGGAAAGTGCCGCCGCTCCGGCGGAGACGACCGCGACCGGTTCCGTCGCCGTCGCCTGCCCCTGACGGTCCCGACGGACGGCGCCGCCACGGTCAGCCGAGCCGGACGACCCGGTCCGCTCCGGCGATGACCGTCGGGTCGTGCGTGGCGTGCACGACCACGACCCCGGACGCTGCCTCGTCGGCGAGCGCGCGGACCACGAGCCGACCCGACTCGGCGTCCACCCCGGCCGTGGGCTCGTCGACGAGGAGCACCCCCGCCCGCTGCGCGAGTCCGAGCGCGACGAGGGTCCGCTGACGCTGCCCACCGGACAGCTCGTCGAGCGGCCGGTCCGACAGGGACGCGATCCCCATCCGGTCGAGCTGCTCGTCGACCACGTCGCGGTCGGCACGCACGAGCGGTCGCCACCACGGACGGCCGGACCACCGGCCCATGCGGACCGTGGCACGGACGGTGAGCGGGAGCGCGCTCGGCGGGACCGACTGGGTCACGTAGGCGACGCCGACGGAGGTGCGGCGCGTCACCGCGCCGGCATCCGGCGTCACGACCCCGGCGAGCGCGTCGAGCAGCGTCGACTTGCCGGAGCCGTTCGGCCCGGTCAGCGCGGTGACCGAACCGGCGGGGAAGGTCGCATCGACCCCGTCGAGGACGGTCCGGTCGCCGCGTCGGACGACGAGTCCGGCGACGTCGAGGGTGGCAGCGTCGGTCGTCGTGGGCACCTGAGGACACTATCAGTATCGATAGTCATTTTCATGTAGCGTCTCCGACCGTGACCTGGCTGACCGATCCCCTCTCCGTCGACTTCATGGTCCGTGCCCTCGTGGGCGGCGGACTGGCGGCGGTGCTCTGCGCGGTCGTCGGCACGTGGGTCCTCGTCCGCGGCATGGCCTTCCTCGGCGAAGCGCTGTCGCACGGCATGCTCCCCGGCGTCGCGATCGCCTCGCTGACCGGGTTCCCCGTCGCGCTGGGCGCCGCCGCCAGCGCCGCGGTGATGGTGCTCGGGGTCGGCGCACTCCGCCGTCGGGCCCGGCTCTCGTACGACACGTCGATCGGGCTCCTGTTCGTCGGCATGCTCGCTCTCGGGGTGATCATCGTCTCCTCCTCGAGGTCCTTCGCGACCGACGTCACCGCGATCCTGTTCGGTGACGTCCTCGCCGTCACCCGTGCGGACCTCACCGGCCTGGCGATCGCCGTCGCGGTGGCGCTCGGGACCGCGGTGTTCTTCCACCGTCCGTTCACGGCAGCGGCGTTCGACGTCCGGAAGGCCGCGACCCTCGGCCTCCGCCCACGGGCCGCCGAGATCGTGCTGGTCGGGCTCGTCACGCTCGCGGTCGTCGCCTCGTACCGGGCGGTGGGCACGCTGCTCGTCGTGGGACTGCTCCTCGCCCCGGCAGCCGCCGCCCGTGCGTGGACCCGGCACGTCGGCTCGACGATGGTGCTCGCCGCCGGGATCGGCATCGCGGCCGTCCTCGTCGGGCTGCTCGTCTCGTGGCACCTCGGCACCGCCGCGGGAGCGAGCATCGCCGCCGTCGCCGTCGCCGGGGTCGGCCTCTCGCGCACGGCCGCGTCGCTCAGCACCCGGGTCCGCGACCGGACCCCCGGGACGGAACCACCGACAGCAGTACCAGCACCTCGAGAGGCAGCATGACCCACTCCACCCGGCGCGCTCCCACGCGCACCCTGCTCACCACGAGCCTCGTCGTCGGGCTCGCCGTCGCGACGGCGGGCTGCTCGTCGGGCACGGCCCCCGGCGACCCCAGCGCGACCGCCCGGCCACACGGCTTCGTCGAGGGGGCGAGCGAATCCCGGGAACCGCAGCTGCGCCTCCTGGCCGTCTCCGGGACGGGCGAGACCGCGCTGCACGACCTGCTCAGCAGCGAGACGACCGCGCTCGACGACGTCGACGTGCCCACGCACTCCGCCACCGACGGCCGGTTCCTCGTGACGAGCTCCGACAGCCGCACCACGATCGTGGACGGCGGCGCCTGGACGGTCGACCACGGCGACCACACCCACTACTACGCGGCGGAGCCGCGGGTCGTCGGCACGATGGCGGGGGGCGGTCCGGTCGAGGTGCACTCCTCCGAGACGACCACGACGATCACCTGGCCGGAGCGGGACGAGGCGGTCGTCCTCGACCGGGCCGCGCTCGGCCAGGGGACCGTCGAGGAACGGACCCGGATCGACGCACGGGTCCTGCTCCCCGACGGAGACCGCCTCGTCGCCGCGACCGACGACGTCGTCCGGGTGCTCGACGCCGACGGCTCGCCGACCGGCACCGAGGCGGCGTGCACCGACCCGGCCGGAGGCATCGTCACCCGGGCCGGCTCGGTCGTCGGCTGTTCCGACGGCGCGGTGGTCGTGGACGACGACGGCGCGACGGCGGTGCCGTTGCCCGACGGCGCCGAACGGCCGGCCTCGTTCGCCGCCCGCGCCGGACGACCGACGGTCGCGGGCCTGGCCGGTGACGCCGGCTTCTGGCTGCTCGACAGCCGCGAACACTCGTGGCGCCTGGTGCCGACCGAGCGCCCGCTCCGCGCCGTCGCCGCGGTCGACGACGCCGACGAGCACGTGGTCGGCGTCGACGACACCGGGCGGGTGGTGGTGCACACGCTCGCCACCGGAGCGATCGTCGCGACCGACCCGCTCGTCGCCGACGGTGCCCCGCCCCTGCTGCAGGTCGACGCGAACCGCGCCTACCTGGCCGACCGCGGGACGGGGACCGTGCACGAGATCGACTTCGCCGACGGCGCGCGGGTCGCCCGGACCATCGACCTCGGCGTGGCCCCGGCCGCGTTCGCGGAGGTCGGACTGTGACGCGGGCACGCACACGGGCCGTCGTCGTCACGGTCCTCGCCGTGGTGGGTGTCGCGTTCGGCGCGAGCGGGTGCACCGCTGCTCCCGGGCAGGACCGGCCACTCGTCGCCGTCACCACGAACATCCTCGGCGACGTCGTCTCGGAGGTCGTCGGCGACGCGGCCGAGGTGATGGTGCTCATGCCCGCCGGAGCGGACCCGCACTCGTTCGAGGTCTCCGCGCAGGAGGCCGCGCGACTCCGCACCGCCGACCTCGTGGTGGAGAACGGGCTGGGCCTCGAGGAGGGCGTGTCCCGGCACGTCCGGGCCGCGGCCGACGACGGCGTCCCGGTCTTCACGGCCGGCGACGCGGTCGACGCCCTGGAGTGGACGACCGAGGACGACAGCGGCCCGGACCCGCACCTCTGGACCGACCCCGCACGGATGGTCGACGTCGTCGAGGCGCTCGACGACGACCTCCGCGACGTGGGCGTCCAGGCGACCGGCACCGCGGACTACCTCGACGCCCTGCACGCGCTCGACGGGGAGATGCAGCAGGCCTTCGGCGCGCTCAGCCCCGGGCAGCGCGCCCTCGTGACGAACCACCACGTCTTCGGGTACCTCGCCGACCGGTACGACTTCCGGGTGGTGGGAGCCGTCATCCCGAGCGGGACGACGCTCGCCTCGCCCAGCGCGGCTGACCTGCGGGACCTTGCCGACGCGATTGCGGACGCCGGCGTGCCGACCGTCTTCGCGGATGCCTCGCAGCCGGCCCGGTTGGCCCAGGTCCTCGCGGACGAGGTCGACGTGCACGTCGAGATCCGCCCGCTGGCCACCGAGTCGCTCACGGCCGACGGACCCGCGTCCACCTACCTCGGGATGATGCGGTCGAACACCGAGGCTATCGTCGACGGACTGTCGGTTCGTAATTGAGAATGAGAATCAGTACAGTGTTCTGCATGACGACGACCAAGTCCCTGCGCACCGCGGCCCTGCCGGCCGCCCTGCTCAGCGCGGCCGCCCTTGCCCTCACCGGCTGCGCCGCCGACCCCTCCCCCTCCGAGCCGACGAGCACCGCGACCGAGCGCGCCGACGGCACCCGGATCACGCTCACGTACGACGGCGGCCTCCTCGTGCTCGACGACGACCTGCGCGTCCTGACCGACGACGCCGTCGACGGGTTCACCCGCGTCAACCCGGCAGGTGACGGACGGCACGTGCTCGTCACGGTGCCGAGCGGCTTCCGGGTGCTCGACACCGCGGCTGATCCGGCCCTCACCGACGCGGTCTTCCCCGCCGACACCGGTGGCCACGCGGTCGTCCACGGCGACCGGACGGCGCTCTTCGCCGACGGCACCGGCCAGGTGACGACGTTCGACAACACCGAACTCGACGGCGCCGAACTGCCCGACACCGAGACGACCGAGTCCGAGGCCGCGCACCACGGCGTCGCGATCGTGCTGGAGGACGGCACGCTGCTCACCACCATCGGCGACGAGGAGTCCCGCAGCGGGGTCCGTGCGCTGGACGCGGACGGGAACGAGACCACCCGCTCCGAGGAGTGCCCGAACGTGCACGGCGAGGGCGCGGTCCAGGGCGACGTCGCGGTCTTCGGGTGCACCGACGGGGCACTCGTGTACGACGACGGCGCGTTCACGAAGCTCGACGCCCCCACCGAGTACGGCCGGACCGGCAACCTGTTCACGACCGACACGTCCTCGATCGCGCTCGGCGACTACAACGACGACCCGGACAGCGAGGGGTACCTCCTCCACCAGATCGCCCTGATCGACGCGGCATCCGGTTCCTACCGGGTCGCCGACGTGCCGGGCGGCGTCGGCTACACGTTCCGAGACCTCGCCCGTGGTCCCGAGGACGAGGCCGTCGTGCTCGGGGACGACGGCGCGCTGCACACCTTCGACACGACGTCCGGCGAGCTGCTCGACTCCTTCCCGGTGATCGACCCGTGGGCGGGACCGGCCGAGTGGCAGGACGCCCACCCGGCGCTGAAGGTCGCCGGCGACGTCGCCTACGTCACCGACCCTGCCGAGCGGCAGGTCCACGCGGTCGACCTCACGACCGGCGAGACCATCGCCTCGAGCGACGTGCTGCCCGGCGTGCCCAACGAGATGGCGATCGCGTAACGACGCGGACCCGACGAACGGACAGGCGGACGGGAGGGACGGTGCCGGCTGGCACCGCGCCTCCCGTCCGTCGGCGTCTCAGCGACCCGCCGCCGCGTGGTTCGCGACCTGGGTCGCGGACAGGACGGAGCCGTAGACCGCCGCGTACCGCATCGACCCCGTGAAGGCGAAGTTCGACGGCTGCCCGGGCCACCCGGACACGGTGTCGTACCCGACCCGGAAGTACCCGGTGAAGTTCTCCGGCGTCGTGAAGGCCGCGTTCGACGCGACGAGGGCACCGTCCGCGTAGAGCCGCATCCCGGTGCTCGCGGACATCGTCGCCACCACGTGGTGCCACGCGCCGTCCGTGTACGCCTTCGGTGACGTCACCACCTGGGTCGTTCCGTTGTAGGTGCCGAAGACGAGCTGCCCGGCGGTGTTGAGGTAGACCTGGCGGTCGTGCTGCCCGGAGGCGGCGACCTGGTTGCTGCCGAACCCGACGAGCATGCCGCCGGCGACCGTCGTGCGGAACCAGACCTCCTCGCTGAAGGTGGTCGGGTTGGGGTACGACCGGGGCGTCGAGACGAAGCTCGTCGAACCGTTCAGCGCGTACGAGCTCCCGGCGTCGCGCGGGCAGGCGTTCGGGCTCGGCGTGGTCGCCGTCATCGAGCCCTGGTAGGTGCCGTTCAGGGCCTTGCCGGACCAGTCCGTGGCGGTCGTCGAACCGGAGGCCTCGCCGAGGCGGTAGGCGAAGAGGGCGGTCGAGGTGTCGGCGCCGACCGCTGCGGCGCAGGTGAAGTAGGGCGCGGTCGCGGCGCTGTTGCCGGTGTTCGCGACCACGGCGCTGAAGGCGGACCGCGTCGGTGCGAACGCGTTGGCGAGGCCGACGACGGCGACGGCGAGGACCAGGACGAGGGCGACGACGCGACCGTCACGGAGGCGGCGGAGTCTCACGAGGGACGCACCGCCTCGACCCGACCGACGGCCAGGCAGAGCACGAGCGGGACGAGGCAGGCGACGACGAGGAGTGCCCACCCGACCGGCCCGAGGTCGATGTTCGAGGTGAGCTGGTAGTGCCCGTTCCTCGTGAGCTCGCGGATGACCATGTGCCCGACCTGCCCGTCGACGAGGTGGACGCTCTCGGCACCACGGGCCTCGACCCGGACCGGGAACATGCCGGAGGACACGATGGTGGCCTCGACGCCTCGGTGGGTGGCCGAGTTCGTGATGGTCGTGACGTTGACGAACGGCTTGAGGATGAAGGCCGCGTACGACAGCGTGAGTGCACCGCCGGCGATGCGGAGGCAGGTGCGGGTGACCCGGTCGGTGAACACGCTCGTGAGCGTCCAGATCACCAGCGTGCCGATGAGCAGGAGCGGCGCCGCCCGGAACAGCCACCCGAGGTTCGGGACGAGGAGCACCGGGGAACCGATGACGTTCTCCTGCGTGAGCGTCCACGGGTCGGTCGCGCCGTTGATGTCACCGCGGGTGTGCAGTCCGGCGGCGTCGACGTCGATGATGCGGTGGGTGTAGACGACGCCCGGGTTCGCCGCGGTCTCGAAGGAGACGACGTCGCCGACGCGCAGGGTGGCGACGTCCACGGGCAGGTCGAGGACGAGCGTGCCGACCGGCGCGGCCTCACCCATCGACGGCGTCTCGACGACGAACCACCGCCCAGCGGCGGACAGGAACAGCAGGGCGGCGGTGAGGAGGACGGCGGCGACCGCGGCGACCGTCCAGGCGAGGACCGTCTCGAAGCGAGTGGCGGTGTGGCCGCCGAGGAGCGGACGGTCGAGCGTGCCGCTGAGCGGGATGGCGGCGGTCTGGCTCATCTGCTGCTCCGGTCGTGTGCGGCTGGGCGGTGGGGGGGGGGGACGGGGTGGGGTGATGGGTGGCGACGCTCGACCGGAGGGGGGTCGGTCGAGCGTCGCCGGTCGGGGTGGCTAGGCCGTGAAGGTCCAGGTCATCGGCACGGAGGCGGCGAGGCCCTGGTAGGTGTTGCCGGCCGAGGAGTCGAGCGTGACGGCGAAGGTGAACGGCACGGAGGCGCCGGCGGCCGGTGCGGCGGGCATCGTGAACGCCGAGGCGGCCGCGCCCTTGAAGCTGGCGAGCGTGCCGCTGAACACGGTGGTCGAGCCGGAGGAGATGACGAGGTTCATCTTCGCGCAGAGGTCGGTCGCGGTGCCGTTCACCGAACCGTTCGCCGACTGGGTGCACGTGGCGCCCGGGGTCAGGGTGAACGTCGAGGCGTTCGCGGTGCCGGTGTTCTTGATCGAGATCGCGGTCGTGACGGTGTTGCCGGGCGTCATCGTGGTGCTGCCGCCGAACTTGTTGATCGTCGAGCACGTGGCGGAGTTCGTCGAGACCGAGCCGCCGTCGGTGCTCGTGCAGGTGACGGTTCCGCCGGCGTTCTGCTCCTGCATCGTGAGCGTGCCGCTGGCTGCGGTGTTGCTGCTGTTGGTGATGCTCGCGGCGAACCCGGAGAGGGTGCCGGTGAGCGAGAGGGAGAGCAGCACGGCGGCGAAGATGCCCGCGAGGAGTGCGACGGGGGCGAATCGGATCCGCTTCAGGGCGGAGGTGCGGAGCTTGTCGGACACGGGAACCTCTTCGGTCGGGCGTTCAGGGAAGTGGAGGAGCAATCGGCTCGGGCTCGTTTGCTTCGATCATCAAGATAGTCAGTCATTCATCAAATTGACCACTCGTATACTGACCCCAGTGCGAGGGACGCCACCGCACCCGACCCGAAGCGAGGAACCCGTGACCCCTGCGCCGCCGACCGACCCGACCGATCCGGCCGACCTCATCGCGGCGTTCGACGCGGTCGTGCGCGCGAACGCGAGCCTCGTCGGACAGCTCAGCGCGCGGGCCGGCGTGCACGAGAACGCCTTGCGCGCCCTGGTGCTCGTGAGCGACACCGGCTACTCCACCCCCACCGAGGTGGCCGGGTACCTCGGGCTGACCTCGGGTGCCGTGACGAACATGATCGACCGCATGACGGCCGCCGACCTGCTCGAGCGCGCGCCGAACCCGAACGACCGGCGCGGTTCGCTGCTGCGGCTCCTGCCCGAGGGCGAGCGGGTCGTCCGCGAGCACCGGGAGCGGTACGCCCAGGTGCTCGCCGAGGTCGACCGGACGCACGCGGGCGGCCTGCTCGCGGTGCTCACCGACCTCGCGACGGGCCTGTACGGATCGGCCGGCGAGGCGATGCGCTGACACCGCACCCACTACGGACGGGAGGCACGGTGCCAGCTGGCACCGTGCCTCCCGTCCGTCGTGGGCGCGCGTCAGGACCCGCGCGTCATCCCTTCACCGGGATCGACTGCGCCTTCAGCGCCGCCACGGTCTTCGACTGCCCCGACTCGAGCGCGTCGAGGAGCGTGCCCTGCCCGGACGCCGCCTGCCCGAAGCCGTCCGACACGTCGGAGTAGGTCTGCGTCATCGTCGGACCCCAGGTGAAGGGCTGGATGTCCTTCGCCGCGGTCGCGAACTCCTCGTAGATCTTCTGGTTCCCGTAGAACGGCAGCCCCTCGGTCAGCGCCGGCAGCTCGGCGCCGGTCGACGAGGCGGGGTAGAGGTTGGCCTCCTTGTTCAGCGCGGCGAGCGCCTCCTTCGAGGTGTTCAGCCAGACCAGGAACTCCGACGCCTCGGCCGGGTGCTTGCTCCCCGCGAAGACGACGTTCGACGAACCGCCCCAGGCAGCGGACTTCGACTCACCCGCGGTCCACTGCGGCATCGGCGCGACGGCCCACTTGCCGGAGGTCGAGGGCGCACCGCTCGAGATGGTGTTCGCGCCCCAGACGGCCGAGACCCAGGTCCAGTCCTGCCCCTTGTCGTAGGCGCTGTTCCACTGGTCGGTGAAGCTCGGCAGGGTGTTCACGAGCTTCTTGTCGATGAGGTCCTGCCAGTAGTCGGCGACCTTCTTCGACGCGCTGTCGGTCAGGTTCACCGTCCAGTCCGAACCGGAGTTCGAGAACCACTGGCCACCGGCCTGCGACACGAGCCCGGCGAACTGGTTGACGTCGCCCTTGGCGAAGTTGGTGATGTTGCCGCCGAGCGCCTTGATCTTCACGGCGTCCTGGGCGTACTCCTCCCACGTCTTCGGCACGTCGAGGCCGGCCTTCTCGAACAGGTCCTTGCGGTAGTACAGGGCCATCGGGCCGGAGTCCTGCGGCACGGCGTAGACCGACTTCGACTCACCGAACGTGACCTGGTTCCAGAGGCCGTCCGAGAAGTCCTTCTTCGCGGCGCTGATGCCGGAGCACGCGCCGATGTCCTCGAGGCCGCCCTGCACGCGGAAGGCCGGCAGGGTGTCGTACTCGACCTGACCGATGTCCGGCGCCTGCTTCGCCTTGAGCTGGTTGAAGAAGTTCTGGTACGTGCCGCTGTTGCCGTTCGCGACGATGGAGACCTTGACCTGGATGTCCGGGTGCTCCTCGTTCCAGATGTCCACGACCTTGTCCATGTTGGGCACCCAGGTCGTGAAGTCGAGGGTGACCTTGCCGCTGGACGGCTTGCAGCTCGCGGCGGCCGTGTCGGATCCGGAGCCGGCGCCGCTGCCGCCGGTGCTGCAGCCGGCGAGGGCGACGGTCGCGGCGACCGCGACGGCGGCGACGCTGAGGAACTTCGTTGTCTTCATGCTGTTTCCGTTCGGGATGTGAGTGGGGTCGGTGGTGCTGGTCAGGCGGGGGCCGGTCGGCCGCGGTCTGGCGCTACTTCAGGCCGCCGGCGCCGAGGCCGGACCGCCAGAAGCGCTGCAGGGAGAGGAACGCGACGAGGAGCGGGATGATCGAGACGAACGACCCGATGAGCACGAGGGTGCGGAGGTCCGGGTACTGGTTCACGCTCGAGTTCCACGTGTAGAGGCCGAGGGTGACGGGGAACAGCGACGAGTCGCGGAGCATCACGAGCGGCAGGAAGAAGTTGTTCCAGATGGCGACGAACTGGAACAGGAAGATCGTCACGAGCGCCGGCGACATGAGCCGGACGGCCACGGTGAAGAACGTGCGGACCTCGCCGGAGCCGTCGATGCGGGCGGCCTCGATGATCTCGTCCGGCACGCTCGACGCCGCGAACAGCCGCGACAGGTACACGCCGAACGGGCTGACGATGCTCGGCAGGAAGACCGACCAGAACGTGTCCGTCAGGTCGACCTGGCTGAAGATGAGGAACAGCGGCAGGGCCAGCGCGGTCGCCGGCACGAGGACGCCGCCGAGGAACACGTTGAAGAGCGCCTCGCGTCCGCGGAACCGGTACTTCGCCAGCGCGTAGCCGCACATCGCCGACAGGACGGTGCCGATGAGCCCGGCGACACCGGCGTAGGCGATGCTGTTGAGCATCCAGCGCACGTACACGCCGTCCTGCCGGGTGAACAGCTCGCCCAGGTTCGCGACGAAGTCCTGCACCGACGAGGCACTGAACCACAGCGAGAACGTCGTGTTGAAGTTCGCGGTCGTCTTGGTCGACGAGACGAACAGCCAGAAGATCGGCATCAGGAAGTAGATCGTGAAGACGCCCATCACGAGCATCGCGGCGCTGCGCGAGATGACGCTCTCGCGCGGTCCGCGCGCACCGTGCTGCAGGGGCCTGGAGGCGCGGTTCGGCTCGAGCGGTCGGCCGGCGGTCCGCACGGCGTCGCGTCGGCTCGGTGCGTTGACGGTCACTGGTCAGCCTTCCGCTGGGTCAGTCGGAGGAACCCGATCGACAGGACGAAGGTCGCGACCGCGAGGACGACGGAGAACGCGGCGGCGAGGTTGAAGTTGGGCACCGACGAGGTCGAGTAGACGAGCATGTTCGGCGTGAAGGTCGACGAGATCGTCGAGGTGAACTGCCGGAACACGGTCGGTTCGGTGAGCAGCTGCAGGGTGCCGATGACGGAGAACACCGCGGTGAGCACGATCGCCGGCACCACCATCGGGATCTTGATCGACCAGGCGATCCGGAACTGCGACGCCCCGTCGAGCTTCGCAGCCTCGTAGATCTCGGTCGGGATCGCCAGGAGCGACGAGTAGATGATGAGCATGTTGTAGCCGACGTAGACCCAGGTCACGACGTTCGCGACGGCCCAGAGGACGGTGCCGGAGCCGAGCAGGTCGACCTTCGACGTGACGGCGGAGAACGGCGAGAGGTTCGGCGCGTAGAGGTAGCCCCACATGATCGCGGCGATGACGCCGGGCACCGCGTACGGCGCGAAGAACGCCAGGCGGAAGAACCGCTTGCCTCGCAGCAGGGGCGAGTCGAGCAGGAGCGCGAACACCAGTGCGAGGGCGAGCATCACCGGTACCTGCACGACACCGAAGAGCAGCACGCGGAGGATCGAGCCCCAGAACTCGCTGTTCTGGAACACGAGCACGTACTGGCTCAGTCCGCCGAACACCTGCGTCGGCGCACCGAAGGTCCCCTGGCGCTCGATCTTCTGCAGCGACTGCCACACGGCGTAGAGGATCGGGACGAGGTAGAACGCGGTGAAGAGCACGGCGAACGGCGTGACGAAGACGGCGATCGCGCGGCGGTACCGGAAGCCCCCGCCGCGTCGACGTCGGGCGACCCGGGGTCGCTGGGCTGTGGTGGTCATGGGCGCTTCCTGTCCGTGCGGATGATCTGGGTCCCACCGGGGGCGATGGTCGTGGTGCCGGTCCGGGGTCGGTCGGCGACGAGGTCGTGGCCCGTCACGTGGTGCTCGACGGGCTGGTCGGTGTGGTTGAGCAGGAACACCCACTCGTGCTGGTCGTCGCGGCGTCGGACGACCTCGAGGCCGGGCTGCGCGGCGGGGTCCGGTGCGACGCCGGCCTCGGCGAGGACGTCACCGAGCAGGCCGCGGAGCGTGTCGACGCCGAGGACGGTGGAGACGTACCAGGCGGATCCGGCACCGTGCGTGTTGCGGGTGACCGCGGGCGAGCCGGCGAGCTGGCCGGCGGCGTAGTCGAGCACGCTCGTCGCGCCGCGGAGCTCGACGGGTTCGCTCCAGACGGTGCCGGTGGAGCCGTCGGACAGGGCGATGTGCGCGTCGGCGGCGAGCGGCAGGAACTCGTCGACCCGCACGCCGAGCAGGTCACGGAAGGCACCGGGGTACCCGCCGGTCCGCACGCGGTCACGCTCGTCGACGATGCCGCTGAAGAACGTGACGACCGCCCGGCCCCCGGCGGCGACGTGGTCGGCGACGACCGCGGCGTGCTCGTCGCGCACCAGGTAGAGCTCCGGGACCAGCACGACGGCGTAGCCGTCGAGCGGGGCACCCGGCGCCACGACGTCCACCGTCACGCCGAGGTCCCACAGTGCGCCGTGGAACGCGTGGACCTGTTCCAGGTAGCGGAGCGCGGTGGTGGGGTGCGCCTCCAGGTCGGCCGCCCACTGGTTCTCCCAGCTGAAGACGAGCGCGACGTCCGCGACGACGCGGGAACCGCGCAGTTCGCCGAGCCGCTCGACGAGGTCGCCGAGCTCGACGACGTCACGCCAGCCGCGGGAGTCGGTCCCGGCGTGCGGGAGGAGCGCGGAGTGGAACTTCTCGCTGCCCTGGACGGACGCGCGCCACTGGAAGAAGCAGACCCCGTCGGCACCGCGGGCGATGTGCGCCACGGTGTTCCGGAGCATCTCCCCCGGTGCCTTGGCGACGTTGTGCGGCTGCCAGTTCACCGCTCCCGTCGAGTGCTCCATGAGCAGCCAGGGCGCCCCGCCCGCGAGTCCGCGCGTGGTGTCGGCGGCGAAGGCGAGCTCGACGTGCGGTCGGGGCAGACGGTGGTCGAGGTAGTGGTCGTTCGCGATGACGTCCATGTCCGCCGTCCACGACCAGTAGTCGAGCGCGGTGATGTGCGCCGCGACCATGAAGTTCGTCGTCACCGGCTTGTCGCTCAGACTGCGGAGCACCTCGGCCTCGGCGCGGTGGTGCGCGAGCAGCTCGTCGGACGAGAACCGGTCGAAGTCGAGCGTCTGGCCGGGGTTCGTGAAGGACAGGGTCGCCCGTGGCGGCAGGACCTGCTCCCACGCGGAGTAGCGCTGGCTCCAGAACGCGGTACCCCACGCGGCGTTGAGCTCGTCGACGGTGCCGTACCGGGCGCGGAGCCACGCGCGGAACGCCTCGGCCGAGACGTCGCAGTAGCAGTGCGCGTTGTGGCAGCCGAGTTCGTTCGAGACGTGCCAGAGCTTGACCGCGGGGTGGTCGCCGTAGCGCTCGGCGGTGGCGCGGACCAGGGCGAGGGCGTGCTCGCGGTACACCGGCGAGCTCGGGCAGAACGCCTGGCGCCCGCCCGGCCAGCGGGTGGTGCCGTCGGCGACGACCGGCAGGACCTCGGGGTGGGCGGTGGTGAGCCACGGCGGGGTGGAGGCGGTCCCGGTGCCGAGGTCGACCCCGATGCCGGCGCCGTGCAGGAGCTCGATGACCCGGTCGAGCGCGGCGAAGTCGTACTCGCCCCGGCGCGGCTCGACGTGCGACCAGCCGAAGACGTTGATCGCGACGAGGGTGACGCCGGCCTCGCGCATGAGCCGGACGTCCTCGACCCAGACCTCGGGGTCCCACTGCTCGGGGTTGTAGTCACACCCGAACGCCAGGCCGGTCGAGCCGAGCCCGAGCGCGCCGGTGGCGGCCGTCGGCAGGGTGGTGGTGGTCACGTCGGGTCCTCGCTGATCGGGGCGGCGCTGCACCGTCCGGTCGCGAACGACCCCTTCGACGGCGAAGGTCACCCAAGTTCTGGGAGCGCTCCCAGTCCGCACCGACCGAATGGGGTCGGAGGGTTCTGGGAGCGCTCCCAGAGTAAACGACACAATTCCTGCCGTGTCAACACGACCGTGCCGAACCAGGTATCCGACGTCGAACCGACACCGACGCCCGGTTCGACGTCGCGATCGTGGTTCGACGCCGTCCGACCGCCGATCCGCGGATGGCCAGCCGCTATCGTTGCCGCATGTCCGCCCGTTCCCGCGCCACGATCCAGGACGTCGCCGACGAGGCCGGACTCTCCCGCGGGACCGTCTCCCGCGTGCTCAACGACGAACCGTACGTGTCACCCAGGGCCCGCGAAGCCGTGCAGGACGCCGTCCGTCGCGTCGGCTACGTGCGGAGCGCCGCCGCACGCAGTCTCGTCACCCGGCGGTCCGGCGCCGTGGCGCTCATCGTGCACGAGCCGAGCGTCCAGGTGCTCGACGACCCGAACATCGGCAACATCCTCATCGGCACGAACGCCGTCCTGTCCGAGGCGGACCAGCAGCTCGTCACGATCATGGTCGACTCCGCCCGCGACAACGAGCGCGTCGTGGAGTACCTGCGCGGCGGCTTCGTCGACGGCGCGATCGTGCTCTCCGCCCGCGACGGCGACCCCGTCACCCGGGCGATCGAGCAGATCGGGCTGCCGGCGTGCTTCGTCGGCCACCCGTCCGACGCCCCGAACACCTCGTGGATCGGCATCGACAACCGCGCCGCGGCCGAGCAGATCACCCGCCGACTCGTGGACACCGGCCGCCGACGCATCGGCATGCTCGCGTCCGGCCTCGACCGCGACTCCGGCCAGGATCGCTTGGCGGGGTTCACCGCGGCGCTCGGCGACCGCTTCGACCCCGGGCTCGTCGCACGGAACCCGCTCTTCAGCTACACCGCCGGGGTCGAGGGCATGCGCGAGCTGCTCGACCGGGCACCGGACGTCGACGGGGTCTTCGCGGCGTCGGACGCCGTGGCCGCCGGCGCGATGGACGTCCTGCAGCGTGCCGGTCGGTCGGTCCCGGGGGACGTCGGCGTGGTGGGCTTCGACGACAGCGCGTGGGCACTCCGGTGCGACCCGCCGCTCTCGACCGTCCGGCAGCCCGCCCGGACCCTTGGTGAGCACGCGGCGCGGCAGGTGCTCGAGCAGATCGCGGGGACGGACGACACCCCGCGCGGGTTCGTCCTGCCCACCGAGGTGGTCTGGCGCGGCAGCGCCTGACACCCCCGCGCGGATCGCGCTGCGCCGGTCAGCGCCACGTCCGGGCGACGACCCACCCGGTGCCGTCCGGCGCGACGTCGACCACCACCACGTCGTCCTCGCCGTCGTCCGCACTCACCTGGAACCGCCAGCCCACCGTGTGCTCCGGCGCGTGCGTCACCGCCGACGGCAGGTACTCCGCCGTCGCCGTCAGCCGCGTCGGGGTGTCGGAGACCCGCCACCGCCGTTCGCGCCAGACCATCCGGACCGGCACACCGCGGTCCCACCACAGCGTGGCGACCTCCTGCGTGAGCATCATCTCGCCCTCCTCGTTCGAACGTGTGTTCGAATGGTAGACGACCCGACCGACGTCCGCGCGGCGTACTGTCCGGTGCATGCCCGCTCTCATCGACACGTTCACCATGTCCAACGGCCTGCACATCCCGAGGATCGGGTTCGGCACCTGGCAGATCCCGTCCGGCGCCGACGCATACGACGCCACCAAGGCCGCGCTCGACGCCGGCTACCGCCACATCGACACCGCTCTGGCGTACGGCAACGAGGCAAGCGTCGGCGAGGCGGTCCGCGACAGCGGCATCCCGCGCGACGAGCTCTTCATCACCACGAAGCTCCCGGCCGAGATCAAGACCGCGTCCGGTGCGCGCGAGGCCTTCGACGAGTCCAGCCGCAACCTCGACCTCGGTCACGTGGACCTGTACCTCGTGCACGCCCCGTGGCCCTGGAGCGACATGGGCTCGGACCACCGGGACGGCAACGTCGAGGTGTGGAAGGTCCTCGAGGAGGTCTACGACGCCGGCCGGACGAAGAGCATCGGCGTCTCGAACTTCGCCGTCGCCGACCTCGAGGACCTGCTCGGCCGCACCGACGTCGTCCCGCACGCCAACCAGATCCGCTGGTTCATCGGCAACACGCAGGACGAGACGACGGCCTTCGACCGCGAGCACGACATCCTCACCGAGGGGTACTCCCCGCTCGCCACCGGTGGCCTCCTCGACAACGAGCAGATCGCCGAGATCGCCGCGAAGTACGACAAGAGCGTCGCCCAGGTCGCGATCCGCTACCTGCTCGAGAAGGACGTCCTGCCGCTGCCGAAGTCGACCACGCCGTCCCGCATCGCCGCGAACGCCGACGTGGACTTCGTGCTGTCGGCCGAGGACGTCGCGACGCTCGACGCGCTCGAGGACACGACCGCCTGACGCAGCGCGGGAACACACGACCGGCCCCGCCGGTTGCACCACACGGTGCCGCAGCCAGCGGCACTCCCGAACCCAGGAGGCCACCATGACCACCACCGAAACCGCCATCCTCGCCGGCGGGTGTTTCTGGGGAGCGCAGCAGCTCCTCCGTCGCCGTCCCGGTGTGATCAGCACGCGCGTCGGGTACTCCGGCGGCGACACCCCGAACGCCACCTACCGGAACCACGGCGACCACGCCGAGTCGGTCGAGATCGTCTTCGACCCGTCGCAGATCTCCTACCGCGACCTGCTCGAGTTCTTCTTCCAGATCCACGACCCGTCGACGAAGGACCGCCAGGGCAACGACGTCGGCCGGAGCTACCGCTCCGCGGTGTTCTACACCACCGACGAGCAGCGCGAGGTCGCCCTCGACACGATCGCCGACGTCGACGCGTCCGGCATCTGGCCGGGCAAGGTCGTCACCGAGGTCGAGCCCGCCGGCGACTTCTGGGAGGCCGAGGAGGAGCACCAGGACTACCTCGAGAAGCACCCGCACGGTTACACGTGCCACTTCGTGCGCCCGGGCTGGACGCTCCCGCGCCGCGACGAGGCCGTCAGCGCGAGCTAGCGCGTCCTGATCGGCACCGGCGGGTCAGCGCGACCCGCCGAGCAGTTCCAACCAGTCCCCGGGCAGGCGATCCGCCGGCCCGGGGACTGCCTGTTCCACGGGGTGGCTCGTCGGCGCCGCGAGCTCGACGCCCTCGAACGTGGAGTGGTCGCGGTAGTCGTACGACCACGTCTCGCCGGGCTCGTAGCTCTGGATGACCGCGTGCCCGGTCTCCTCCCAGTGCCGGGTGGCGTGGGTGTCAAGCGAGTCGTCGCAGCAGCCGACGTGGCCGCACGCGGCGCACCGGCGCAGGTGCACCCACCAGGACCCGGTGGCGTCGCACTCGACGCACCCGGGTCCGCTCGGTGCGACGTCGGGGTGGATCATCTCGGCGTGGTCCGTCATGGGACCATCCTGGCCCGGACGCAGCCCCGCGGACAGCGCGCGGCCCGGACTCAGCCGCGCGGCACCAGCGCGTCGATGGCCGCGAGCTCCTCGTCGGTCAGCGGCGCACCCTCGAGGGCGTCGAGCGTCCCGTCGAGCTGCCGGACGCTCGACGCCCCGACGAGCGCGGACGTGACCGCCGGCTGCCGGAGCACCCACGTGATGGCGAGCTGCGCGAGCGTCTGCCCACGGGACACGGCGATGTCGTTCAGGGCGCGCGCGGTCGTCAGGTACTCGTCGTCGATCCGGTCCGCGCCGAACCAGCGCCCCTCCGCCGCCCGCGACCCGACCGGCACCGAGCCGTCGAGGTAGCGGTCCGTCAGGAGCCCACCGGCCAGCGGGGAGAACACGATCGCGCCGGTCCCCAGACGGAGTAGCTCGTCGAAGAGCCCGTCCTCGGGGACCCGGTCGAACATGTTGTAGCGCGGCTGGTGGATGAGCAGGTGGATGTTCTCGGCGGCGAGCGCCTCGGCCGCGGCGGCCGTCTGCGCCGGGTCGTAGTTCGAGATGCCGGCGTAGAGCGCCTTGCCCGAGCGGACCGCGGTCACGAGGGCGCTGACCGTCTCCTCGATCGGGGTCTCGGGGTCCGGCCGGTGCGAGTAGAAGACGTCGACGTACTCGAGCCCGAGGCGTCCGAGCGACTGGTCGAGCGAGGCGAGCATGGACTTGCGCGAGCCCCAGTTGCCGTACGGACCGGGCCACATGTCGTAGCCGGCCTTCGTCGACACCACGATCTCGTCGCGGAACGGTCGGAGGTCCGACTCGAGGATGCGACCGAACTGCTCCTCGGCGGCTCCGGGCGGCGGGCCGTAGTTGTTCGCGAGGTCGAAGTGGGTGATCCCGCGGTCGAACGCGTGCAGCACGATGTCGCGCTGCGTCGTGAGCGCTCGGTCGGCGCCGAAGTTGTTCCACAGCCCGAGGGAGATGCGGGGCAGGAGCAGGCCGCTCCTCCCGACGCGCTGGTACGGGAGTCGCTCGTAGCGGTCGTCGGCGGGGCGGTGGACGTCAGGCATCGTTGCTCGATCCGGTTCGTGAGGGGGTGGCGGGGTCCGGTGTCGACGCTAGCGGACTGCGGACGCGACCCGGTGACGGACGGGAGGGACGGTTCGGGCCCGACCCGCGCCTCCAGTCCGTCTCGTGGTGCGTCCACCCCCGGACGCGCGCGACGGGCGCGGTGCAGGACCGCTACGCCGTCCCGGCGTCGCGGGAGACCTCGTCGTGCGACTCGTCCTCGCGGCGCATCCGCAGCAGGCTCGCCCCGGTCGCCACGCCCATCGCCACGACGATGACCAGCAACGACACCCCGGTGCCGATCTCCGGCGCCCACTCGACGTGCTCCCCACCGTTGATGAACGGCAGCTCGTTGCCGTGCAGTGCGTGCAGCACGAGCTTCACGCCGATGAAGGCGAGGATCGCCGCGATCCCGTACTTGAGGTAGACCAACCGCTCGAGCAACCCGCCGAGCAGGAAGTACAGCTGCCGGAGGCCCATCAGGGCGAAGACGTTCGCGGTGAACACGATGAACGCGCTCTCGGTGATGCCGAAGATCGCCGGGATCGAGTCGAGCGCGAACAGCAGGTCGGTCGTCCCGATCGCGATGAGGACCACCAGCAGCGGCGTGAAGTGCCGCGCGCCGTCCTGCACGATGCGGAACTTCATGCCGTCGTAGGTGTCGGTGATGCGGATCCGACGCCGGAGCAGGCGCACGATGAGGCTGTCCTTGTCATCGTCGTCGTCCTCGCCACGGAGCTGCTGGATCGCCGTCCACACCAGCCACGCCCCGAAGAGGTAGAAGATCCACGAGAAGTCCTCGATCAGACGGGCGCCGAGCAGGATGAACACGCCGCGCAGGACCAGCGCGATGATGATGCCGAGCATGAGCACCTCCTGCTGGATCGCCTTCGGCACGGAGAACCGCGCCATGAGGATGACGAACACGAAGAGGTTGTCGATGCTCAGGCTGTACTCGGTCAACCAGCCCGCGAGGAACTGCCCGGCCGGTTCCCCACCGGCGAAGACGAACATCGCGACGGCGAACAGCAGCGCGAGGCCGACGTAGAGGCCCACCCACAGGCCGGACTCCTTGAGCGTCGGCACGTGCGGACGCCGCGCGACGACGAGGAGATCGGCCAGCAGGATCGCGACGATGGCGATCAGGGAGCCGACTTCGAACACGGCCGGGAGCTCGAGCATCCGGGGCCTTCCTGGTTGGGGGCGTCGGGGACGTCCAAGCTTGCCACGCGCGCGGGCCGGCCCCGCACTCGACGGCGCGGTTCGTGACCGCCTCGACCCGGCGGGGTCAGCCCACGGGGTCCGTCTGCACGACCGGCACCCCGTCGACGAACGTCAGCTCGGTCGCCGCGATGCACCACGTGTGTCCGTCGTCCGGGTTGCCCTGGAAGAACAGGTACTCGCGCCCGTCCTCGTCGCGGAAGAAGCCCGGGTGGCCGGACTCGGAGCGGTTCCACGCCCCCTCCGGCCCCGCCGGCACGAGCGGCTCGTCGGAGCCGCGCGTCCACGTCCGGCCGTCCGGGCTCGTCGCCCACCCGATCTGCTGCGGCTGGTTGTTGTACGCGCCCGCGTAGAAGACCGTGAACGTCTCGCCGTCCCACCGCAGCGCCGGCGCCTCGATGCAGTCCTGCTCCCACGGCAGCTCCGGGGCCAGCGCCGGGCCGTCGACGGACAGCTGCTCCCAGTCGTCGCGACCGTACGCGCTCCCCAGCGGCGCTCGTGCCGTCCCGAGCAGCTGCGTCGTCATCGTCGGGTCGCGCGTCACCCACCCGAGCAGCAGCCAGTCGTCCGCGACCACCAGGTCCGCGTCGATCGCTCGGCCGCAGGTCCACTCCCCCGTCGGGCGGAACACCGGGTTCTCCGGGTTCGGCGTGAAGGTCAGGCCGTCGTCGCTGACCGCGTGGCAGATCGAGTCCTCGCGGCCCCGGCCGTAGGTCTGGAAGAACAGGTGGACGCGTCCGTCGATCACCACGGCGCCGGGCGCTGCCGCACCACTCCGGTCGTACTCCCCAAAGGACGGCAGCACGGCCACGGTCCGCCACGTGACGAGGTCGTCGCTCTCGGCGATGCCGACCGACCACCCCTCGGGCTCGTCGTCACTCGCGGACGGGAGTGAGCAGTACAGCAGGTACCGGCCGCCGAACCGGATGACGGAGGGGTCCTTCGCGTAGGGGCGGCCGCGGCGGGAGGTGTCGCCCCAGGGGGCGCCGAGGAGGCGCACGGTCTGCGGTGCTGCGGCGGGGTCGGGTGCGGATGTCGGCATCGCTCCACTCTGCGCCCCGTCGGCGCGCGCGGACCAGCGTGACCGCTTGTCGGACTGGAGGCGCGGCTGGCGTCCGGTACCGCGCCTCCTGTCCGGTGGTCCGACCGTCCCGTCGTGTCGCTCGCGCGCCTCGCACTGGGGCTCGTCGACGAGGCAGGCTGTCTGCCTGGATGGGTCCATGGGGACCGACCACACGACCGGCGCCGGCGCGTCCGCGCAGCGCGAGTACGACCGGCGCAGGGCGCGCGACGAGGCGACGATCCGCTCGACGTGGGGCGAGGGGCGGATCGGCACGATCGCCGTCGCACTCTCGAGCGAGCGGCAGAGCACCGCGGCGTGGAGGTCCGGCGCCGTCGGTGAGGCTGAGGTCGGACGGAGACTCGACGCCATCGCGTCCGACCACGTCGTGGTACTCCACGACCGGCGCATCCCCGGCTCCCGCGCGAACATCGACCACATCGTCGTCACCCGGGCTGGCGTCTGGGTCGTCGACGCCAAGCACTACCGAGGCAAGCGCCCGCGGCTGGTGGTCGAGGGCGGACTGTTCCGTCCGCGCGTCGAGAAGCTCGTCGTCGGCGGCGACCGGACGAAGCTCGTGGACGGTGTCCTCCGCCAGGCGACGCTCGTCAGGGAGCTCGTCGACCCGGTGCCCGTGCACGGCGCGCTCTGCTTCGTCGGCGCGGACTGGCCGCTCGTCGGCGGGTCGTTCACCGCGCGCGGTGTCGAGGTCTGCTGGCCGAAGCGGCTCGCGAAGCGGCTCGCTGCGCTCGACGGGGATGTCGACGTGGCTGCGGTCGCGGCGGCGGTGGGGCGGCGGTTCCGGCCGGCGTGATCCGAGCGTCGGGGTCAGTGGCACCCTCGACGGCACGGACCCGCTCGTCGCGGGTCAGTGCTCGCGCAGGAACGGGTCGAGGACGCGCCACGTCGCGTCGGGGTTCTCCAGGTGGGGCAGGTGTCCCGCTTCCGGCACCTCGGCGAACGTTGCCCGCGGGACGGCAGCTGCGACTCGACGACCGTACGCCGGTGTGACGACCCGGCCGCTCTCCCCGAATACGATGAGTGTGGGCACCGCGACGGAGGCGAGCCGCTCCATGAGGATCGGGTCGCTCATCGTCCGCCCGGCGACCGCGATCATCGTCGCGCCGTTCGACTGCTGCACCGCCCGCTGCTGGTCCGCGAGCGCGGTCGGGTCGACAAAGCCGCGGTCCGGGTCGTGCCAGGCGACCTCGGCGAGACCCCGAGCATCGAGCGCGAAGAAGTCGGCGATCGGCTCGCCCTCGATGACGGCTCCGACACCGTCGATGTCGACCACCGCGCCGACCACACCCGCCTACCGGTCATCGGCGGCAGCCTGGACGGCCATCTCGAGGGCGATCCACCCACCGATCGACGAACCGATCAGCACGACGTCGCGTCCGCCGTCGACGAGGAGCCGTTCGAGGTACGCGGCGGCGAGCGCAGCCACCGAGTCGATGTCCGCGGGCCAGCTCGTCCCGTCCCGGCCGGGATGCGTCGGCGCGAGCACGTGGTGCGCCCCGGTCAGGTGCTCGACGAGCGGCGCAACCGTCCGCGGGCCGCCGCCGTGCAGCACCAGCGCCGTCCGTGCACCGGGCACACCGCCTCGGTGACCCGCAGTTGCCGGCGTTACCATCTGCCCGTGCTTTCAGGGTGTTGCTCTGTTCGTCTGATCAATCTTACCGAGGGCACGCGCAGAATCTTCCACCAACTTCGACAAGTCCGCTCCGTCGCCTCCGCCCGAGTGCTTCGCCGCGTCGCGATGCGCAAATCGCGAAAGTACGTTTCTGACCAAAACGGCGTCGCCCACCTGAGCGCGTGCCGCCACACGAGTCTCATTGTCAGAACTGGCATAAAATGGAGCGAGGGCTTTGAGTGAAAGGGATACGTCCTCTGCGGTGTCTGCCTCACGGAAGTGACGTCCAGATTCCCTCAAAAGCAGCGCGCCAAACGCTCCGATGACTGCCGCAACGCTAGCGCGAAGGATCCCATCTCCCACTGTGAGGTCGAAGTTATTAGCGACTGCTTCACTAACGATGAACCATCCAATTGCACCGGCGAGAACGAACGCCACTGCAGCACCAAATCTGATCCACTGCGCTGCTCGCCGCTCACGCTTGGCGCGGCTGCTCCAATCGACTGCGCTCAAGCTTCCGGCGGCATGCTCCGCGAGCGTCTCGCCGGCCCGTGCCGTTGCCGCCAGTGACGCTGCGTGCGAAAGAATTGCAGCATCTTGTTCTTCGTCAAACTGCTTACGGCGCTCCCACCAGTCGCGCAACTGCTCGCCCCAGTCTCGATCGATGTCTGTCCTCACGGACGCTTTGACATCTGCAATGGAATTGCGTTCAGCTTCAACTTCGTCAGCAACGGCAGTGGCTTTTTTCTCGATGCTGTTCAGGGTGGACTGCCGAGCAGCCAGGGACTTCTCAATCTCCACGATGCGTTCACGTAGATCGTCCAGGCGCGACGTCCGCGCCTCGATCTCCTTGTCGAGCAGGGCAACATAAGTGTCTTTCAGATCCTTTGGTGGAGGGAGCGGAAGCGCACGCAGGGCGATCTGAAGCTGTTCAGCCTGGCTCCGATATCCGGACATGAACGAGTTGAATTCGAGCTCGGCGGTGCCCAACCCATTCAATACGTCGCGTAGCTGATCAAGTACGCCCAGATACAGAGCGGGCTGACGCGTGAGCTTCGACTTCTCGGCCTCTGTCAACCAATCAATCACGTCAGCGCGCCGCTGCTCCGCGTTCGCTTCACCGAACCTTGCCGCGATGAGTGCTTCCTTCTTGATGCGCAGGGTGTCCCACACGTTGTGCCGACGGTAGCGCTCGCTCGCGGTTGTCATATATTGCTCCCAACTGGTGGCTTCGCGGATGTCCCTGGCGAAGGTGAGTCCACTTCAGTCTGGCGGATTCGAGCGACGCTGCCCAACCTTCGGCGCATCGCTCTGCGCCTGAATAGCGCGAGGAGGACCTCGCTCATCGAGCGCCCCGAAGACGAAGGGGCACAAGCGGGCGCCCCAAAGCGCGGCTGGCTAGTTCCTCGCGGGATCTCGCGCAGCACAAAGCAGTGGTTAGCTCGATTTGGCCCACCACGGTCGCACAGGTGCGAAGCCCTGGACTGGACTGCCCAATTGATCAACGCACGGGGCTGATCTCGGCATGGGTTTCGGACAAACTTCGACCGTGCATGCGCCCGAGCAAGCGGCGTTGCAGCACGAGACGTCCTGAGCGAGATCTGCACCAAAGACGTACCACAGGCAGTCCCAGAAACAAGAAAACCCCCGCGTGAACGGGGGTTCTCTGTGGCGGGTCATTTGCAGGTCTCGTCGATGCCCGTGTTCATCGGGATGGAAGCACGGCGGCTCCTGGTGCGCAGCCGACTTTCCCCTGAGCGGCTCGCGATTTTCCCCATGTTCCGGAAAGTCCTGATCAGGCGAGGTCGAGAAGCGGTCGAGCCGATGGCCGCGCTTACCGCCGCCTGGCTGCCGAGTCGGCGCATGGTCGTCTGCCGCCGGAAGGCGATCTCGCTTGGCGAAGCAAGGACGGCCGCGACCGCTCGAGGCCGGTATCCGAGGGGAGCTAGCGTGGCGTCGTGGTCTTGAAGAAGCTCGCTCGTAACGCGAATATCTGCCCAAGCAGCGAGGCCATCTGGCCGTCAGGCTCGGCGTGCGACTACGCGCTGTACAGCATCGCACCGGCGAAGTGGAGGTCGTTGCCGCCCGCCGGGACTGTCACGACGTCGGCGTTCGTAGGCAGGCCGTCGATCTGCGGCGGGAATGAGACGCCCTCCGCGACCTCCTGCGGGGTGTCGATAACGTTCGCGGTCGTCGCGCCGGACACCGTGCGGTCGACCAGCTCCGCGCCCAAGCGGTCCGCGAGCTGGTGCGCGTAGTTGTTCCCGGACCGCATGGCCGCTCGATCGACGACCGGTTCGATGTTCGGACCGGCTGGGATCGAGCTGCCGAGGGCGGCGATGAGCTGGTACGAAGGCGCACCATCATGCTGCCAGCAGCGGCCGGAATCGGGAACCGGCCGTGATGCGTGAATGCATGCAGGATAGACTGGAGGCGTCATGAGGGGACTAGTGCAGGGCCTCACGGTTGGCGTCGGTCAGAACGCGGCACTCTAGACCGGCCGCCTGCACACCAAGCACCCCCGGTTCGTTCCCTGGCCTCGGGCCGAACGCGTCTCAGGACGGGCACTGAGCTGCACGCCTTGTCGCGCCGCCCGCATTTGCATCTGAGCGCACCCTTCGCGAAGATGACAACCGCTACGCGCATAGGGGGAACGACATGCCGACCAACGACAGGACACTCGCGGCTGGGTCACTAGAACGCATGCAGAACGGCATGCTCGGTGAGGCCCGCACCCGGGCGTTCCTAGCAAACAGATTTTGGGTGCTTGAGCGTTCCGTCGACGTTCATGGCGCGGACTTTTTGATTCAGATCAACAGTCTTGCAACATCGGTCCTTGACGACCGCCCCCCTCGATTCGCCATCGTTCAGACTAAGTTTGCGCAAGGCGGATCGACGCGGATATCTATCCCGTCGTCGTACCTCAAACGTGACGATGGCTCCTTGTCCCGCGAGTTCTTTCTCATCGTTTGCACCGGATACGGCGATGACGAGCGCATGTTTCTGCTTGACGCCGAGGAAATTGATGATCTGTTTGACACCGCGGTTGACGGCGACAAAGAAGTCAGATACAAGCCCGCATCAACTTTCCTACGGAGCACAAACTATGAGATCACCGGTGCACGCAACCATGCACTGAATCGCATTGAAAGATCCCTGCGCGATGCCACTTATTCTACAAACCGGTTCTGGCTCACTACTTTGGGATATGGCGCGGGCAATGCTCCTTCGCTACCGGACGTCTATCACTACCCAGTCACAGGCCACGAAGATCTACCGGACTCTTTCAAAGACTGGAAGAAGGCGGCATCCCGCATCCTTGATGAGATGGAAGAGGTTGCTTCCTACCTGCAGGACGGGATAGCCGCCACCTGGCCGAGCGAGCTGGAGAAAGCCACCGACGAACTCGAGTCTCGCACTGACTTCGACGGCAACTTGACCTTCAAATCCCCGCCTAACATGCAGGATTTCTATAGAGCAGCGGAGTATCAAATAAACCTCGTCAGCCGCTTAAGGTCTAAGGGACTCGAAGGAGCATGGCTTCGCCTGGCGGAACAAGGCCAGAGAGTTACCGGCAATTCGCTCGCAAACGTGGCGAACGACTACAGGGCTGGTCTCCATTTCACAATTGAATACGAGCCAGCATCCCTAAAAGTCACGAAGTTTCAGGCGTCGCCCGAGGAGACCTTTTGCGCCACCTCAGCGCAGATCTCATTCATAGACCCGCGCAACACTCCGGGTCATGTCGAGATTTGTGTCCGTGCTGATGTCGCCGCACGGGTGCCTCAGCGACCGACATATCTGAGCACTTTGACGCGCGCTCTCAGCCATGCGATCCTGCCCGCAGTCCTAGACATCGATACTCTCGACGACATCTGATCCACTACTGTGGATATCAGTTACGCGCTGGCCTCTCCACGATGCATCTTGCTTTAACAACGGTGTTGTGAACGACGCGGGTCTCGAAACGGCCGTGGCTATTGAGGCGGCTCTTTGTACCATTGCCGGAGCTCGCTGGCGAACACGCGGACCGCGCCGTTAGTCCAGCCGTTGTAGACCTTCACCCAGTGACCGCCGTCGTTCTTGGCGAGGGACTGCTGCAGTTTGGGTTGACTCGCTGGTTTAGACCGCGAGTGCTGCCTGTGGGTTGATGATTGCTTCGCACTCGAAGGGCGTCAACTTCCCGAGACCGCGCTGTCGGCGCTTTCGGTGGTAGGTGCCCTCGATCCAGTGCACGATCGCGAGCCGCAGTTGCTCACGAGAAGCCCAGGGTCCAGAGCCGGGATCGAGGAGACCGACACCGAGCTCGTGAAGTTCGGACAGCGCTAGTACGACCCGTACTGGAGCTCCTGGACCCAACAAGACACCCTCGACTCCCCCTCGATTGCCTGCGCAGACCCCGTGGCGCCGTGAAACGCGATCCGAGCCCGAGGCATCTTTAGCACCCCGCCGAGGGACTCTTCGATTGACCGGCGAAGCCACCACGTCCACCAAAAAGTGGACAGCCAGCCTCGTCGTACCTGTGCTTCCATACAGGAAACAACCGAGGGAGTTTCATGAAGAAGATCTTGGGCCTGGCCACGCTGAGTGCCGGAGCGCTCGTGCTGTCGGTCATATCCGCATTGCCGGCAAGTGCTGAAGGAGCGGATCCTGAACAGACGTCGGCTGTTCCAACGTTCGAGACCGCGGCACCGCCGAAGGGCGCTCGTGCGCAGTCCCTGCCGGAGAACGCTGGAGGTGTGCCGACCGAAATGTATGCAAAGGTCGCTATTGCGGAGCAGGTACTGGGCGAGGGATTCAACGTCGCTTCCTGGGACGCGTCGTCCGAGCAGCTGACCCTGCACGTCAACGACGGCGCAACTGACTCTGACCGAAGGGTCGCGCTCACGTCTCTCGGCGACAGTGTCGCAACGGCGATCGTCGAGGACCCGTTCGTGCGTTCAGAGCTAGCTGCGCAGGCCGCCGCACTTGCAACGGAGCAGCCGCTAGCCGGCGTGCAGGTCGTCGCCGCCGGCCCGAATGCCGATGCATCCGCCATTGACGTCACGGTCAACTCTGACGGAGCGCAGCCGTCTGCAAGGCGAGCCCTGCCTCGCACCATCGAGGGTGTTCCTCTGAACGTCTCATACGGCGAGGCGCCGGTCGCTACGAACCGTGAGGTCGACCCGTACCCGCCGCACTTTGGCGGTGCGAAGATGTCGCGGCCGAACGGTGTCCCTGGGAAGGTGCAGGCATGCACGACCGGGTTCGGAATCGGTTACATGAGTGGTTCGACGTTGAAGACTGAACTGCTGACTGCTGATCACTGCGGAAAGACCGGCACACAGTGGCGAACCGGCCTCTACACGGACTCGCCAGTGCTCGGAACCATGCGAGACACGAGCCGCCTTGGTGCAGACGTAAAGCGTCTCGTCGGAGCCGACTTCGCCGGAGCCATCTACTCCGGTGCGAATTCCACTGCCACTTGGTCACCGGTGAGCGGAGCAATCGCGCCGATCCTTGGCGACTCGTGGTGCATGAGCGGGGCCCCAAGCGGTGTCGTGTGCTCGAACAAGGTGACGAGCATGAACCAGTCGATCTGCTACCCCGCCGACGCGCTCTGCTACACGGGGCAGGTCTACACGAACCAGACGCAGAACAAGCCGGCAGCTGGACAAGGCGACTCGGGTGGACCCGTGTTCGCAACGAACAAGGCCGGGCAGCCCATCGGAACCTACGCCGCGGGCATCATCAGCGGGATCTTCGGGAACAGCACCACCTGCGCCGCGCAGCAGGACGGACGCCTCTGCAGCCACCAGGTAATCGTCGCTCCTGTGTCCGACTTCTTCGCAGCGAACAATGCATACGGAATCCTCGTCATGAACTGAGGTCATGCAGCTGCGGGGTGGTGCGCTTAGGCTGCCACCGCCCCGCAGCTTCTCAGTGCGAAACCGGCGACGAACACCACACACGCAGCGACGATGATCCACCCAAACAGTCGCCACCCAGCACGTCGCATCATTCGGACCTCCCTTGTCAAGCCTGTCGGCAACCGCCGGCGCATGCAACCCACGACTGCTGGGGACGCGCTGGTCGCTGTCGCAGGAATTCTGAAGTCGTTGTCGACGCGCCGTGCGATTCACGTCCTCCCGAAGGCTTCTTGAGCGAGTTCCGCGGCGAAGGACAGCCTCGGGTGTTCGCGGACGACTGTGAGGAGCCGCTCCTTGGGGACCCCGAGCTCGTACAGCAGATTGAGGATGACCACTGCAGAGGTCGTCTCAACGACGGCGTGCAGCCGATCAAAGTCCCCTTTAGCTGCACCGGCGTGCGCGATGGTGTTGCGGGCGTTCTTCGCCGTCGTCGCCCATGCCGGTATGTCTGCGACGGCCGCGGCACCGGCAGGGCCGACACGTTCGGCGAGCTCTAGGAGACGTTCCCGGAGGGTGGGGACATTTGTGTGGTCGTTGAACCGTTCTGCCAGCCACGTCTTCCACGCAGGGTCCACGGCGAGGATCTGCTTTCGCAGCTCCTTGAACTCTTCCTGTGGGATTGGTGGCTTTGGGTCGAGCGCACGATGCATCGATTCTGCTGCGGAGACCGCCGTGACGAGGCGGCTTTCGAGGTATCCGTCGGTGACGTAGTGCAGCCCCAGAATCATGCTGCGGGCCGCTGCGAACTTCTCGCGCACGTCGAGCCAGAGCGGCAGGAGGTCTTCGAACGGGCGATCTCGGAGGGTGAGAAGGAAGTTGCGAGCCGGCTCCGCCTCGTCGTCGGGACGAGCCTTCACAACGAGCCGTTGAAAGACCTGCACCTCCGGTCGAGCATGGCCAAGGGGATGTCCCGCAGGGTACCGTTCCGGCTGAGCTGGCAGGTACACCCGCAGCGTCACGAGACCGCTTGGCTTCAGCGCGGAAAGCGAGACAAGGTCGGCGATGCTCCCGAGTAGGTCTGTGTAGAACGCCAGCGCCTGCGGTTCCGCGCTGACGAACTCGATCGACGTGTGTTCTTTGACGTCGGCAATCCGTTCCGCGCGGACCTCTCTGATGCGGGGTTGTGCGATGAGGTGGTGGAGCTTGATGGTTAGGTTGCCCGACTTGACAACTAGCGGCTCCAGCCGCGCGATTGTAAGATCGCCGCCCGGTTTACCGTCGCCCCGCCTAGTTCGGTGGCCATCGATCCCGATGCGGTCCGACCATGACGTGAGGTTCTCGATTGTTGCGGCACCGGCGACGAAGACGGCGTCGGCCTCTCCGAGGTGACATCCAACCATCACTGTCTGCGGCGCAAGGTGCAGCACGTCCGGGCCGTCGGAGGTGTTCCACTGATTGTGGGAAGTCTTTGCGTGCACGAATCGCGCATCCAGCAGCGTCATCGGGCGTCCGTCGCTGGCTGCCCCAAGGAGGATGGGCCACGACCGCGACCTGTTTGTCATGATTGTGGAGCCGTCCCCGACCGGTATCTCGACGCTGTGGTCCCACCCGCCGATGAGTCGCAGCTCCGCGCCGACCTTCGGATCAAATGTGAGGACGCCCGGCACGCGGCGGGTGGGGTCCTGCGGGATCCACCAAGTTCCAACCCATTCTTGACGATCGCTTAGCAGTGCGTCACTCATGCTCACATTCTGGCGGGACGACGTCCGGCGGTGACGTACTTTCGGCCGTGTAGGGCGGATACGCACAGCGCCCGCAGATCGTCCGCGTGAGCAGGGCGCCGCAGAGCTGGCCGGTGCTGCTGGGCTCAGGCGTCGCCGTCCTCGCCCGTCGGGAACGAGCCTGCCGCCCGTCCGGGGCGCAGACGGTGTGGCTACTGCTAGCTACGGTGACCGCATGGTGTTCGAGATCGTGCTGCTGATCGTCGTATTGCTCATCGGAGGACGTTTGTTGGTTCAGCACTTCACCCGTCGAAGCGGTGCAGAGCCACCTGCGACGCGTCCGGGCGAGACTGTCACGAGGACCGGTCCGGACGGCAGGAAGCAGTCCGGAGCCATCGCCAGGAGCTTCAGCGAAGGCGTTGCGGAAGCGGACGAAAGGCAGGGCCGAGCATCCTCCCGGGGTTCTTCGAGGATCGTTCCTGCTTACCTCGACGAGCGGCTTCCCCGCATCGACTTGCGCGAGCTGCCGTCGTCGCGGTTCCGCATCGTTGGAACGTCGTACTGGCTGCGCGACGACGATCGGGCCCGATACGGCGGTCAGGTATACGAACTCGTTCGTGAACCCGAGAACAAGCATGACGAGAATGCCGTCGCTGTCTATGGCAGAGGACGAAAGATTGGGCATCTCAGCGCCGCCAAGGCCGCCGCACTTGCTGCAGATCTTGACCGGCTCGGACCTGCATCGTTCGTCGTATCCGGCGAAACCGTGTCGGAGGCGAGCATGAAGATGTGGGTCGACATTCCTCGGGTGCCGGGGCTCCGCGCGTTCCAGCGAAGCTAGTTCATCACCGCCAGGTAGGCGTCGAGGCGCTGGTAGGCCTCATGCCGTTCTGACGGATGCAGAGCCATCGTCGTCACAACCGTGCGCGACGGTTGCTGGGCACCCAGCTGACCGTCGGTGGCTGGCTCAGTACGGTGGTCCTGCCGCCGGGCGCATGCTGCCCTCAAACTCCTGCCGACAGTCCGAGACGGAGCACCGGCTTCGGTGGGAGGGGGCAGCTTTGAGCCGAATTGGCCTCGTGACCGCACCGCTCTCGCCTTGGCCAGGACTGCGGCGGCTGCGTGGAAGCAGTGTGCCCGTGAGGTGCTCGCTGAATGAGAACCCGGCAGGGTCAGCAGGGCTCAGTTGACGTAGTCGGCGCTGCCGTCCCATTGCCCTTCGACGGCTCCGGTCGCGAGTCCGCTCCAGGAGCCGTTGAGGATGTAGAGCGCGGCTCCTCGGAGCCGCCAGGTGACACCGACCAGGTCCTCGACAAGCCCGACCATGCCGTCGAATGTGGTCGCGGTGATGTTCTGCTCACCGTCTGGTTGGCGCTCGAGGCCTGCGAGTTCCCATCCGCCGCTGAGAAGGTCGGCGCGGAGCATGTCGTGGATGAAGCGGTTCCGTGACGTGTACATCTTGTTCGCAGCGGTCAGGGTCGCGTTCACTGCTCGCCGGCCTGTTTCGTCGATGCTGTCATGCGTGGCGAGGAGCGCTTTGCACTCCTTAACGATGGTCGTGATGTACCTCGGCGCATCGAGGTACGCGTCGATCTCGTGACGTCCGCGCAGAGCAGCATGCACGAACCGCAGCGCCGCATCGACGCTCGTCGTCTCCGCGGTGATCCGGCCGAGCAGGAACACCCGCTGGTCCGATGAAGGCAGCGTACGCAACGTCCTGAGGTCCACGTGTCCACAGTGCCATTGGTCGGGAATCAGCGATCGCTGGAGCGCTACAGTCTCGATCCGGACTCGATGACGCCGCTTGGGTACTGATCCGCTTGCGCACAGCATGCGGCCTGTCGCTCGCGCTTGGTCTGCGAGATCGATCGCAGACGCCGCATGACGCAGCACTCAGAGATCGGCCGTTCGATCGCTTCCGAGTCGACGGTGGCTGCCCGGCCGAGCTGGGACTCGACGCCCATGGCCGAAGCGGTTTGGCGTCTGCCGAGACGAGCACGGCGAGCGAGCTGTTTGCGCCCGGCGTGCTCCGCCGCAGGCGGCGCCAGATGATCTCCCGACGGCAGACGGATCGTCGACGCGACCTGGCCGACCATACGGAAGACGCTCCGGGCACCCGAACCGTCGGTTCAACCGGTTGTGATCGCTTCGGGTGCGTGCGTTGGCTGCAAGCTGGGAAAGACGGACGTGGGTTGATCGACGAAGCCGGGCATGAGAACGAAGAGCGCGAGCAGTATCGCGGGTATGAGCAGCGGCGTGAGCCGAGCACCCCATCCGTGCTGCAGGTATCGTGCTGCGCGTCGCGACGCGAACGGTCCGGCGGTTCCATCGATGTGCGCGAGGTAGCAGCTCCAGTCGAAGAGCGTGACGGCGGCTACGAGCACGCTGATGACGCACGCGACGGCGATGAGGACTGCATATACGAGCACCACCATGCTTGGTATCCCGAAACGGTCGATGAGTGCGCCGTACTGGCTGACCACGGTTTGCAGGAACGGCTGCGTTGGCTCAGCGTTTCCTGTCCGCAGGAGTGCGCCCATGGTCCACACGGTTGCGCCGTGCAGCTGCACACGTGCGAGCAAGGCGATGGTGAGCGCGAGTTCGGCAACGACGATTCCGACCTGCACGGTCGGGAGGGTTGCGCGTTGCGGGACGCGGTGAAGCCCGCTGATACTCCGTGTCCAGATGAGGACGAGGCCGGCCACGCACCCGACCGCGAGTCCGATCAGCGACGCTCCAACGGCGACGGGGTGTTGGGCGAAGAACCAGGCTGCGACCAGGGCGCTGGCTCCGATGAGGATGGCGATTCCGCTGTCATTGCCTGAGGACGTGGATGATTTTGTGGTGCGGCGTTCGATAACCGCCGCGGTGGGTAGCGTGGAGCGCGTCACAGCCACTTCGCGTTCGTCGATGGTGTGGGGAACTCGGATCCGACGTTGCGCCCAGGTGGACATCAGTGCGACGGGAACGGCGGTCAGGAGCGCGCTGAGCACGCCGGACAGCACTTGCAACCAGAAGTCGGTCATGCGCGTGACTCAGAGGTGCTCTCGGAGCCACTCGGTGACGACTTTCGACACGCTGAGCGTGGCCCAGTCAGCACCGGAGACATCGACGACCATGACCACGTCGTTGCTGTCCACTCGCTGCTTGATTTCGTTGCGGAGCTCCGACGCGCTCATCGCCGTGTCCACGAAGTAGCTGTTGCGCACCGGTCGCGCCCAGCCTCGATGCGACTTCAGGTAGTCGATCAGTTCGGTGTAGTTCTGCCCCCGCTTGTTCAGGTCGTAGTTCACCCAGTGCACAGCCATCGCTGCTGTCTCCTCTCGTTGTCACGGCACGCGGCCGCATGTGGCTGGGGGTGTGGGTCGCTCGCGGAGGAGCGACCCACATCAGTCAGCTACTTCTCGTTTCGGACGCCCTTGTGCTGATTCGGCGAGCCGTTCATGATCCGCCCCGTGCTCGTGTCGCGCTTGAACCACGTCCCCTTGGACTGGAACTCGCTGCGTCCGGTCACCGCTCCTCGTCGGTAGCCCTTTCCGGTGTTGCTGGCCATCTCTGGCCTCCTTTCGTGACGTGAACTGATGCGGGATGCAATCAGTGCTCGACTTATCGAGCAGGTCTAGACTAGCACCACTGTTCGAGATGTCGAGCACCTGAGGAGGAAGATGAGCGACTCGACCCCAGTGGTTGACGTCAAGGCCCTGCATGCAGCGCTGGACGCGGCTCGTGTGGAGCGTGGCTGGTCGTGGCGGCAGCTGGCGAAGGAGTTAGGTGTGGCGGCGTCGACGCTGTCACGGATGGCTAATGGTTTCCGACCGGATGTGACGGCGTTCGCGACGATGACGACGTGGCTGCGGATGCCTGCGGAGTCGTTCTACCGCCGTGAGGACGCAACGTCGGATGTGGAGGAGCCAGAGCTTGTCGCACAGCTCGCGCCGTTATTGAGGGCACGGCGAGACCTGCAGGCGGACGACGTTCAGTATTTGGAGCAGCTGATTGGGGCGGCAGTGCAACGGTTCCGGACGGAGCGTTCCGGGGGTTAGCGATGTCGTTCACACAGAAGCAGATGCGTGAGATTGCTGACGACGAGCGGTTGGCGCTTGGGCTGCGGCCGCGCGAGCCGTTGAACCCGTACGCGTTGTGTGAGGCGCACGGAATCCGCGTCTACCCGCTCTCGTCGTTCGACGCGGCCCCGGATGCGGTCCTGCACTACTCCACGACTCGGGCTAGCGCGTGGTCCGCTGCGCTGATCCCGGTGGGAACCGCTCGGTTCATCGTCGAGAACGACTCACACGCGCCGGTCCGGCGGCGCTCCAGCATCGCGCACGAGCTCGGACATCACCTTCTCGAGCATCCGTTCGACGACGTGCTGCTCGGCGAAGACCACCAGCGCCAGTTCGACAAGAAGCAGGAAGATGAGGCGAGGTTCATCTCCGGTGAGCTGCTTGTCCCGTTGAAGGCCGCTGAACGCGCCGCCTTCGACGGGTGGGACAACGCTCGCGTCGCCCGAACGTACGGCGTGAGCGAGCAGTTCGCGCAAATGCAGTTGAAAGGCCAGCGAGTCCGAGCCCAGCGAGCCGCGAGGAATTTCGGCGGCCGTGCGCGTCGGGCGGGATGAGGTTCACTCCGAGTCCAACCAGGATCGTAAACTCAGACGTCGACCTCGGGTGCACCGGCAGTCAGATCTGGCTCGATGGCAACCAGCAAGTCGGGGTAGGCGTCAAGGATGTCTTGATGGAGGTTTACGTGCTTGGCGGCTTCCAACGTGATAACCAATGCGTAGCTCATCGATTCGGTACTGCTTGACTTGCCTCCTTCTTCTCGAGCGTTGTAGTGAATGTCGAAAACAGGTGAGGCAAGTGTCTTCCCGCGCATCAACGCGGCGTCACTGAGGACCGTCTCCCACTGCCCGAAGTCATTCCGACGCCTCTCCTCGCCGACGTATTCAAGTTGAGAGAAGAACCGCCGCGATTTCGGGGTTTTTGCCCCCTTTGCATATTTGCTCAGATTCGGTCGGAAGATCGGCTCGAGTGCGGCCCTGGTGTAAACGTCAGGACTATGCGCGTCGACGGGACTCGCGTAACAGAACGTTGCTCGCATGCGAACGTCGCCGGTGAACCCGCCTGTCGGGATCGGCACCTTCGCTCGTACGTACTTCCCGGGCTTCAGCTCACCCTGGTAGATGATTCGCGCAACACCGTCGCCGGACACGACCAGGTCCTCGAAGTCGTCCGGGACACGACCCCACCCGACTTCCGCACTCGTATGAGTGTCGCGCCGAGCTGCGTGCACCATGAGCGTGCGAATCGCCAAGGGTGACAGGTCGCCTCCTAGGAGAGCACGAATACCGACGGCGTGCCGTAGACCGTATGGAGCTCCGAAGCTGGTTCCTGTAACTCCAACGATGCCGGTGCCGGATGCGCTGAGGACGTTGAAGGGTTCGTGAGTGCTGCCGCCGAACATCAGCACGTCGGGCTTCACCCGTCCAGGATGCCGCCCCGGCCCGATTGCGGAGTACGGCGCGCGTGCCCACCCGGAGTCGCGGCTGTCCGCGGCGCCGACGGTGAGGAGGTTCACTCCATCTCCGGGTACTTGAACACGTGCGTTCCCGGATTCGGCATCGAGTTCACCGTTGTTGCCCGCGGCGACGGTCATGAGCGTCTGTCCGTCGCTGAGGAGATCATCGATGACTGACGTCCAAGCGTGTACGTCGTCGTCCTCGACCGGTAGGTTCGGGCCGAGGCTCAGGTTGATGTAGTCGTATGCGTTCGAGGTCAGCACATCCTCGATGTGGCTCAGCACCCGGTACAGCTCGAACTCGTCCTCGTCGGCGATCGACTCGTCCAGCACTCGGATGACGCTGACCTTCGCCGGTGGCGGTGTCGAGGCTTCCCCGTTCGTGAGCGGGCCGAATAGGAACGCGGATGCGACCGCGAGACCATGGTCGGTGAAGTTCGGCAAGTCCGCGGCGGCAGGGTTCATCCGGCGGTAGGACTCGACCCACGGCCCGAGGGGGTGCTGGTCTGGGAGTCCTCCGTCAAGGATCGCAACGCGGATGGCATCGTCGCGTTCCGGGGCCGGCGGCAGTTGCATCTGCGGAAGCGACACCGACCGCAACACCGGCTCGATGGTGAGGCGGGGCATGGGGCGGACCGTCCGCAGTGTCGTGTATTGGGCTAACGTCCGCAGGGCTGCCTGGTCTCCGCGTGCCGGCACGAACCACAGTGTGCCGACATCGAACCCGTGTTCCGGGTACAACTGCACACCCACTTGTTCCGCGGTTGCGAGGAACTGGGCACGGTTGTCCGGAGCAAGGGTCTCGGACGGTCTGTGGAGGACGAGCTCAAATTGTGAATCCGTCGAATCGGGGAGCCCCGCCTTCACCTTTTCTTCGGCGGCGAAGGGCGCGATCTGCTCGAACCGACGAATCGGCGCGAGTTCAGTTGCAAGGTCAGCATCGGCGATCAAGGCGTCTCGGAGCGATTCGAATGCTCCTGCGGTTCCGGCGACATAGAGCTCGGAGGTTGTGTAGGTCTCGTCGGTGGGGTTGCTGCCGGTGTGGCGATCTACCCTGATTTTGCGGGACTTGCTTCCTATCACCTCCAGGCCGGCCGCTCGTAGCATGCCCGCAGGATGGTACGACTTGGCGATGTAGGTCGGGTGCAGGGCGAACCGCGCAACGTGAACACCATTCGGAGTGAACGCCGCGTCCTCCGTGAACGAGACGATCGTGGTCGACAGCTGAGGGGCCAAACGTTCGCGTGCTTGCTCAATCGTGTACGGCTCGAGCTTGTCGCCGCCGCCTTGCGGTGCGCCGATTGGTTCGACAAGCCGCTCAGCGTAACCGATGAGATAGTTCGTTTGAGCCATGAGAGGTCCCCCAACCGTGGGTCTTAGACAAGTTCCTTGACGCGTTTACGGATCGTGTCGCGGCTCACTCCGGTGAGTTGCGACACGCGCCGCTGAGACAACCCGCTGTTTTGCTGCAATTCGCTCGCGAGTGCGATTCGACGGTCCTTCGACATCGCGTTCACGCTCGTGGCGAGCACATCTGCAACAATATCGTCCGGCTCTCCGATAGCAAGCACCCGCCACTTCCGAATGGCCAGGAGGTTCCGCTCGATCTCACTGTAGGACTTGCCTTCGTAGACGGTGCGGAACAACGGAGCGTACTCAGCGAGACCTTCATCGTCGCCAAGGAACCGAATGATGGCAGCGTCGAGTTCATGGCCCGTCGGCACATCAAACGTGATCTGCATATCGAATCTTCGCCACAGCGCCGGGTCCACGAGACCCGGGTGGTTCGTTGCAGCGAGCAGCAGACTTGTCGACGGCCACTCATCCATCTCCTGCAGCATGATGGTCACCAGGCGCTTCAGCTCGCCGACATCGCCGTCGTCATCTCGACGCTTCGCAATCGCATCGATTTCGTCGAGAAACAGCACCGATGGCTCCGCTTTGGCGCGGTCGAACGCGTATCGAAGATTCGCGCCAGACTGCCCAAGCCGGCTACTCATCACCGCAGTGAGATCCAACGCGAACAGCGGCAGCTGAAGTTCCGAAGCCAACCACCGCGCGGTTCTGGTTTTACCCACGCCTGGTGGCCCGACGAACACCGCGGACGACGCCGGGCTCAGGCCGTGACGTGCCAGGTCATTGACACGAGCCCGCTCAACCAAGAGCCGATGCAACTGCCCTTCGAGATCCGATGCGAGTACCGGCGCGTCGACCGGATCGGTCGACGCGTAGCTCCGCAGGACTGACAGCTGCGGGTCCTCCGATGCACTGGCGGTCGAGGGAGCACCTCCGTTGGGCGTGACGCGGTCAGGGCGTTGCGGCGCCTTCCGGCGGAGGACCTCGCTCAAGTCGTTCGCGAGTGCGGGGTCGTCCGTGCGGTACCGTCGCACGAGCCGGCTGAGGTACATACGCACATCGGCGTCGCTCCCCTGCACCGCAAGCCGCGCCACTTGGGCTAGTTCATCTCGGATCTGAGTCAAGTCGTCCACTCCTACCATCTCACCGCACCCATATGCGGCAAAAGTAGCAGGTTCCACGGACGATTTTGGCTCGTAGACGAGCGGAATCGTCCAGTTCGCGCTCCCGGCTGGTCCGAGACGGGGTCGCCCGGACCCAAGCGTCTGAGCGGCGGACCAGGGTGGGCAGCCCTCGGTCGGCCGCGCCGGCCATCCCACTGACGACTGTCGAAACCAGTGTGCGGAGCATGGTGCCGCTCGAGGTCGGCCCGCATAGCCGGGACAACCCGGATACGCTCTCCGATTCGATACCTTCGTTATGGAGCGCCGAGGGGCCGCTGGCCGGAGGCCGGTGACATCGTTCTCGTCGACGGTAATCATCGATAGGCGGCGGTGCTACTGACGGGCCGCGAGTAGCTGCGCATGCAGGTACTTCCGGCTGAAGCAGCCTGAAGGCAGCGAGCCGCGCCGGAGCTGCCGACCAACTCCGCAGACGCCCGCATGGGTCCTCCTAATCCACGCGAACGGCGGTCGGCTTAAGCGAGTTCAGCAGGTTTTCTGGTGTCAGCGGGAGCCGTTCGGATGGCTTGTCGACCGCGAACCATTCTTCGTGATGCGCTGCACCAGGAACGGCTCCACTTCCGATGGTGACGTTCAACGCGGCGCCAATGTTGAGGACAAAGCCGAGCGAGTTGTAGTCGTACTGGAAAACGTCGGCGTATGACATGTGCTGCCGGTCCGGGAAAGATGCACGATAGTGCGTGTTGTACTCCGGGTCGAAGTATCGAATCATGGCCGCTTCCGCGAGCGCGACACGTACTTCCGCTGACAGCGTCGGTGACATCGCCGCGACCCGTTCTGCGGCCGACTTCTTGTCCGTCCCAGCGTTCGGCACGATGGCCGTCAGCGTGCTGAGCTCGTCGAACACGAGAGGGAGCACCCAGATTTCGTAGTCAGGCGCGTGGTCAAAGTGGTCAGCGAGGATCTGCTGCAATGTGCTGTGCGCGGTGAGGCGCCGGCGGATGACTCCACCGTCGTCGTTGCTTTTGCCGACGTACAGCACCTCCAAATTGAGCAGATCGTCTTCGACGTGTGCAACGTCCAGCGCGTTACCTTCGACGGGGATCTCCTTCGAGTGCAGCAGCCTGCTTGGACGGTCGTCGAAGATGACGTCGTCGTCGACGCTGAGTGTGAGCCATTGCCCACCTTCTTCGGCGGTGAGTTCGAACGGTGGGTCGGTGCGGACGAAGGTCTGGACGACGGGGCCGTTCTGCGGCGTTTGCAGGCGAAGTTCTGTGTACCCGTCGTCCGCCGCACGGGCTGCGGTGAACGTCAATCGCGGCCGTCGGGCGACGATGTACAGCCGACTGTTGGCAACAACGTCGTCATCGACCCACTCTCGGAGTTCGCTTGGCGCGATCATGCGTGCTGCCGAGCAGCCGATCACTACAGCTTGTTCAATGGAGTCGTGGAACGACGGCATCCTGATCCTTGCTTTGTCGGTTGTACCGGGGACTGATTCGTGTCTCGGCGCGTGCGCCGAACGCTACGCGGAGACTCGATCGTGCAGGAGCGCCGTGAGCGTGATGAAGTCACCTGCTTCGACGACTTCTTCTTCGCCGAGCTGGACGCCGTACGTCTGCCCGACGATGGTCGCGATCTCGACCATCGACAGCGAGTCGAGGTCGAGTTCGTCGAAGGACTTGTCGACGCCGTCGAGGTGGGAAAGCTCCTCGACGCTTGTGCGGATGAGTTCGACGAGGTTCTCGGCGGACGGGATGGGTGCGGTCATGACAAGCCCTTTCTGGGCGGTTGCTTGAATAGTCCTGGTAGTGGGTGTGGAGCGCGACTTGACGGAACGCGGTGGTCAGATCAGGTCGATGACGGGCGCCTCGAGAGCGGGCCAGGTGAGCGTGCCGGCACCCCAGGTCGCACCACCGCCGAATGCGGTGAGCAGGACCCGCTCCCCAGGACGGATCTGCCCTGCGTGGGCGGCCAGGGCGAGGGGGATCGACGCCGCCGAGGTGTTTCCGACCCGGTCGAGGTGGATGACAGCGCGTTCGCTCGGTACTCCGATCGATGCGGCGACCATCGTCATGATCCGACGGTTCGCTTGGTGGGCGACAAGATGGTCAACGTCGTCCGCCTCCCATCCTGCGGTGTTGAGGGCTGTGCGGCAGGAGTCGGCCATCGCGGCCACAGCGGCCGCGAACACGGCTCGCCCCTGCATGGTGAACCATGCGGTCGGATCCGCTGTGTCGATGACCGGCTGTCGAGAGCCGCCGGCTTCGACCCGGATGAGGTCGACTCCTGTGCCGTCGGAGCCGAGCGTGAACGGGCCGAATCGTCCTGCGCCGCCGTCGCGGGCGGCGCCGAGGACGACTGCCCCGGCACCGTCGCCGAAGATCACGGCGTTCGCACGGTCGGTCGGGTTCACCAGGGTTGTGAAGGTGTCTGCGCCGATAAGGAGAACATGCTCCGCGGCGTGCGATTTGATCAACGCATCGGCTTGGGCCAGTCCGTACACGAACCCGGAGCACACTGCAGCGAGGTCGAACGCGGGGATCGTACCGAGACCGAGACGAGCTGCGACGTCGGGAGCCGTTGCCGGGCACCGGTAGTCGGGCGTCGACGTAGCGACGATGACCATGTCAACGGAGTCGAGTCCGGCGTTCTCCAGAGCCCGCCGACCGGCAGCGACCGCCAGGTCGCTGGTCGAGGTTCCCGGCTCGACCTTGTGTCGTGTGCTGATCCCGGTGCGGGATGTGATCCACTCGTCCGTGGTGTCGAGCGTCTTGGCGAGGTCGTCATTGGTGACGGCCCGGGACGGGAGCGCGCCACCAAGGCCCTGCAGCACGGTGGTTCGGAGCTTGGCGGCGGCCACCGGTCGTGCGGGCGTAGCACTCGCCATCACCTGGTCGACACTCATGCTGCACCGATGACGTGAGCGACTGAGCAGCTGACCTGCATGCCGGTGTCGAAGGTTCCAACGACATCGCAGAGACGCCACTCATGGCCGTCCTGCTGGAGCGTGCGGGATCGGTCGAGGTAGACCCGGGTGGCGGTTCGAACAGCTGAGTGCGGATGACCGGGAACGGTGATCAGGGTGCGTCGCATCCAGAGCGTCTCGCTGTCCGATCGGTCGATCTCGTCGAGCCGGTACAACAGAACCTGGCCGAGCTGCAGCGTAGTGACGAAGGCGTCGACCAGGTTGATCCCGGGCTGGAACGCGGCCTCGAAACCGCAGAGCTCGTCGGCGGGACGACGTCCGACGGCTGGGATCGTGACGCTGGCGCGCACGTTGTTCGGTGAGACTTCGACGTCCTCGACGAGCGGTGAGCGGCTCCGGTACACGCCGCAGTAGACCCCGTCTCCGGGGCGGTCCTCGACACGAGTGCTACCCGGGACAGGAGGAGTCGCGGTTGAACGGAGAACGACGATGCCGATCGTGAACCCGGCGACGTCGACAACGACGGGTATCTCAGCTCCTGCGGTTGCGGCCCCCCTGGGCGCATGCCCTTTCACTGGCAAGGCCGCGAGGTCGCCTTCGATGGGACGACGTGGTGCTCGGATGTCGACGCTCATGATCGAACACGCGGTCATCGCTTCGGCGTCGAGGTCTCGAGCGAGCAATTCGTAGGCGCTGGCGATGCCGAGAACGATCAGGTCGGTCGTGCTGAGGTGCGGGTTCTGTTCGTCGTCGCCCTTCCGCGACCATGCAGCGCCGGTCACGGCGTCTGCAGTGGCGGTGAGCCTCCAGGTGCCGGCGTCCTCGACGACATCGGCGTTGCGGAGCCTGGGATCGGTGAGGCGGTATCCGAGTCCGAAGAACCGGCCTGCTGCCGGTCCGAGGAGGTCCTCGATGGATTCGTGGCGTTCGATGGTGTCGGTTGTCACGGGTTCGGTCTCCTGTCGGTGGAGGAGGGACGTCTGCGAGAGCAACGATCCACCGCGTCGGACGGGTCGACCAGAGGCCACTTATGGTGGGAGCAGAACCACCAGTCACGGCACCGACGGGGCGCTTCTTCCAGGAGCGCCACTTTCGCTCAATCGACCGGATGCCACTGACGAGCGTCAACGCGTCCGAAGACGACATCTCCGAAGTGGTTCCCGTACGCGACAGCGCTCGTGCGCTGCAGCTCCTCGAGCAGGGCCGCTCGGGTCGCCACAGCTGCCGCGGGGTCGTGTTCGACGAACGCGTTGATGGTCGGGTCCGGGATCTGCAGCGTGCTGTGCAGCGCATCGCCGAACGCGATGAGGCAGTCGTGTCGGGATCCCACACGGACGCCGAGGTGGCCCGGGGTGTGCCCGGGGAGCGCCATGACGGTGACCCCCGGGGCTATCTGCTCGCCGCCGGCGGCGGGCTGCCAGCGATCGGAGAGGGTCGCTAACGGGCTTCGGTCAAGGTCGCCGCGCCCAGCGATGGTTGGGAGCTCGCGAAGCGTGGCGCCGAATCGGCTGTCGCTGCTCCACCATCCGGTGTGATCTTCGTGCAGATGGGTGATGACGACGTCGGTCGGGTCGGGTAAACCGAGCGCGCGCCACTGTTCCGGCAAGGTGCCACCCGTCATCGCGCCGATGGCCGGGTGCCCACGGCCTCCGGGAACGTGCACCGGCCCGAGCCCGGTGTCCACTGCGATGACGTGGTTGCCCGCCTCGATCACAAGCGACCCGACGGACGCGACGAGATACCCCTCAGAGTCCAAGAGCGGCTGCACTTCGGTGACCGGCCTCGGCGGTTCTGCAGAGCCATACCAGCCCGCTGGGTGCAACTGAATACGCCCATCGGGCACCGACGTGACCCGGACGTCGCCCACCACGATCGAGCGAGCGCGGCTCGGGCTGCGCCAGCGTCCGGAGGTCACCGGATCTGCTCCAGCACCGCATTCGTTGTCGGAGCCGTCGCCGGCGACGGTGAGTACAGGAACAGCATCAAGTCGTCGCCTCCGACGGTGGGTGTCAGCACCACCGTCTCGAAGGACATCCGTCCAAGCGGATGGTCGAACACGGTCGCGACGTGGGGTTCCTGACCGACAGAGTGCTGACCCCAGTGGCGGCGGAACTCGGTCGAACGCTCGGCGAGGTCGGTGGCGATCGATTCGAACGTCGGGTCGGTTGCGAATGCCGTCGCCTGACGTCTGAACTGCGAAACCATCATCCGTGCGGCGAGGTCTCGGTGTGGATAGTGCGCTGCGTACTCCTCATCGGTGAAGTACCGGATGAGGCAGTTGGTGCCGACCTGTGTCTGGAATGTCTTCGCTGCCAGCTCATTGGTGGCGAACACGTTCCAGTAGCGATCTGCTGCATAGGCCGGCATATCTTGGATGCTGGAGAGCGTCCGCTCGATCGAACCTTTGAGGTCGTCGGCCGCCGCGCGGCGTGACGCCGGCACTTTCCCTGTCAGCTCGTAGAAGTACTCCAGATCTGCTCCGTCGAGATGAAGCGCGTTCGCGATTGCGTCCACAACGACTGTGGAGACGCCGATGTCGCGCCCCTGTTCGAGCCACGTATACCAACTCACTCCGACGTTGGCCAGCACCGCCACTTCTTCGCGCCGCAGCCCCGGAGTGCGGCGACGGCCCGAGCGCGGCAACCCCACATCCTCCGGCTGCAGCGCCTCCCGTCGAGCGCGAAGAAACTCCCCGAGCCATGCGCGCCGCCCCTGCGCTTGCTCGGCTTCTGCTGCGAAGCCCGTCACGTCGTTCTGCATGTACACCCCCTGATGCGTACGAATTGTGTTGCGATGGGCAACTCTATTCGGCTCGGGCGATCGATACGAACACCTCGGAGAACTGCTCGTGCGCCGCCTGATGGAACAGGTGCGCTCCGTCGATGGCGTGTATCGCGAGCGTCTCACAACCCAGCTCGGACCAACGTTCCATGACATCGGGAGACACGACTTCGTCATCTCGGCCGCAGACGACATGCACGGCGATACCGATGGGGACTGGCCGCGGAGCGTACGCTCGGGCTCGGTCGATGCCGATCCGGATCCTCGATCCCCTGGCCCCCTCCGCGGCGTCGACACCGAGTCGGGTGCATACATCCTCGACAGGGGGGAACACACCCGGGGGCGCAGTCGCCCCGAGGACGAGCGCCGTGGGCATGGGGCCTCCGATCGCCGCAAGCTGACGGCACACTTCGAATGCGACGAGGCCACCCATGCTGTGGCCGTACAGCAGCGCTCCGGCGAGGGAGTCGTGCATCGCGTGAACCGACATCGCCGCGAGCATCTCGATGGTGGCCCACGTCGACCGCAGCGCAGCGCGCTCGAATCCGACCGCGGTGACCTGTTCGACGCCTGCGGCGGTCGCCGCCGCACGCACTCCCCTCGGAACGGCCGCCAAGCCGCCAGCGTGGTGGAAGTACAGCAGCGACCGCCCGGACGCGGTTCCCACTGAGCTGCTCAGCGACTGACCGCCGCGTCATCCGCGGTGACGGGCGAAGCCGGCGCGACCTCAGGTGTGGTGACACCCACCGACACCGGACGACCAGAGGCCGCCAGCGACACCAGCAGGCCGACCACCAAGCCGCCAGCGATGAGGAAGGTCGCGACGATGATCTGCCGCATTGGGTCAGCGCCAGCGATGGCGGACGCACCGAGGACGAGGAGGGCGAGGCCGACCGCTCCACCGACCTGCTGCCCCGCCGTCGCGATGCCCGACGCGGTGCCTTGATGCTCGGCAGCGACGCCGCTGGTCGCCAAGGTGAACATCGTGGTGAACACCACTCCCTGGGCAAGACTCAGCACGACGAGCGGCACGACGAGCACGTACGGGGACATGCCGGCGGCGAACCCGGCCGCGAGTGCCGCGGTCCCGACCGCACCGATCGCGAACGACACTGCGAGCACGGACCTCGGCGATGCGACGTTGCCGAGGCGTCCAGCGAGCGTCGCCCCGACGAGCACACATGCGGACGGGATGATGAACGCGATGCCGGTCGCCATCGGCGTGAAGTCGAGTTCCTGCTGCATGTAGATCGTCAGGAAGAACGGGATCGCACCGAACGTCGCCATGAACAAGAAGGTCACCCACGTTCCAACGCCAAGGTTCCCCGATCGGAACAGGCTCAGCGGCACGAGGGGGTCACGCGACGAACGCTGGATGAGGACGAACGCGACCAGGAACACCACGCCGATCACACCCGGCACGAAGGTCACCGGCGCCGCCCAACCTGCTTCCGGCGCCTGCACGAGCGCGAACACGACCGCGAGCACACCGACTGTTCCGGTGACCGCACCCGGCACGTCCAGACGCTGCGCGGCCGCTGCTGCGCTCCTTCGGTCCGCGGGCAGGAGCAGGAACGCGCCGACGATCGCGACGGCAGCCAACACGACGTTCACGGTGAAGACGGACTCCCAGCCGAGGCTGCCGGTCAGTACGCCGCCGAGAAGCGATCCGAGCACCATGCCGGTGCTGCCCGCGGCCGCCCAGATCGACATCGCGGTGTTCCTGGACCGGCCCTCGGGGAAGCTCGTGGTCACCAGTGACAGCGTCGCCGGCGACAAGAACGCTCCGCCGAGCCCCTGGAACGCGCGGGCGATGATCAGGACGAGCGGGTCGGTGGCGATCGCACCGACGAGCGAGGCGACGGCGTACAGCGCCAGTCCGATGACGAAGGCGCGACGCTTCCCGATGAGGTCCGCGAGCCGCCCGCCGAGCAGGAGGAAGCCGCCGAACGCGACTGCGTAGGCGCTCACCACCCATTGGAGTGCGGACTCGGAGAAGTGCAGCCCCTCCCCGATAACCGGCAGTGCCACGAAGACGATGTTGTAGTCGAGCGCGATGATGAGCTGCGCGAACGCGAGGAGCCCGAGCAGCAGCGCCGGGCTTGTCAGACGAGCACCGTTCCGGACGGCGTCTGCGGTTGTAAGCATGGGTTGACCCTTCGTGGCGAGTGCGATCTGGTGGGAGCGATCAGTAACGGAGCGCGTACTTCAGCTGCCGGCCGAAGGACTTCTTGCGCTGCGCTTCGTGGAACCGGGCGTCCTGCTCGAGGACGTCCGTTGCTGCCCGAACTCGGATTTGCGCCAACTCGATCGCCTCGTCGGTCGGAACGACCTGCGGCATGTCGAACAGCTCGATGATTCGGTCCACCCGTTCCGGGATCGGACCGCCGACGACGTGGTAGGGGATCTCGAGCTCCTGCAGCGCCTCGATGAGCAAGTCGTCCGAGAGCCGACGGAACGGTTCGGAGACCGGGCGGTGACCGTCGGGGTGCATGTCGAACTCGACCGGCAGGTGCACGTACGCGTCGTACAGGCGCTTCGCTCGCGCCCGAGTCACATCACCGAGCGTGTCGGTGTAGCGCTGGTAGAAGTGCTTCACCGGCAGGCCAGTGATCTGCTTCACCGCCTGGAACCACTTCGGCGCTCCTGGGTTGATCCCGACGCGCATGCGCGCTTCGAAATAGACCCATTCGTGGAACACTCCACCGTCGGAGATGAACGGGCCGGGTCCGGACTCGTTCTGGACCCGTTCCTCGAATCGTCGCAACCCGAGCTTGATGAGTTCCATCGCGTTGAGGTCCATCACGGTCTTGCCGGGGATGAGGTCGATGAGAATCTCGCGTGAGGTCTTCGCGTGGGTGCGCGGCAGGCCGGTTGCGATCGACAGCGCTTCCGTTGTGGTGCTTTTCCCAGTCGAGTACGTTCCGGAGATGGCGAGCTTGAGGTTCTCTTGCATGGGATTTTCCGATCAGTGCAGTTGGGTAGGGGCTATGCGGCGGCTGGGACAGCCAGAAGCGCGCCGAGCTGGTCGAGTCGTTCGGCGACCGTGCCAGTGACGGTGTGGAGGTGCAGCCCGGCGAGGCTGGTCTCCTCGGCGAGGTACTGCTCCGACGACCTGCGGAAGGCTTCGGACACGGGCGGCGTCCGCTCCGACATCTCGAACTCGATGGGTACGTGCACCACAGCGTCGTAGCGTCCAGCGAGTGACGTCCGAATAGCACGTCGGGTGGGTTCGAGGAGCCCGTTGATGAGACCGCGACCAGCAACCGTGGGCTGCGGCGACGCGGCGGGGTCGGTGCCGTGCAGGAGCAGTGTCTTGGTGAAGACCCAGTCGTGCACCAGTGACCCGTCGGAGACCCAGTGCTCGCCCTGCTCGGACGCGCTCCGCTCCATGAGCCGACGCACCGTCAGCTCGACGAGCTGCGCTGGGCTGCACGCAGTCGCCGCCTTGCTGATGCCGAACGGGTTCTGCATCGCGGGAAGCGCGTCGAGACGGAGGCCGAACCGCTCGGCGGCCGCTCTGGCGAGTGTGGTCTTTCCCGAGCCGTAGGCGCCGATGATCGCGAGTCGCATGCTGCTCCTGGTGTTGAGGTCGGTTCGTGATGCGGCCGACCCCATCGTCGATCCGCACTGCGATGCTCGACGAACGTCGCCGAGGTCAACAGGGCTGCGTTATCCGGGGTGTGCCACCACCCGGCTGGCTCAGCGGGGGACAGGACCGGCTGGTGGTGAGAGCACCTGGTTCCCAGTCCGCACCGCCGGTTGGATGGACGTATGAAGCTCGTCGGCACCACATCTTTTGGCGGACCAGAGGTCCTCGAACTGCACGAGGTCCCCTGCCCGGACCCCGGGCCCGACGAGGTGCGCATCCGCGTCCATGGCGCCGCAGTGAATCCGACGGACTTGGCGTTCCGGGAGGGGTTCTACCGCTCGGTCCTCAGTGACCGGACTCCCCCGTTCGCCCCTGGGATGGACGCGGCCGGCACCATCGACGCGGTCGGTTCCGCGGTCACCGGGTGGTCGGTGGGAGACCGCGTCATGGCGGTGGTCGATGCGCCGCTCGTGTCGGGCGCATACGCGGAGTTCATCGTCGTCCCCGCGTTGTCGGTCGCTCCGTGCCCGGAGCGGCTGAGCCTGCATGAAGCGGCCGCCGTACCGATGAACGCCCTCACGGCAAGACTCGCATTGGACTCGTTGCCGCAGTTGTGGCACGGCACGCTTGCTGTCACTGGCGCTGCCGGCGCTGCGGGCGGGTTCACGGTCCAGCTTGCCAAGCATGAGGGCTTCACGGTCATCGCCGACGCGCGAGGTGAAGACGTCGAACTGGTGAAGGCGCTCGGCGCCGACTACGTGGTTCCCCGCGGCGACGAGTTTGCGGCGGAGGTTCGAGCGCTCGTCCCTCAGGGTGTGGACGCCGTCGTCGACGCAGCGGTGCAGACGACCGCAGTGTTCCCAGCGATCCGCGATGGCGGCCACTTCGTGCCCCTGAGGGGTTGGGCCGACACGCTTCCCCGCGGCATCGTCGCGCATCCGATCATGGTGTCCGCCTACACACGGGAATCCGAGAAGCTACGGCACATCTCTGAACTCATCGACTCCGGCGTGCTCACCGCTCGGATCGCCGACGTCCTGCCAGCTGACCGGGCACACGACGCGCATGTCAGAGTCGGCCTCGGCGGAGTCCGCGGGCGTATCGTTCTGGACTTCGCAGCACTCACGTGAGCGTTTCGACTCTGCGGAGAGCTGCGTTCTTCGACGTTGACGGCACGCTCACACGGACGACCACAATGTTCGACCTGGTTCACTTCGACGCTGCTGAACGCGGGCAGCCTGCTGACGCGGTCCAATTCCTGCACGGGCTCCGTCGGATGCAGCTCGAGGACGGGGTGCCTCGCGCCACCGCCAATCGTCATTACTTCGCCTGGTGGCAGGGGCGCAGCCCCGACGCTCTGAGAGGGTTGATCGCACGCTGGCTGGCCGCCCGTCCCGCCAGCTACTTCCACGCCGCCGTGCTCGCGAAGTTGCACATGCACCGGGTGCGCGGTGATGCCATCGTTCTGGTCAGCGGATCAGTTCCAGCACTGTTGGTCGCTCTCGCCGATGAGCTTGGCGCCGACCACGTTCTGGCGACAAACATGCTCGTCGATTGTGGAGTGTTCACCGGGGCGATCGACGGACCAATGATCGAGGATCGAAAGACTGACGCTGTCCACAAACTTGCCGCTGACTGCGGGTTGGATCTCGCTGGCTCGTCGGCATACGGAGACCACACGTCGGACGTCCCGTTCTTGGAGTTGACCGGCGACCCGGTGATCTGCAGCACGCCTGGAACCGCTGAGTGGAAGGTTGCCGAGAACCGAGGGTGGGACCGCGTTCTGCTCGACGGTTGAAAGTTCAGCTCGCCGACCGCGCGATGTAGTGCCCACCCGTCGATCGGTGCACAGACGGCACGAATACGTCCGTCATTTGCCTTGTCGGAGGCGAACGCCCCCTCGCAAACCACCCTTCAGAGACCACCATCATCTCCTTGAGACACCGAACGTCCAACGAGTGGCGACAACGGTCATCTTGGTGGCGGAACGCGTCCGGAGGGAAGCTGCGGGAAGGTGCTCATGCCCGTCGCCGCGGCTCCCCTCTACGACCCGACGATGGCCGCTCGCGACGCGACGCTCTCGAGAGGAGGGCAAGCGACACCCCGCCAACGCCTGCGTGAAACCGCAAGCGCAACGAACCCCCAATGTGAGGGCTACTCGCTCGCACCTGGCTGAAACTAAACTCAGGGGCACAGCAACTTGAAAGGTTTCTCGCACCATGCGCAAGCTCGCCCTCCTGTCTCTTCCCGCCGTTCTCGTTGTCGGACTGCTCGCCGGCTGCAGCGGCACCGGCACCTCGTCCGCCGGCACCGTTTCCGACGAAACGCCCACCCCCGTCGCCACGAAGACCCAAGCTGCGGCAGCAGCGGCGCCGAAGTTCGGTCAGACGTACACGTTCAGTAACGGGTTGAAGCTCAACCTCTCCGCTCCGGAAACCTTCACCCCGAGCGAATACGCCGCGGGTAAGGCCGCGAACAACGTGAAGTTCACGGTCACCGTTGTCAACGGGACGAAGGAGACGCTCACTCCGGCTCTTCTGTCGTTCACAGCGACTGCAGCCGGTCAGGCCGGCCAATCCATCGAGGACACCGAGCAGAACGTGTCCTCGTTCCCGCAGGCCAGCTCGGTTGCGGTCGGCGCCACGACGTCCTGGACCACCGGCTTCGGTTTCGCGGGCGCCACTGACGACCTGACGATCGAGGTCAACCCGAACGACTTCACCTCGAAGGCCGTGACCTTCACGAAGTGATACTGCCGAGGTAAGCGAACGGCCCCGCGTGTTTGCCCTCGGGGCCGTTCGTTGTCACGGCATCCGTCCAAATGTGGATTTCGGGTTTCGGTACCAGTTGCGAGCAACATGCCATGACGTTGTCGAGGGGAGACTTGGAGCACTCGATAGTGAACGAACTGGGAAACGCGCGGCTGTGGAAGTCGCGTCTGTCGAGCATGTGGACTGATGACGACGGTTCCGGGCTGCAGCTGATCGACACATCATTGCTCGCGTTACCGGCAGCGTCGGTGGCGGACGACTCAGAAGCGATGTCAACTCTCGAGCGGTGGATCCGGGGCGGCAGCCCGCAGCCGACGCTGCAGGCCGTCCCGTTGATCAATGTTGACGCCAGCCTGCAGGGCGTCGTGCGACTGGACGTCATCCTGCACTACCTCGAGGCCCCTAATACATTGTGGGACTCGGTTCCGTCATCGTGGGGCGCGGGAGGGCCACTGGCAGTTCGGCTGCGGGACGGTCGCTTGGTCCTCGTCGACGGGAACCATCGGTGGGTGGCGGCGCTGCTGACGGACCGGGAGTATTTGCTCATGCAGATACTTCCGGCTGCCGCGCGCTGAAGACTCAACTCGCGCGCTTTCGGCGCGAGAGGATCCTCGGACGCCTGCACGATGGCGAGCTCAGCGCCCCGATCTCCGTGATTCGTTCCGGCAACGAAGCGTCACTGTCGCTGTCGCGGCGACGTTTGACGACCTGGCGCTTCATCCAGGTTCGGATTGGCCGCGCCCGCTCTTCAAGTTCCTGAACTCGCCTCCCGACGGCTTCCGACGTCTGCTCGAGGTTGATTGCTTCGATCCCTGCCATGGCCGCGCGGAGTGTGCGGCGCGCCCGTGGAGTGCCGGGCGTGGGCTGCCTCACATGGAACCCGACCGACCCGAGAAGCAAGAGAAGAAGGACCACTCCGGCGCCGGCCCAGGCAGTCGGTGCGACAACGACCATGATGCCCGTCGTGAGTACAGCAGCGAGAAGGTACATGAACCCGGCGCCAGTACGCATCGCGATGATCTTCCCCGTATTGGTTTCTGTGAGGCTGCTCGCCGCGATGAGCGCGTACAGCGCCAGGGTCACCGCGCCGCCGAGGAACGCGATTCCCCCAGAACCCACAATGACCTCCCAGCGACGGGGCATGGCAGTGACGGCGACCGTGATCATCGAGACGACCGCCAGGCCAAAGGCTCTCCCGCCGATGATCAGCACGATCGTTCCCCCCGCGGCGAAATCCTCCGTCAGCGTCTCCCGACGTTGCGAAAGCGCAGCCTCCTGCTGCCGCGCCGTGATCATCTGCTGACGGAGATTCGGTACGACATACCGTCCGACCTCAATGCCGAGATACCAGCAGATGACTGTGGTCGGAACGATGACCACAAGGGACGGCACGTACTTCGGATCAGAGATCGCTGCGGAGACGCCGAATACGAACAGCACCATCGCGCTCACCGCGACCAGTACACCGAGCGCACCCGCACTCCGGCGAGCGTTGTCTCGATCAACACGCTTCTGGAAGCTGCTTTGGCCACCGATCGAGATGCCGTAAAGCACAAGCACGGCGGCAACGAAAGCCAGGAGCGTTGTCGCAGTGTCGTCATGAAGCGCGTCGCCCCATGTGGCCAGCCAGTCGAGCCGAAGTTCAGCGTCCTCGCCCCATCTCCCCCACGGAAGGCCAACCACGATGGACGCTTCGAGCATCACGCCGACGACGAAGGCCGCCGGGAATACATGAGCAGCGGTTCGTGGGATAAGGAGCGGCTCGGGCTCAGTCTTGAAGATCGACACACGCACGCCCTGAACCAGGATTGATCATCTCTCAAGGATAGTGGGCGGGGTTTCCCCGGTCCGATACCCCTTGCCCCACACAAGCAGCGAAGGCCTAACATCGCCGGGACTCGGTTGATTCTCGGACAGAACGCTGGCTCGGTATCGCCACCGGGAAACGCGTACACGGCCGCCGGATCGTGAAGCCGCTCTGCAGAAGGGGGCATCAAATCGATGCAGTGTCCCTGAGCCATCCCGCGTATTCGAGCTGCGGCACAGGGGCTGCCACCATCGTTCTGGAGTGGATTCGCCCGCTACCGTATGACACGCTGGAAGAAACCCCCACGTATTGGAGCAGCACATGGCGCAGAAGGTAACCACGCACCTCGTCGACGATCTCACCGGCGACATCATTGAGACCGGCAAGGGACGGACCGTTCAGTTCGCGTTCGACGGCAGCAGCTACGAGATCGACCTCACCGACGACAACGCCGACAACCTCCGTGAAGCGTTCTCGGATTACATCTCGGCCGCCCGGAAGGTCAGCGGCCGCGGTAGCCGCGGGACCACCTCCGCGGCTACTTCGAGCAAGGCGCGCAGCAACCCGGATGAGCTCGCGAAGATTCGGGAGTGGGCGGCCGCGAATGGTCACGAGGTCGCCGCTCGTGGTCGTATCAGTCAGCAGGTTCGTGACGCGTACGCCGCAGCGAACTGACTGCCGCAGCTACGCTCTCCTCTGAGCTCGCCACAACGAGCTTTCGACCGGGTCGCCGTCCCCCCACGGTGACCCGGTCGTTTCTGTTCAGGCCGCGAGGTATTCGCCGGTGTCACCGTCACGGCGCTGCGAACGGTCGCGGTTGCCCCATGCCGACCTGAGGCTCTTGCAGCGCTTGTCGGTCGCGCAGTCGGGGCAGTTGCTTGGGGTGTGGCTTGAGAGGTGGTTCATCGGTCGTTGGGTAAACGGACCGTGCCGTCGGCAGACGATGGTGACTGGTGTGTGCTGGTCGATGTACGTGACTTGCGTGTAGTCGTACCGGTCGCCGTGGAGTTCGATGGCTCGGGCGATGAAGTAGCTCCGTCGGACCGGAGAGCGGGCGTTCCGGCGCCCGGAGCAGTCCGGGCACCGCTGTCCACGTTTGTGCTCGTTGGGTTCCTGTCGGAAGTCACCGTGGTCGGGACAGCCGATTGTGACCTTCGTGTGCGCGTTGACGAACTCGGCTGGCACACGGGAGTAGTCGTATCGGCCCTCGTGTTTGGCGGCGGCTGCGCCGATGAATGCTTCGAGTCGGGTGGTACGAGACTGGGTTGCCATGGGAGGACGTCCTTTCGGTCGTCGTCTCTATGCGCGGACGCCAGCGGCTGGTGTGAGGTGTGAGACGGCTACGGTCAGCTGGTCTCGTGTTCGCGCATCCATTCGACGATGGCGGTCCGTTCCGTATGTCCGAGGTCGCGAAGGATTTGAACCCCTTCGGTGAGCGCGGCGATGAGCGGGACCGCGTCATCGAACTCGACAGTTGTGCAGCCGCCCGCCGGCCCGTTGATGGTGATCAGTCCGCCGCGGTCGATCGTGACGTCGATGTCGTCCATCACCGTGGCGATCATTGAGCCGTCACTTCGCTGCCCGCTGAACCAGGTCCGTTCCTGCATGGTTGCTCCTTCTGCGCTGCGGGGTGCAGCGCTGCGGGCTGTATGCGCGGAGGTCGGCCGTATGTGGGTGGTCCGGAAGCGCGGTATGCGAGGTCTCGATCACGACTGGGCTTACGATCTCACCGTCTTTTGCGGGAGGTACAGCTAGTGGGATAGGAGGGTATATGTACCTGCCGGGGATATACATCTACTACCTACACATAAGTAATAGTAGAGGTAAGTAAAGTAAGTAAGACCCCTCTCGTAACCCCTACTTCCTTGTCCTGGCGCGGATGTCACTGACTCGACGCGGGCACGTGATCGGCGAGCGGGCGGTAAGCAGAGCCCGCCGGTTCGCTCCCGGAGCGGAGCTGCTTGCTGCACTCTCCGCGATCCGAGCCTCCCCTGCGTTGGCCATTGCGTCGGGTGCTCGAACGCCGCACGGATAGCAGTCCGCGGCCCCTCAGCCAGACCTCATCGAAACGGTCCTCGACAGATCGCTTGACGTTCCTTACTATGAACACCAATCGGGCGCACCGTAGGCCCGTGCAGTCGCGAGCAAGCGCTGAGGGAGATCGGAAGCGATGGACGGCGAGACAGGTGACGGCTGGAATGGCCACGATCAGGGACGTAGTAGCGGCGTGGCCCGGATTCCGTTCGCGTACCTTCGGGACGGTATCCCCACGGACCTGCGCGCGCTGTACGCAAAGGTGCAAGACGGGCAAGCGCTCATCCCGGGTCTGAAAATGGGGCTCGGTGCCCTCACCGTCCAACGGTGGGACCCGACGTACGCCGCTGGCGGCTGGACTTTCTACGGAGCGGATTTGACGCTCGATCAGGGCCGCCCGTTCGGGTCGATGTTCTACCGCAACGACGCCGACGAGCGAGTGCTCCGCGTCGGGGTGAAGTGGCATCCGCCGGTGCAGCAGCTGGAGTTCCCGGCCCTGCACCCGTCGAAGCCGGAGCTCGCGTCCGACTGCACGGTCGAGGAGGTCGCTGCGGTGGTGTTGGATGCGCGGAGTCGAATCGGGACTCTTGTCGCAGTCAACGCGCAAATCGGGTCGTTCGTCGCCACCGAGGAGTCCGAGAACGCCATCCTCGACGCATCCGGGCTGGGGCTTGAGCGGCTCTCTGAGGACGACCCACGGTTGAACGGACGTGGTTCGTGTCGGCCGTCGGGGCCGGACGGTGGCGGCGCTGATGGGTGACCGGCAGTGGGTGCAGGACATTCGGCATCACCAGCGGATCCTCTCGTTGCCATTTGGCCTCGGGTGGACGATCGACATCACCCAGACGCTGGTGGCGCTCGCGGCTGCGGGGATGCCCGCGAAGGTGGAGGCGTTCGACCGGCTCCGGTTCGACGACGGCCGGTCCGGGTTCCTGTCCACCCCGAACCCGACCGCGACGATCAACGACGACGGCACGCCAGCCGAACGGACCGAGGACCTCATCGTCCTGCCCGGCGGGTCCGAAGGCGGTGTCCTGTCGCTGGCACGCCGGTACCCGGACCTGGTGGTCGTGAACGGAAAACGGCAACGCGTCTGGGCCAACGGCAAGCAGGTGTACGGGTCGTCGATGGAACGCGACGCGACACCAGGCTGGCGGAACGTGTTCGCCGTCGCCCGTACGGTCACGATGCACGGTGGCGGCACCGTCGACATCGCAGCCCGTACCGGGCTGTCGGTCGAGCAGGTTGCGGAGGCGCTTCGGAGGCTGGGCGATCACGTCGTGTCGACCGAGCGCGGGTGGGAAGCGCCCGACCTCGGCAACTTCGTCGATTGGACGCTCGCCGCGTACCCGGGTCCGGGCGGGGTCCGCACCTCATGGCGACGCGACGACACCATCGACGACCAGGCAGACCAGCTCATCGGGCTTGGTGGGTTGATGTCGGACCGGTGGGCGGCGCAGCAGGCCGGTGTCCTCGTCCCACCGAACCGGCTTACCGCGTTCTTCGCCCATCACCCCGACATGGCTTCGCTCGGCTACGAGCCCGCCACCGCGAACGACGCGACCGTTACCGTCGTCATCCCGCAAGACACCACCATCCTCACCGCCACCGACCTGGGGTGCTGCACGAACGACTTCGTCACGGCGCACGTCATCTATGCCGACAGCTACGACGACGCGAACACGGACGCGGTCAACGGGCTCCGGCAGCTGCTGCACTTCCAAGCAGACCTTGCCCGAGACCTCCGCTGGCACCCCGACAGCGACGCCCCGGGCGGGGCCCGCTGATGTTGCAGCTGCTGTCGCTGACGTTGGCGTACGACGACGTCCGGTTCTTCGGGTCCGTCTTGTTCACCGACACCGACCACCCCGACCAAGCGCCGCCGACCGTCTTCATCGACCATGCCGATGAACCGCCCTGGTTCCGGCTGACCAACGTTGACCCAGCGGCGCAGGACCCGACGACCCCGGCGATGGTCGAAGCGGACCGGATCATGCAGTTCATCCTCCGCTACACGCCCGACCGCATCGGCCGAACAGCGGCCGACTTCCCGCAACCCTGACCGCCCCGCCCGTCTTGGAGGTACCTGCTGATGATGCGTCTGGTGTCCATGCATCTCTCGAACGACCGGATCCTCTGGGGCCACGTCCTCCTCGAGGACACGGACAATCCGGACGCGCACCTGGCGCAGATTCTGGTCCGTCCCGTCGACAAGGACCCCGGGTACGAGCTCTACGACAAGACCAACACGGTCCTGTCGGACCTGACCGTGCCGGCGGTGCGGGAAGCGAACCGCATCGTGCAGACCCTCCTCATCCCCTCCACCGAGATCGCGAAACGGGAGAAGGCGGTGCGGGCGGTGATCCACTCCGGCTACCTCGAGGGGTTCCCCGACGACGTGCCGTGGCAGTCACAGCTGTGGATGTACGCCCGCGGGGAAGTCACCCGGGAGCAGCTCAGCGCTTACACCGACGACGGCCGGCAGCTCACCCGCGACCCCGGAAACCCACCCGTCGACCCGGCGGACGTCCCCGAAGACGGGTGGCGGACCACGCAGGCCCGCATCCGCCGCCATCTCCTCGAGTCGACGCTCACCGAACCGGAAGCCGCCGCAGCGCTGCAGATCAGCATCGACGACGTCGGTGAACTGTTCGGGTCGAACCGACTGCTGAGCTTCGACCTTGAGGGCGAGGAACGCATCCCCGACTGGCAACTCGTGAAACCGGCCCTGCCCGAGTTCGGCGACCCGTCGAGTCTGCTGCCCGGCCTCGACGTCCTCCTCGCAGCCGCACCGCAACCATTGCTCGACGCTGCAGCGATGACCGAGTTCATGACCACACCCCGCACCTTCCTCACCGTCGACGACGAACCCCTGACGCCGTTGACCTGGATTCAGCAGGGCCGGCCGCTCGCGACGATCATCGCCCTGTTCCGAGGACGGCAGTGGCGATGGTGACGCGTCGGCCCAACCTGTTCCTTCTCAACGTCGCCTTCGACGTGCATGGCGTTCACGGGCACATGTTCTTCCGCGACCCAACCGACGCCGAACTCCGACAGGTCATCGTCCATGGCGCCGGCGTCGCCGGCACCTACCGGCTCGAACCCGCCTCCGGCGACACCCGGGACGGGTGGGAGCCGTTCCTAACGGAGGCGAGCTGGCTGATGGCCCTCGTCCGACCAGACACCCCGGAGGAGCGCCCCTGATGGGCCCGGCACTCGAGTGGGTTACCGCCGCGTACGGCGACAAGCCGCAGATCACGATGCCGTACGGACTCGGCGACACCACCGACCTCACCGACGCTCTCGCCGTCCTCAAACTCGCCGGACATACCGCGGTCGTGGAGTCGTACGACACGATCCGCCTCCCCGACGGCCGCCGTGCACGCTTCCCGACGTCGACGCAGAAGCCACGCGACGAGCTGGCTGTGCCCGCGGAACTGCTGTTGTTGGCGCCGCGGACGGTGACGACGACGCAGATCGCACTCGCCGAACAGACCACAACGGTCCTCCTCGTCGACGTCGACCGACGACGCGTCTGGGTCGACGGGAAGCAGGTCCTCGGCAGTCACGACCGGTGGAAGGACGCTGCACCGATCTACGTCACCTTCGCCGTCGCGCGGATGCTCGCCGTCAACGGATCCACCTTCGACGGCCTCGTCCGCGCAGGACTCACGCCAGGGCAAGTCGACGACGCCCTCGCCCGGCTCGGCAAACGCGTCCACCGCACCGACAACGGATGGGAATCACGGAAGATCGGCGGCCTCGTCGACTTCGCCATCGCCTGCTACCCGGGACCCGGCGGCATCCGCACCCGATGGCGCTCCGACCTGTCGTTACCGGAACAGGCGGAACGACTCATCAGTGCGGGGTGTCTCATATCCGGCCGCGGCATCTCCGACCGACCCGGGTACCCATCCATCACCAAACGTCCGACGCCGTACCGACTCGTCGCATTCAGCCCTGATGAGGTTGACATGACCAGCCTCGGGTTTGAGCCGGAGGTCCCCACCGTCACCATGTTTGTCGTCCCGGCGGACGCCAGCAGCATCGCCGACGAGGACGAGCAGCGGGCGAGCACCGAACTCATCATCCCGGCCGACCCCACCATCTTCACCATCGCAACTGCCTCCGGCTACACGGACCGCACCGACGACATCATCACCGCGAACACGCTCCTCCGCGCCGACACCCGCAACGACGACGACACCGCAGCACTCGAAGAAGTCCGAAACCGCCTGCAGTTCCTCGCCGACACCGGATACGACCTCCGATGGAACCTGCCGAGCTGAAGCCGGAAGTCACGGTGTCGCTCTGTGGCGGACCGAACTCCTCCACACCCACGCCTCAAGCTTCGTCTCGCCACGACCCGCTTCCACCCAGACCGCGTCACGGGTCATGCTCCGAGCAACCGCATCGTCACGGCGAATCAACTGGTCCGGAAGCTGAAACCAGACATAAACGGGCAGTGGCTCTTCCAGCTCGCGCACATCGGTGCCGCGTGCTGCTTCCTCTAACGAAAACGGCTGCGGCGGCACCCAACGACCCGAACGACGACGACCCATGGGTTGGATCGTAGGAAGGAGCACCGACGGTTGTGGCGCGGCCGGATGAGGCACCCGCAGTGAGACTGGTCTCGGACCACCTATGTGAGACAGGGCTCCTCAGACGGACGAAACTCGGAAGGTCTTCGTGGTCAGCACAGCCGGCCGCCCGGTGGACTACCGGCTACCGGACCCACTGGTCAGGACGGGATACGCCGCGAGCGGCATGCGCGGCCAAGAACGACCGTCGCTCTTGCCCGATAGCCTCCTCCGCGTGAGCATCTCCGACTTCGACGTCGAGCCCAGATCCGGGTCGCGCTTTGGGGTGGTCCTGCTCAGCATCGCAAGTGCGATCGCTGGGGTTCTCGCGATCATTGGATGGCCGTTGCCCGTCATCTCGTCGACGCACGGCCGAGGCCGGCATGCCTGGGCACGGACCAGCCACGAAGTCCAAGACTGGTTCACACACGACGGCTGGCGGATGTCCGGAGCATCGTGGATCTACGGTGCACTCGCGGTCGTCGCGGCGGCGGCCGTGGTCGTTCTGCTTCATCCTTCTTGGAGCGGCCGCCGAGCCTTGCTCATCGTCGTCGTACCGGCCGGAGCGCTACTCGTGGTGGGCCCTGCACTGCAGTGGGCTCTCGGGGTGCCTTGGTCGAATTACGGGAGCGGGTCGGCCAGCAGCACGGCGATCGGCATCGTTGCGACGGTTACGTGCGCCGCTGTGCTCATGGTCTTCCGTCGGGCAGCGAGGCGAAGGGCTCGACGCGATACAGATCAGGAGACGCTCGCTCACTGACTTGGTGACCCGGCGGAGGAGCCCCGCGGGCGCGGGCGTGAAACTGGCGCCCCGACCCATCTTGTAGCCGATCCTCGTCCTTCACACCCACCGGTACCGTCAGCATCATGACGCAGCGCGGGGACCCTGGATGGAACTACCTGGTGTGGACACAGACCGCCACAGCGGGCATCGTCACGGTAGGAGGGTTTGCCATCCTCCTCACCGACCCTGCCTCCGTCTGGGTCGGAGTCGCCCTGGTCGTCCTCGGCACTGGTGCACTCGGGCTTCTCGCAGTCGTACGTCGCCGCGGCCGGTACTAGGTGTCACTTCCAACCGAACTGCGTCGTCGGAATCGTCCACCTGCGGGCCCTCTCGGTAGCCGATCCTCTACCGAAAGCCAGTGCACTATGGGGCAATGATACGTAAGTACCGGCTCTGGGTGGCGTGGATCATCGGCTCGCTGACGGTAGCCCTGATCGTTCTGACGATCGTGGCGGCGGTCACGGACTTCACGCCTTGGCTACCGCTGCTAGCTGCGGCCCTCGCTGCCGCTGTTGCAGGAACGATTCTGATCGCACGGGGTCCGCGAGTTGCTCGACAGCAGGAACGGGAGCGCCGTGCGCAACAGGACAGGCTCGTCCGTTAGCCGATCGGCTACCGAGCCGTTCGGAGCCTAAGGTCCGCTTCGCGCGGTGTGGGCAGCTCCTCTTTGTGTCGTCGTCGCGCAAGACTTGGCGTCGTCGTAAGGGCCTACGCTCTGGTGTTGAGCAGGGAGCTTTGACAAGCCCTAATACTGAGGATGCATTAAGTCCATCATGGAACTACCCCTGCTGATCTGGGGTTTCTCATGAGCCCCCAGTATAGGTGCCACGGGACAAGTCCCAGCGTCCTCTTATGCTGCGAAGAAAGGCAGCAATTGGTGCTGCCTTCTGACCTAGGGGGTCTCGTGCGCGTAATGCTGCACGCTCCGCGCTCGAGGACGCGCAGCATCGCTGCCGCGACACTCGGAGCGCTGGCACTGATCGGGTCTGTGCTGGTGGCAACACCGGCGCAGGCGTTGAATGACACCGGAACCGGTGGCGTGTTCGTTCCGGCGACCGGTCGGATCATGGACACGAAGAACAACATCGGCGGGTACAGCACACCGATGCCCGCGAAGGCATGGCGGACCGTTCACGTCACCGGCGTCGCGGGGCTACCCGATGACGGCACTGTCGGTGCCGTGTCCGTGGTCGCGACCGTCGCGGACATCCCGGGCCAGGGGCAGTTGTTCGGCCGCCCCGACGCCGACACCAGTCAGACCTTGATGGGTATCTACGGTGGCGAAGCGAAGCAGAACACGTCGTTCTCGTCCGTCCTCGCCGTCAGCGCGGACGGCACGGTCCAGGTGTATGCCGAGACAAGTGTGCGGCTGATCCTGGACGTGCAGGGCTATTACACGGCGAACACCGACGGCACCGCCCCCGGTGGGTTCGTGCCCTCCAACGGGAAGCGGGTCGCTGACAGCCGTTCCGGAACCGGCATTCCGAAGGCGCAGCTCACGACGGGGAAGTCCGCCGTCCTGCAGGTGACGGGTACGGCGGGGGTTCCGGCCGGCGCGTCTGCGGTGATCGTGAACCTCATCGCGTTGAACAGCACGTCTAACGTCGGGTTCCTCACCCCGTACGCCACTGGTGCGGCGCGACCGTCGAACTCGTTCAACTACGCCGGCGACGTGATCACCACGATGCAGGCACAGGTGCCGCTGTCCGCGGACGGCAAGATCACCATCTATAACGCCAACAGCACCATCGACCTCGCAATCGACATCCAGGGCTACTTCACCGCCGCGGGCAAGGGCGGTGCCGTGTTCACGCCCGGACAGGGTCGTGTCGTCGACACCCGCAACGCTGGCGGCAACCTCGCCGGCAACGAGACCCGCGCGTACGACGTCGCCGGGAAGGCAGGCGTCCCGGTGATGGGGTCCGGTGTGAATGCGGTCGTGTTGACCCTGACCAGTATCGCCACCAACGGCGGCGGCTGGGGCCGTGTATGGGCCAACGGCACCACCGAACCCGACACCGCCTCCCTCCGCTACGAAGACGGCACGATCCGGACCAACACCATCACCGTGCCCCTCGGCGCAAACGGGAAGATCAACCTCCACAATGTCGGTGCCGGAGCCACGAACTTCGTCATCGATGTCCAGGGCTGGTACGGCAACCCGCAAGCTCCGACAGTCAGTTGCGACGGGTATGCAGCGGGCTCGTGGACTTCTGACGTTCCGGAGAGCGTGAACTGCACGGTCGGCGCACCGGCCGCATCGGCCAGCGGGCAGTACCTCGAGATCGACTCGGGTGATCCGACTGCTGGGCCAGTGGCACTGTCGGAGACTGCAGCAACGTCCTCTTCGATCACAATGGTGCCCTCTGGCGGAGAAAACACGATTCTCGCAACCATAACCGACGTCTACGGCGAGCCGCTGACGCAGACTGAATACAGCTTCGGTGTCGGAAATTGGTCTGCTGCGCCGCTGTCGTCCTTCCCCGCCGATGGGCAGCACATTGCTGGGGATATCGGACTGGCGGTGGGAACGACGGATAACAGTGCCATTCTCGACGGTGACACCATCCGATACACGGTCGCGTCGGACCCCGACTTGAGTTTCCCTGTGTGGAGCTCACAGACCACTGACACCGTCGTGCAGGTGCCGAGCGGGACGCTGACCGACGGCACGACGTACTTCTGGCGGGCGGACGTGTCCGGGCCGACAGATTGGTCGAACGCGCAGGCAACAGCAAGCACTGCCGTCAGCGCATTTACGCCGGACAGCACGGTTGTCGATCCGGATGACGACTCGACCGCGACGAGCACGGGACCTAGGGTCGTGTCCCGTGGCAAGACCAACGCTCACATCACCACGTACGCCGTGGTGAGCAACTCACTTGTCAACAAGCGGTACACGAACTGGAACCAGACGATCGGCGGTTGCCGTGGGCCGAAGGGCGCGACGTGCACGGCGTCTGTTCAGCAGAGCGCAACAGTGAGCGTGCAAACCGCATACGGCATCACTCGTGGTGCTGTGACGGCATCGCTCGGGATTACAAACGAAAAGTCCGTGGCGTATAGCACCAGTGAGACGTCGCCGGTCTTCCCGAAGAACGGGGCGTTCTTCGGGTGCTCACCGATTGGGAAGTACTACCAGTACAAGATCAAGAAGACGACGAAGTACACGTACTACCCGACCAAGACCGAGACCAGCGGGTGGAGGCACGCGTTCGTGCCATCGAAGAACCTAATCGATTGCCGATTCGAATGAGACGGTTCGTTCTCGTGGCCGCAGCCGTCGGGTTGATCATCGCCGCGGCAGGATGCAGCTCGAATCACCCGACCGATCATGAGCGGCATCAGCAGAGTCACACGCTCGCGTACTATGTCGGTAAGCCGCTCACCGACGCGAAGCGCGATGCGCCGGCAACAAGCGCAAGCATCACGGACCTGTCCGCACAGGCCGGAGTCAACCCGTCGTACACGCAGTCCGCGGTTAACAACGAACGTTTCGTCGTAGTCGCGATCTGCGCCACTTCGAAGAAGCTCAAGAACGCTGAGAAGCTGATTGCGGGTGTAATGCCGCAGGACGCATACGCTGCGTCGGAGACAATCCAGCAAAAGGCGGAGGCAGGAGAGTTTGTGCCACTACTGTATTGCAGCAAGGCAAATAAGCACACGAGCTAAACGCCTCTAAAGACCGCCGTGTACGCGGCGTGCGGGGGGGGGGGGTAGGCGGGCCTTCGCTGTCCGCGACGAAAACGCTCTCCACCACATCAGCTGCCCACGAAGCTTTCGCTTTGTGGGCAGCTGACGTTGCGCAAAGTAACCTTTTCGCTAGCGGGCCGCCTGTCCGAGCATTCGCCCCTTAGTTTGGCCCTTGTTTGGGCTGCGCCTCGTGGCTCGTCGATGTGGCCATGTCCGGTGTTCACGATCCCACTCGGATGCCGTTCCGTGGCCCTTGGACGGACGCAGAGCCGACAACGTTGGCTCGTTCTATGGCGAAGCGCCACTGGAAGCTCCGGTCTGGGGTGAGCCCTGAGTGTGGGGTGTGAGCTTCACCGTGTTCGATGAGGGGACGCCGGTCGGGATTCAGGAGCTGCACGCTCGCCGATTCGCCGCTCGAAGCACCGTCGAGCGCGACTCATGGTCCGCCTTCGCGCATCAGCGCCGAGGCCTCGGCACCGAGATGCAGGCGGCGCTGCTGCTGTTTGGCGGCGCGGCCCGCACCTCGCCGGTCTACACGGCGCGCCTCACCCGGATCTCGTCAGCGCGCCGAAGTTCCCGCCTCGAGCCACACGCCGGTTCCGGTACCAGAGCCGCCACCTATCAAGCGAGACCGCCCCCTCGGCGGAAGGCGCGACGGCGGCGAGCGGGGTGTGCGGGTCGCAGATGCACGGTGGTACGTCCGTTCTACGTCTTCCCTTCGTGAAGCGCCGCGCTTACGATCCCTCTACTACTAGTTAACGAGGAGTTCTCATGGCGAAGTCGAGCTGCTGCGGTGAAGCGATCGAACACGACAACGGTGGTACCGCGCGCTGTTCAGAGTGCGGCGCCGTGCAGGACTGAGCCGTCGCTACTGCAGTCCTGCGAGAGGGGACCCTTGATGGATCTCGAAGAAGACTTCCGGCGAACAGTTGAGGAGACTGTCGCTGCGCTCCGCGCTAGACAGAAGCCGAGCCGGGAGTGGAAGTCAAGCGACGGTCAGCGCGTAGTTGGCTGGCAGTTCGGCAGGGAGAACTCGTACGGGCCAACCGTCAAGGGCAACCCTGCTCGAGGCTGGTGGGAGGAGGTCTGGGGAAGGAGCTGCAGCATCCTCGGCGAGGACGGCCGCTTCCACGCCTACGGCTTCAGCGGCATCGAGGGAAGCAACTATGACGGCACCGTCCTCTCGGAAAGTCTCGGGCCGTTGTCGCAAAGCGTCCTCGTTGGCCTGACGGGCAAACCTTTTGCGAAGGCGAAGGCGGAGCTCGAACGGATGCCATACCTGTGACGGCCGATCCCCCGTTCCACGGCGCACGTCTCAACTGTCTTCTCGCAACGCTGCTCGATTGATGAGTTCCGAGCAGCGTCCTGGCAAGCCCCGAGGGTCGCGTTCGTTGGCGATATGGCGCGGGCCTGAACGAGGATGGCCACATCATGCATAGTGCGATGCGATGCTGTCGGCGTGCATCAACGTCGGCGATACCTTCTTGCACGGAGACGAAGCCGGCTTCGTAACCAGCCCAGTCGACTGCGCGACGTGGTCAAGCCCGAACGAGTGCCCCCCTCGTGCGTCGCAATACCACGAAGGTCATAGTTCGATTCGGAACAGATCGAGGCTGAGTTCCACGAGTAGCCAGTACTCCGGCTGGGCGGACCTGCTCAGCCGCTGGCGTTCGCGCGACCGCTGAGCGCCGCGAGTGTGGTCGCCGCTGACACCGTCGAGCGTGCCGACCGTTCTGCCCGGATGGCCCACCCCCTTCGGCGCGACGAGTTCTCACGCGCCCGGAGTCCGTCGAGCACGAGACCGTTGCGGCACCGGTGCGACTATCGAGGCGATGCTCACGGCTGATGCCGATGCTACGAAGAGCCTCTACTCCCCCGGAGCAGAGGCTCGTCGCGGTGATACGGGAAACTGCTTGATGGTTGCGACCGACACGAGCCCGGCTCGTCCGATGTCGGCGGGCCCATTGCGTTCGACAGCCGCGGCGGATGCGCTGTCGGGACCGTCAATCGTTTCAGTGTCGAGGGCCCAGACTGTGACGTAGTAGTGGTGTGCCACGGCGCCGGCGGGCGGGGAACCCCAATGTAGCGAGGGTTGCCCGCATCCCCAGGCAACTGCACCGCACCCGTGGGGAGGTCGGAGGAGTCGGGTACGACGGCGCCCGCGGGCAGCTGGGTTGGGGAGGCGGGTATGTCCCTCACAGCCCAATGCCAGGACCCGGAATCGGAAGTCACGTCACGGTCGAACAACGTGACGACATAGCGCTTCGTCAGCTTCGGCGCATCGAACCACGGCCATTCGGGAGAACGGCCCTGACCACCGCGGATTCCGAGCACCCGCGAGCGCTGCATCATCGGCACCTGCGTCCTGCTGGTGAAAACCATGCTGATGTCATCCATGTTGGTCAGCCCGGATGACGCAGTCTTGGGTGCCCTTGACGGGGCGATGCGCGGTGCGGCTCCCGTGGCAGTAAGGGACCGACTGGTGGAGTCGGTGCCCGCCCGCCGCCGCAGCAGCCCGCGAGGGCGAATGCGGCGACGGCGAGCCCGGCAGCACGGGTGATCAGGCGATCAGGCGATCCTTCACGCGGTGATCTCCGCGGTCGGGACGATGGTTGCCCGACCGAGGATGTGCGAGGCGATGTTGAAACCAAGGAACGCCGGGGTACCATCCACGGGGACACCGATGTCTTCGACGTCGAGGGCGTGCACGGTGATGAAGTAGCGGTGCGCACCATGGCCCGCGGGCGGGGCGCCGCCGATGAAGCGGGCCGCACGCGCGTCGCCGGGAAGCTGGAATGCACCTGCCGGGATGCCGGAGGCTGTGTCATCGCCGGCGCCTTCGGGCAGCGACGTGACGGAGGCGGGGATATTCGCGACCGCCCAATGCCAGAAACCTGACCCAGTCGGCGCGTCCGGGTCATACATCGTCACGGCGTAGCTCTTGGTGCCCTCAGGAGCACCCGACCACGTCAGCTGCGGGGACACGTCTTCGCCGCCGGGGACCCCGAACGCAGCGGAGAGCTGCGCGGTGGGCAGCGGCTGACCGTCCGCGACGGTGCTGCTGGTGAGGGTGAAGCTCGGAACCTCGGGCAGCCGAGCGAACGGGTTATTGGCGGTCATGGTCTTCCTCCCTATCGGGCCCACTCGAACCCGATGATCGACAACTGTAGCAACAATCGATTGTTTACGCGTAGGCTGAAGTCATGCCAAAACGCGCTTCCCTCGGTCAGTCCAGGTCGATACGGGTCTACGAGGCACTGCGTACCGGCGTCTTGTCCGGCCGCTACCAGCCAGGGCAGGCGTTGAAACCCCAGGGACTCGCGGATGAACTTGGAGTCAGCCTGGCTGTCGTCCGGGAAAGCCTGCTGCGCCTGGTTGGCGAAGGTCTCGCAGAGCGGTTTCACAACAAGGGTTTTGCGGTACCGCTCGTGAGCGCGGAGCGGTGGCAGGAGATCGCGGAAGCTCGCGCAAACACCGAGCCGAACATGCTCCGCCTCGCGATCCAACGCGGAGACCTCGCCTGGGAGGCCCGCGTGCGCGCTGCGCACCACACGCTGTCCCGCACGGCGATGTACGACGGTGACCACGCGATGTTCAGCGAGGCATGGGCCGTCGCACACCACGACTTCCACCGGGCGCTCCTCGAAGGATGCGGCAACAGTGTGCTGCTGGATACCTTCGAACGCTTCTGGACCGCCAGCGAGCTCGCCCGCCGATGGTCCGTGACTTCCAGCCCGGACCGGGACATCGCCGGCGAGCACCAGCAGCTCGAACACGCGGCCCTCACCCGTCAACCCGACCGTGCCGCGACGGCACTCGCCCACCACCTCGGAGCGACCGCCGCGGCGCTGCTCACGATCACGACCTCCATTCCCGCCCAGCTCGAGAAAGGCGCCTGATGCGCATCGCAAACCTCGACAACCGCCTCCACCTCATCATCGGCGACCACGCCGTTGACGTCGCCGAGGCCAGCCACGGCACCTTTGGTCCAGGCATCGACGCCGTCTACTCACGCTGGGAGGAGTTCCGCGCCTGGGCCGCGACGTTCGTCGCACCCGACAACGCCGGGACAACGTACTCGACCGATCAGCTCGGCTCGCCGGTGCTGCAGCCGAAGCAGATCATCGCGCTCGGTCTGAACTACCGCGACCACGCCTCCGAGATTGGCTTCGACGCCCCGGAAGGATTGCCACCGGTATTCACGAAGTTTGTCACCAGCGTCACCGGCCCGGACACCACCGTCACACTTCCCGAGGGTCACGTCGACTGGGAGGTGGAACTTGCCGTCGTCATCGGCCGCACCGCCCACCAGGTTGCACCCAACCAGGCGTGGGCGCACGTCGCGGGTGTCACCGTTGCGCAGGACCTGTCGGAGCGCATTCAGCAAATGGCTGGACCATCTCCGCAGTTCAGCCTTGGAAAGTCCCATCCGGGCTTCCTCCCCCTCGGTCCCGTCCTCGTCACCATCGACGAGCTGGCCGACCCGACCACGCTCGCCCTCCGCACAGTCCTCAACGGCGAAATCATGCAGGACGGCAACACTCGAGATCTCATTGTTCCCGTCGCCGACTGCATCGCTCGGTTGTCCGAGGTCATCACGCTCCTCCCCGGCGATGTCATCCTCACTGGCACCCCCGGCGGTGTTGGGGTGGGCCGGACTCCGCAACGGTTCCTGCACGACAACGACGAATTGGTCAGCAGCATCGAAGGGATTGGCACTATCCGGCAACGCTTCACTGCAGCGGTGCGATGAAGTCAACGAGATACGCACCGTTCGCCCAGACGGTGTCTTACCGATCGAATCGATCGAGGACGCCGGGCTGAGCTTCATGCCGGCATCGATCGACGACGCGAGCGGAAGCGTGGTCGGAGCGGTATGCCTCGCCGGAAGCGCCGATTCAGCGAGACCGTGGCCGGGCAAAGTCAAGACAACTACCCGCTCGCTCATCGCCGCGATCTCCGCAGATCTTGGGTGGGCATTGACGAAGGATCGGCCACCGTTCCCTGACATCACCACTGAGCACACCCAGTCGTCGGCCATCGCCCTCCCAAAGGGGTTGTACCTCATCTTGTCCGCACTAAGGGGGGCAGCGTATTTTCACTCGTGTGATCGCCTCACCCGACGGATTCGAAGCGGTGCCTTCAGGCTTGCTTCGACCGGGCGCTCACCGTTGGCGCGGTGCCGGTCCGGTGTTCCCCTAGCCCCGGACCGACACCGGCGTCTTCCCTACCTCACTGGCGCAAACGGGCCCGCAGCATTGAGTGCGTATCAGCCGTGAGCGCAGTGCGGCGCTCGGAGGCCCTGGCCGCACTCGCGGTACCGCTCGGGCGGATAGCGCCTGCTCGATCACCACCTCGCCTTTCCCCGGTGCTGACCATCAGTGAAAATTGGATCCCGGTTCTAGATCGGCCATCACAGTTCGCACGGAAGAGCTCCGGATGTGCGAGCCGGCATGCAAGGTCGTACTCGGCGCAGCCGCATCACCAATCCGGGAACACTTCGAGGGTCTCCGCGTTACAACGTCTGATACCCCCGGAGGGTATCAAACGACTGACAGGCATCAGCGCCAGGAAATGAAACGGATGAACCCTCACAACCAGACTGGGCACACCGTGACGACTTGGTCGATGGCCGCGCAAGCAACCCTGCACTGCCTCACCGGCTGTGCGATCGGTGAAGTCCTCGGCATGGTGATAGGCACCGCGGCCGGGCTGCACAATTCAGGCACCATCGTGCTGTCGATCATCCTCGCGTTCATCTTCGGTTACGCGCTCACGATGCGCGGTGTCATGAAGTCCGGACTCGCCCTCGGCGCAGCGTTCAAGGTCGCTCTCGCCGCAGACACCGTCTCAATCGCCGTCATGGAGGTCATCGACAACGCCGTCATCGTCACTATCCCGGGCGCGATGGACGCACAGCTGAGCCAGTGGCAGTTCTGGGGCTCCCTCGCGCTGTCGCTCGCGATCGCGTTCGTCGTCACAACTCCGGTGAATCGGTGGATGATCAGTCGCGGTCTCGGTCACGCCGTCATCCACGGCCACCACTGAGCGGCAAGGGGATACCCCGTTGGACACTCGACCACCCGGATAGAGCGGCTCAGCTGAAACCAGCCGCGCGGCCGTTCGCACTTCCCACCCCTCTGCGGCGGCAGAAGCGAGCGAGCGGGTGAGTGAGTAAGTGAGGACGGCATCCGTCAGCTTTTCCGGACAGGTGTCTGGAAAGTCGTATGCTGGCGTGGTGCAGCGCAGCCTCCCCGCCCGAGCGATCGATCCCCGGCCCGCCCGGACCCGTGCAGCGATCATCGCCGCGACCGAACACCTCGTCGCCGCGGATCGCACCGCTGAGGTGTCCGTCAATGCGATCGTGCGCACTGCGGGGGTGAGCCGGAGCGCCTTCTACGCCCAGTTCTCCGACCTCGATGAACTCGCGGTCGCGATGCTCGTCGACGCGTTCCGGGAGATCGGCCTGGACGACCTCCGTGCACGCGCCGAGGACCTGGCCGGCGACGGGGCCGGCTCCGCCGGGGACGCGCGACGACGTCTGGCAGCCGCGTCGAACCGGCGCCTCGTCGAGCACATCGCGGCGCGGTACCCCTTCTACCGGGCGTCCCTCGACTGGCGGCTGTCTGGACGTGTGCACGAGACCGTCGTGTCGGCGTACGCGGACCAGGTCGCAGCGACGATGCGAGTCCTCGACGACCGGGTGCCCGCGGGGGTGGGCTCCGATGACATGGCCAGGTTCATCGCCGGCGGAGCGATCGCCCTGCTGACGGCGTGGCTCCGCGACGATGCACCGGAGCAGCAGGACCGGATCGTGGAGCGCCTGCTCGCGGTGATGCCGGACTGGCTGGTCGGCTCCGACTGACCCGGAGGACTTCTCCGCCACCCGAGCGGAGCTCGCGCGTCCCGCACGCGCCGACGTCGAAGAAGACGAGAGGAACACCATGAGCAGGACCTACGTGGTCACCGGAGCGGCATCCGGCATCGGCAAGGCCACCGCAGAACGACTCCGAGCGGACGGGCACGGCGTGATCGGCGTCGACATCAAGGACGCCGACGTCGTCGCGGACCTCAGCACCGCCGAGGGGCGCGCGAGCCTCGTCCACGATGTCGAGCAGCGGTCCGGCGGCCGTGTCGACGGCGTCGTGGCGGTCGCCGGCCTGGTCGCGGCCAGCCCGGTCACGGTCGGGGTGAACTACTTCGGCGCGATCGCGACGCTCGAAGGGCTCCGGCCCCTCCTCGCCGGGTCGGACGCACCGCGTGCGGTCGTCGTCGCGTCGCTCGCAGCGCTCGAGGAGGTCGACGACGGCCTGTACCAGCGCCTCCTGGCCGGTGACGAGCCGGGCGCTCGCGCTGAGGCCGAGCGCATCGGGACCGCGACGAACGCCGCGGGATCGAGCGCGATCTACTCCACCACGAAGAAGGCGATCGCCCAGTGGGTGCGCCACCACGCGAAGGACCCCGAGTGGGCCGGAGCGGGCATCGCCCTGAACGCGATCGCTCCCGGGGTCATCGAGACGCCGATGACCGCCGCCGCGCTGCAGACGGCCGAGGGACGAGCTGCCCTCGACGCGGGAGCACCGTCCCCGTTGAACGGACCGGCGGCACCGCCCTCGGCACCGGCCGCGCTCCTGGCGTGGCTCGCCAGTGCGGAGAACACCCACGTCACCGGTCAGGTCGTGTTCATCGACGGCGGCGCGGAGAGCATCCGCCGCCCCGAACTCGTCTGACACCACCGAGCACGCGAAAGCAGGCGGCTGGCGGCCCGGCGAAGACTCGTCGGGCTGCCACTCTCGGTCGCCGCCCTGCGCCGTTCCGCTCCCTGAACGGATGGCCCCGCGTTCCGCGACACCAAGCGTCTCAAGACCGGCAGAGGTGTGCGCGTCCCTGCTTCGCGAACATGAAGGACCTCCCGTCGGGATGCGTTCGACTCGATGGCAATGCGTGCCAGGCTAAATTGGTCGCATGGCCCTTGGGAACGACGCCGCAGCGGAGAGTCGTCCGCGCCGCGTGTATGCCAAGACCCCGCGCAGGCGGCTCGAGATAGTCGAAGCGGCGACGACAGAGTTCGCCGTGCACGGCTACGCCGGTGGCTCGCTCCGTCAGATCGCGAAAGACCTGCAATTGAGCGTCACGAGCATCATGCATCACTTCCCCTCCAAGGAGCTCCTCCTAGAGGCCGTGCTGGAACATGCTGCGGAAAACGCCGCTCGGAGCATCAACGTTGACGCGACCCGCGATGGGATTCGCGGCACCATCGCGCGGTTTGCCGCAGATGGGCAGGAGCATCCGCAGCTCCTCCGGCTTCTGCTCATGCTGAGTGCCGAAGCGTCGGCGGCTGACCATCCGGCCCACGCCTGGCTGGTTGCGCGCTACGACAGACTCGAACAGGAGCTGACAGGGTGGATCATCGCGGACCCGTCGCTTCCATTCGAGCCGGTCGGCGCTCGGGTGTTGGCGCGCCGAATCATCGCGTTGTGGGATGGACTGCAGCTGCGCTGGCTGCTGCACAACGACTTCAACCTCGTAGAGGAGCTGGACGCATCCGTCAGTGCCATCCTCGCCGTCGCTGCTCAGCCGACGAAGTAGATCGTCGCGGACGACACCCCGGTGTGCTCGACAGACATCGGGATCGGAAACACGTCGGACTGACGCTGCTCACGGGCCGGATGGATCACGGCGGTCCCGCCGGCTGTTTCGTCACCGTTCAGCCGTCGCAGCGCCTCCCGCTCACCAGATTTTGCGGGCGTGGCCGGATGTTCCAGCACTGACAGGAGCCCCACCATCCGGCGGCCCACGCTGTCGTGGAAGGTAAGGGTGAACCCTCGCCCGCCGATGAGGAAAGTGTCCGGCCCTGTCCGAATCACCATCCCGAAGGCCCCCTCGGCCGTAGGTACGACCTCTCCAAAGGGGACCAGACGACGGACCCGCAGTTCGATGTCGCCGAAGTCCAGAACAGCTTCGCTGTCGGGCGCGCTCGTCGGTGCAAGATGGAAACCACGACGTTCGTCGTCGGAGGCCAGGTCCGCGTCGAGCGCGGCGAGAATCCCGTACGCGTCTTGCAATGGCAGCGCCTCGGCGTCCGTCATCGAATCGACTCCGAACGGCGCCACGCCGATTGCACGGTGCTGACCGATCGCGATGAATGCATCCCCCACGCCGACGGCATCGCGACGCATCTCCGGTATGAACAGCCCGAATGAAACCGCTGCGTAGCGTTCGCAGATGGCGGTGAAGTCACCAAAGTAGATGTCAGGCACGATGAGATCCAGCGCTGGAGCGAGTGCACGCCACAGCGGCAACATCCCGGCGACCGGTCCGCCGCTCGGGTAGCTGCCCGGCTGCTGGCCGCCCGCGAGCGTGAAACCGGGCAGGTCGATTTCGCTGTCCAGCCAGGCATTCGTGAAGAACGGCAGGTCAGTGCGGTCCCGTCCCGCTGATGCGACCGCCCCGATGTATGACGCAAACCCCCACGTCATGAAGTACTCGTCCGCGGCGAGCCCCGCACCGAACGCGTCATCCCAGGTTCGGCTTGCCTCCGAGGCCCCGCTCACCCGGAGAACGTCAGCTGGAGGCTGGCTCGAGAACAGTGCCTGTGCTGCCGGCCCGTGATCACGGGAGTGACCGAGCAGACCACTTTCGTTTTCAACTTGCACCATGACGACCGTCCGTTCCGACGCGTCAATTTCTTCGATGCGGTCGACCATCGCGGCGAACGCGCGGGAGTCGGCGTCCCGCGTCTCATCCCCGAACGGCGAGAGGGTGCGCGTGAGGTTTCCCGCAGCGTCGCAACAGCGCGGGAATCGATGAACGTCCGACTTGACCCACCCGGGGGCGTAGGCGGACGCACCGTTCTTGTATGCGCCGAACCACAGGACCACCAGATGGAGGCCCGCCTCTCGTGCAGCGACGACGACGCGGTCGACGACGCTTCCGTCGTAGGTACCCTCACGGGGTTCGAACTCCTCCCATGTCACCGGGGCGAGCACGGTGTTCGCGCCGAGCGCGGCAACCCGTCCGAACGCCATGTTCGCCGCGCGCGATGTGGACGCTGACGAGTTGTGCACCTCAGCTCCGCGGACCAGCAAGCGTGAGCCATTGGCGATCAGCTCTGCCCTTCCGTTGACACCGCGCAGCAGGTGAGCACTGCTCGCCGCGCGCTTCGACGTGCTCTCAGCAGCGGTCATGGTTCCGAGCATCGGTGCACCTTCCTGGGAGCGAACGAATTAAATGTAGCAGGTGTACGGGTTTTGCCCTACGCTGCTGCACACACCGTCCGGTCGATGCAAAGGAGCACCGGTGAGCACTCACTACGACGTCGCACACGCCGCCACCAATCAGTCGAGCGCACCGCCAGCGAAGCTGGGCAGGCTCGGTCCGCTGCTCTTCATGGCGCATGCGGGTTGGATGTTGCCGTTCGCAGCCACAGGCACGTTGATCCAAGCCCTCATGACCGAAATCGACCCCGCTCAGAAGGTTGCCCTGTACGCGGCCCTCGCCACCGCCGGGTCGTTCGCGAGCATGATCGCGACGATCATCTTCGGAACGCTGTCGGACCGCACCCGCTCACGATTCGGCAAGCGGAATCCGTGGATCGCGTCCGGCGCCTTCGTCCTCGCGGTCGCCGCGACGGGCATGTCCTTCACCAGCAACTTCCCGCTTCTCATCGGGCTCTGGATGACCTTCCAGATCGGGCTGGCCATCGTCTTGGCACCACTGTTCGCGGTCCTGCCCGACCGCGTTCAGAGAAGCAATTTCGGGAAAGCATCCGCGCTCATCGGGGCTGGTCAACTGATCGCTCAGAGCGCGGGCGGGATCATCGGCGGCTCACTTGTCACGATGCCGCGGGAGGGTTTGCGGTGGTTGCCGTGGCTGATCGCCGTCGTCATGATCGTTTTCGTAGCACTGTCACCAGAGCGCGACAACCGTGCTGAGCCCAGGGCCGCACTATCCCTGAAAGCGCTGTTGCTGACCTTCGTCCCCCCGAAGGATCGCGACTTCCTGCTCGCTCTTGTTGGACGGTTCCTGCTGCTGCTGTCCTTCATGATGATCCTGCTGTATCAGCTCTATCTCCTGACCGACCACCTCGGCCTGAGCCTTGAGCGGGCAGGTTCGGTCATTGCGATCGGAGGGATCGTGATGGCGATTGCGTCGGGCCTCGCCACGGTGCTGTCCGGCCCGATCTCCGACCGGATCGGACGCAGAAAGCCGGTAGTCATCACCGCCTCGGTGATCTTCGCGCTCGCTGCGCTGCCGCTGGCACTCTCGGCGGAGGTCGCCTCGTTCTACGCCTTCCTCGCCATCGGCGGGTTCGCCTACGGCATCTACATCGCCGTGGACCAGGCACTCTTGGCGGAGGTGCTCCCCTCCGTCGACGACCGCGCGAAGGATCTCGGGATCCTCAACGTTGCGAACACGCTGCCACAGATCGTCGCACCGGTCGCCGCCGGCGCCCTCGTGTCTTCCGTGGGTTTCGAGCCGGTGTTCTTCATCGCCATGGGGCTCGCCCTGCTGAGCGCAGTCGTCCTGATGCCAATCAAACGAGTGCGGTAAGCATTGAGCTCGGACCGCGTCCAAGCAGTGCAGGAGGGGGCGACCGGATGGTCGCCCCCT
>NZ_MJGQ01000045.1:0-16196 GCF_001865095.1 Curtobacterium sp. MCBA15_013 | reverse complement strand
GTCGCCCCCTCCTGCACTGCTGTCCTGCGAGTGGCCGCCAGTGGACACGACGCATGCATCCCTCGCCGCAGCTTCCCGAGGCCGCTCCTGCAGCCATTCAGTGGTCAGACGCCGCTGGTTTCGGCCCCGATCACTCGGACTTCGGTCGACCCGGGATGTGGCTCAGAATCGACTTCGTGTATCCGCCGTCTACGCAAACGTCCTGGCCGGTGACATAGCCCGCGAGGGGGCTGACAAGGAACTCGATCACGTTGGCGATGTCCATCGGGTCCCCGATTCGGCCCAACGGGATGATCTCCTCGCGAGCCTTCTTGATGGCCGGGTCCAGGTACATCTTTTCCGTCATGCTGGTACGCGTCATACCCGGCGAGACGACGTTGACCCGGATCCCATCGGGCGCCCACTCCAGCGCAAGCGTCTGCGCGAGCAGCGTCAGCGCCGCTTTGGTCGGGCTGTACGGACCCGAGCCGGCGTGCGGGATCTGTCCTGACATGGAAGACGTGAAGCACGCTGCACCACGGCTCTCACGCAGGTAGGGGAAACTTGCCTTCGCCAGGAGCCAAGAGCCGCGCAGGTTGACGTCGAACATGCGGTCCCAGTCCTCCAGGGACACGTCCACAAGCGGCGCCGGATTCGCGACCCCAGCGTTGGCAACGAGCGCGTCGAGGCCGCCAAACTCGGCGACCGTGGTCCCCACCAGCTCTCCCGGGGCTTCGGCACTGCCGAGGTCCCCCGACAGCGCGATTGCCTCGCCACCGATCGCACGGATGGCCTGGACAACTTCTTCCTGTCGAGCGTTGGGCTCCTGTCCAGCGACGGCGATCCGCGGCTGCTCGCCTCGGGCGAGAGCCGCTTCCGCGAGCCGCACCGCTGCTGCTGCGCCGATACCGCTCGTTGCGCCTGTGACCAAAGCTCTCATTACAGTTCCTCCTTGCATGTTCCTCGAGGGGAGATCGCTCGAGGGGTTCGACCGATGACTCGTGGGGCCAACCGGCGCGTCACTCTCGTCGCCCACCCGCGAGCAGGCGCGACGCAATGTCGGTGGCGAGGGGCCAGCCCTCTTCTTCCAGCGCACGGAGTGCGTTCTCGAATTCGGTGAGCGTGTTCTCCTCGCGGATCACTTCGAGCACGACGTTGTCCGTGCCGATCGTCGACGTCACAGCAGTGCCGAGAGCACGCCAGTCGATGATGCCGCTTCCGATGGGATCATGCCCCCACGTGTCCGTGCCGGTGTCGGAGATGTGCATGAGCGCGATGGACTCGTGGTTCGCGAGCAGACCGGCAACGGGGTCTTCACCGTAGTAGGCCGCGTTGGCGACGTCGTAGACGACCTTGAGGGCATCGTCATTCACGGTGCGGACGATTGTCACCAGGTCGTCGATGGTCGGCGCGAAGCAGTAGGGCGTGTTCTCAAACAGAAGGCGGGTACCGGCCTCCTTCGCCAACGGGACAAGGGTCTCCAAGCTCTCGTACATCCACCCGTAGACGTCCTCGAGCGAGGGCGAGATCATCGGTCGCCGGGTACCCGGCGAGATGACGACCTCAGGCACCCCCCATGCGGCGGCCAGGTCGATGACCGAGTTGATGTGCTCGATGCTCTTCCGACGCATGCTCGCACCGGGGCTTGCGAGGTTGATGTCGTACCCGCCGGCGTTCAGCGACCTGATCGCCGCCCCGGCATCGGCGAGTTTCGCCTTGGTCTCGGAACGCTCGGCGGCGGAGATTTCCTCGGGCCAGCAGTGCGGGGAACTGATGGGGACCTCGAAGGTGTTGTACCCGTTGTCGACGAGCTCCGCGATGGCGTCGGTCGCCTTCTTTGACCAGAGGTAGGAGAAAGTGTTGATGATCATGATGATCTCCGTTCAGTTCTGCGCGTGAGGGCGCTGCTTTGGGGCGGGCCGCTAGCGCTTGGTGCTGTTCGATTCCGCAGTGGTGTCAGCGATTCCGGCGGCGCCATCGATGACGGTGATGCTGTCGGTGACGGACACGGTCTTCTGAGGGTTGCGGCTTCCGGTCTCGGGGAGCGTGAAGTACACGACCAGGCAGACGGCAACGATGACGATCATGTAGACCGCGACGAGCATCGGGTGTCCGGAGCCGACGAACGCGGCAGCGATCAGCGGTGCGGTACCACCGAAGATGGCGATGACCAGCTGGTGCGCGAACCCGATGCCGGAGACGCGGACGGCCGCCGGGAAGAGCTCCGCCTGAATAGTCGGGTAGACGGCCTGCCAGATGCCGAGGACAACCCATCCGGATGCCGCAACGATGATGTACGTGCCGAAGCCGGGGACGTTCAGCAGCAGCAAGAGTGGGTAGAAGAGCACGATCATGCCGATGGCGCCGATGATCGGGAAGATCTTTCGACGCCCGAGGCGGTCGGACACGTAGCCCGTCACCGGGACGATGATCACCAGGAGGACCAGACCGATGACACTTCCCACGAGTGTCGAGGAGAGGTCCCGACCGGAGGTGAGGTTGGCGTAGGTCGGCAGGAACGTCGCCCACGTGTAGTAGGCCACGGCGGGCGCTGACAGGGCGGCGGTCTGGATGATCGCCTTGGGGTGATTCCGCAGCAGCTCGAGCAGCTTCTTCGGCGCGGACTTCTGGTCGACAGTGGCGCTCGCTTCGAACTCCGGGGATTCGTCGGACCGGGCCCGCATGATGAGGCCGATGACGCCGATGATGCCGCCGAAGATGAACGGGAAACGCCATCCGTAGGAGGCGAGTGCGTCGGGGTCGAATGCCGACGTGACGATCGCGGCGGCGCCGGTTGCTGCGAGGGTGGCGAGTCCGCTGGCGAGGTTGGTGAACGATCCGAAGAGACCGCGCCGCTTCGCGGGGGCATGTTCGACGAGGTACGCGATGGCGCTCTGTCCTTCGCTGCCCGCGGAGATGCCCTGCAGAATACGGGCGACGACGAACATGATGGGCGCGAGGATGCCGACACTTGCGTACGGAGGCGTCAGGCCGATGATCAGGGCGCCGAGCGCCATCCCTGAGATGCCGAGCGCCATGATGCGGCGTCGTCCATATCGGTCAGCGATCGGGGAGATGATGATGCCGCTGAGCGGGCGGACGACGAAACCGATCGCGTACGTCAGGAACGCCGCGATGAGGGACGCGAATTGTGAGTGGCTGGGGAAGATCTGGGACGAGAAGACGGCCGCGAGGAGGCCGTAGATGTACCAGTCGTACCACTCGACGAAGTGTCCGACGGTGCCGGCGACGAGGTTCTTCGTGCGGCCCTTGTGCTCGAGGGGGTTCGCGCCATCCGGCGCTGTCGCGTCGGACACAGGTCGTGAGGTCGTCATTGAGCTCTCCTTTGTTTTTGGGCGCAGAGAAGTGCGGCAGCGCCCTGCTCGGGTCGGTGAATCTGCTGGAGGGTAGGCAGTCGCCAGAGGGTTGGCGGCCGAGGGGGACCTACGCGGACAGCTCCGCGTCGGCAGCAAGGTAGGCGAAGCTTGGCCAGCTGCGTGCGATGTCGGCAGCTGCGCTCAAGAGAAGCGGCGAGAAGTCGGCCATCTGAGCCCGGGTCATCCGGACAGAGGGGCCGGCGATGCTGATCGTTCCCGTAGCCTCGGCGCCTCGACCGGCGCCGAAGATGGGGGCGGCAACAGCGTTGATGCCAAGGTCCATCTCCTCGAACGTCGTCGCATATCCGCGATGACGGACCTCGTCGAGTTCGAGGAGTAGCGACGACCGGTCAAGCGGTGACCGTGGCGTGGAGCTGAGTTCGCCCTCACGGTCGAGGATTGCTTCGACGCGCTCCGGGGAGAGCGTGGCGAGCCATGCCTTCCCGGAGGCGGTCGCATGCGGGACGGCGTCCTGACCCATGACAGGGTCGAGTCGCAACGACGAGTTGGAGCCTTGCGCCTTCGCGATCCACTGCAGTGAGTCATTGGTTGCAACTGCGAGGCGGACCAATTCTTCGCACTCCGCAGCGAGCGAATCCAGCGCCCGCTGCGCCCAGGTGCCCACTCCCGACGATGAGAGCTGCCGAAGGCCGAGAGCACCGAGGCTGTGCGTTGCGAAGTAGCTCGACGTGCGCGGGTCCTGGTTGACGTAGCCGGTGTCGACCAGGACGGCGAGGAGGCGGTGAGCGATGGCCTTGTTGATGCCAAGGCGCTCTGCCACCTCTGAGACCCTTCGGCCTTCGGGGTGCGGTGCCAGCATCTCGAGCACGTGCATCGCGTTCGCGACGTCATCGGCTAGCGCCATGAGTTCATCTCCTCGCCATCGTGGATCTGTAACCGCGTTACCAGTAACGCTGTTACGAACGATCACATGGGCTCACCCGAATGTCAACAAGCAATTCCGACGCGCGGGTTCCGTCACAGCGGGCGAGCCAGATCGGACTGCACCAGGTCACGTAACGCTGCGAATGCCGATTCGTCATCGTTGCGGACCACATCGTGGTCGCCGGTGCTCCAGCTGCAGCTGAGAACACCGAAGCGATTCCAGTACTCGTCCCAGTCGTCCAGCTTGACGCGGTCACGGTCGTTGCCGCGATCGATCAGCCGCTGTCGGACGACATCGGGTGATGTCTGCACATGGATCACGCGAATGCGGACGTCGGGCCAGACGGCCGCTTCCGTGGACCGTCGCAGGAAGTCGGCGTCGTCGAGGTACGCCACGAACGGTGCGTCGAGGACGACGGAGTGTCCGAGTTCGAGGTTCCGGCCAGCAGCCGCGAACAGCGTTTCGTACTCCGCTGGCATGACCCGTTCGAGGTAGAGCGCGTTGGATTCGCGGTCCGACGGGTTTTGACCGTACGCCTCCAGCGCGACCCGCACCAACGGTCCGGCGATCGTGTCCTTGTCGAGGTAGACCGCCCCAGTGAGGGCGCTGAGGTGTTTCGACAGCGTCGACTTCCCCGACCCTGCTCCACCGAGGGTGATGTACGCGACGGGGCGAGCGCGATCCGGAGCCGTCACCGGTCGACTCGTGCGATGGCGGCCACGAACTCTTCCGCTGCGGCCATCACCTTGCCCAGGTCACCGTCGGCTCGACCTGCCTTCGTGATGGCGCTTCCGACGCCCACTGCCGCGACTCCAGCAGCGAACCAGTCGCCAACGTTCGCGGTCGTGACGCCGCCGGCAGGCAGGATCGGGATCTGCGCAAGCGGGGCCAGGAGCGCCTTGGTGTACGGGATGCCGCCGGCCTCCGTCGGGAAAAGCTTGACGATGTCGGCGCCTGCCTCAGCCGAGTTCAGGATCTCAGTCGGGGTGTACGCACCGCTGACCGTGGCGATCTGGTACCGGTTCGCGACGCGGAGCATCTCCGGGTTGAGGTTCGGGCTGACAAGGAACTGCGCTCCCGCTTGGATGCTCGCCCATGCCGCGTGCCCATCGAGGACCGTGCCGGCACCGAAGATGACTTCGTCGTCAGCGAAACGCTCGGTCAGCCGCTGGATGACCCCGAGTGCGCCGGGGATCGACAGAGTGATCTCGAGTGCGCGGATGCCGCCAGCGACCGCGGCAGAAGCCACGTCGAAGGCTTCCTCGGCGGTGTCGAGTCGGACGATGAGCACGTTGCCGGAGTCGCGGATGGTGTTGAGGACGTCAAGTTTCTGGAACATGACACTGATGGATACACCACTTTTCCGGCGTTCGCGAGCGTTCATTTCTGCTCGTTGACACCTCGCGGCGGCGTGTGGCACCCTGTTCTGCAATCGATCTCAGCAATCGATCTCATCCGAGGGCTGAAGCGATGCCACCATCCGCGACGAGGCAGAGGAGCCATCGATCATGCAGCGCTTCGATCCGATCCGGCGGCCGTCGGCGGTCGTGCTGGGTGCTGCGCACTGGCACGCGCCGCTCTACCGCGCGGGACTCGCACGACGCTTCACGGTAATCGCCGTGCAAGACGCCAACATCGACGCTGCCCGCGCATACGCAGCGCCATTGGACGCACCGGCGATGACCAGCGTCGATGACGCTCTGGCAGCAGGCCACGTGGATGTCGCCTTCGTCTTCAGTCCCCACGACGAGATGCTTGCGGTCAGCTGGACCCTCATTGGCCAGCGCACCCCATTCGTGATCGAGAAGCCTGCCGGCCTCCATGTTGACGACGTCCGAGAGATTGCGGCCGCCGCGCGCCGGTCCGACGTTCCCGTGACAGTGCCGCTGGTACAACGAGGCGCCCCCGTGGACACCTGGCTCCGGCAGGCCGGCGAGATCGCGTACGAACGCATGGCGTTCATTGCAGGACCGCCCGCCCGGTACGAGCACAACGGTAATCCGTGGATGCTCGAGCTGGCTCGGTCAGGTGGCGGGAGCCTGATGAACCTCGGACCTCATTTCGTTGACATGACAGTGCAGCACATCGGTCGTCCGGACAACGTCGTCCGTCGGCAGTCCGCGTCCCTCCACCACACGGAAGTGGACGACCACGCGACGATGGTGCTGAGCACCAAGGATGGACGCGAGGCGATCGTCGAAGTCGGCTACGCGTTTCCCGAGTCACCGCTGAAGCGCTACTGCAGCTTCACCGCCGCCGGGTCGGACGGATTCGCCTCCGTGGACACGAACGGTGCCGCAAGCTTCACCGACAACGACGGCAACACTCGAACTGCGACCCTCAACGTCGACAGTGACCCGCTGTACGACGTTTTCGTCACCGCGGTCGCTGACACGCTGGCAGATGGTTTCGCAGGTCTGACGACGCTCGCGGAACTCCTCACCACGATGGCGATCATCTGGGGCCCGGAAGGTGAACTCGAGGTCACTCATGTCTGATGTCAGCATCGACGACGTCGCTGACGCCGCAGGCGTCCACCGGTCAACAGTGTCGCGCGCCTTCTCAAAGCCGGAAGCCGTTCGCGCAAGCACCCGCGAGCACGTGCTCCGTATCGCCGCCGACCTCGGCTACTCGGTGAACCCCCTCGCGCAAGCACTCCGCCGACGCTCCAGCAATCTCGTACCCCTCATCGTCCCGGACATCACCAACCCATTTTTTGCGGAGCTTGCTCGATCAACAGCCGCCGCTGCCGAAGCGCAGGGGTACCAGCTGATGCTCTGCATCACCGGTGGTGACACCGGACAAACCGCCAACTATCTCACCGCGATGCACTCCATGTACTCCCCGTTCGGTGTGGTCGCCCCATCAACACGCGTCGACCTCGAAGCGCTCCGCCGCTACGCATTCCAGAACCGCGTCGTCGTCATCGACCGTGTCGAAGACGATCCGACGGTGCCGACCGTGACCGTCGACAGTGCGCACGGCATCGAGCTCGCGTTCGACCATCTCCGTGGTCTCGGCCACACCGCGATCGCATACGCGCCGGGGATCATCGGCACCTACACCGCGCACGATCGGCGAGACGCATACCGACACGCTGCCAACCGGCACGGCCTCTCCCCAGTCATCCTCGAGGCCGCAGGAGGAATGGAAGTGGGCCCAGGCATCGTGGACCACTGGTTACGCGAGCCGGTGCGGCCGACCGCGGTGATCGCATCGAACGACGCCATAGCGTTCTCGGTCATCTCCGAGCTCAGCACCCGTGGCTTCTCAGTTCCCAGGGACCTCTCTGTCATCGGCTTCGACGGTCTCGATCTCGGCGCACAGTTCAACCCCCGACTTACCAGCGTCCGCCAACCCATCACTGACCTCGGCCGTATCGCCATCGACCTCGGCGAAGCACTCATCGCCGGCGACCCGCCGGACCACGTCGTCCTCGAGCCGTCGCTTCTCATCCGCTCCTCCACGCAGAAACTGCACCCATGAACGAAACCATCGACCGCCTCCCCGGCATCCAGCACGTGGACCACGTCGCCTTCACCGTCCCAGACCTTGAGGCCGCAGCCCGCCTCTTCACCCTGCTCGGCGCAGAAGAGCTCTACCGGTCCACGAGAGGTCCCGACCCCGCGGTGATGCCGGAGCACTTCGGCGTGCCAGCAGACGCACACCTGGAACTGCGGATGTTCCGCCTGCCGCCGAACCTCAACGTCGAGCTCTTCCAGTGGTGGAGCGCAGATCGCTCTCTCACGTTCCCCCGCGCAAGCGACGCCGGCGGCCATCACCTCTGCTTCGTCGTCGACGATGTCGACGACGTCGTCACCGCCATCGGCCGCTTCGAGGGCGTGACGATCCTCGGGCACCGCAAGGAGGTTGCCGGTGACAGCCCCGCGGTGGCCGGGAACCGCTGGGTATATGCCCGGACCGACTGGGGACTCATCCTCGAGTTCGTCGACCGCTCACGGGTGCAGGACCCTCCACGCCTGGTCGGACCAGCCGACTGGACGACGCCGACCATCACGACCACGAAGGACCTCCCATGAAGATCGCCGGCCACACGCTCGGCACGCCCGACCAGACCGTTCCCGAAGCACTCCGGCTGTTCCGCCGCGCCGGCCTGGACGCCGCCGAGGTCATCTACCAGGACGGCTACCGGAGCGGCCTGCCGGTCCGTGACGCGGCTGCCGCGGCCGAGGCGGCTCGGGTCGCGGACGGGGAGGGGATCCCGATCGTCGGGCTCACCCCGTACACGACCGCGATCAACGCCACCGACGAGCGCGTCCGCAGCGACGCGGTGGACGAACTGCGATCGGCGATCGACACCGCGCACGCGATCGGTGCGAACCGTGTGCGCGTGTACTCCGGAGCGTGGCAGCCGGACCAGCAGGACCACGCGGCGCACTGGTCGCAGCTCGTCCGCTCCTTCCAGGACCTCGCCGGCCCGGCCGCCGATGCCGGTGTCGTGCTCTGCGCCGAGAACCACTTCGGCACGATGACCCAGACCGCCCGGGACACGGCCGCCCTCGTCCGCGCGGTCGGCTCGCCCGCCGTCCGGGTCCTCTACGACCAGGCGAACCTCACCTTCACCCACGACGAGGACGTCGACGCGGCGTTCGCCGTGCAGGGGGACCTCATCGGCCACGTGCACGTCAAGGACCTCGTGTTCAAGGACCCGAACGCTCCGTTCGTCGCCTCGGAGACGGCCCGGGTGCACGCCGAGGAGCGCGCCGTCACGTCGCGCGTCGTCGGCGACGGTTCGCTCGCCTGGTCGCGGATCCTCCGACGCCTGCGCGAGGTCGGCTACGACGACGTGCTCTCCCTCGAGTACGAGTACCGGTGGCACCCGCAGGACCTCGACGACCCGGAGACCGGGTTCCGGCGGGGCGCCGACCACCTGCGGAACCTCCTGCTCCAGCTCGACCTGCACGAGGCCGACCAGGGCGCCGGGGTCCGCTCGTGAACGCGCTCCGCATCGGCGTGGTCGGTGCCGGCAACATCGCCAGCATCGCGCAGCTGCCGACCCTCGTGCAGCGTGACGACGTCGAGCTGCGCGCGCTGGTGTCGCGGCGCGACGACCCGAGCGCCCTGCAGCGGCGGTGGGGGTTCCGAGCGGTGTACCGCAGTGTCGACGAGATGCTCGCGGCCGAGACGCTCGACGCGGTCTTCGTCCTCACCCCGCGCTCCGAGCACGTCGCCGCCGTCGAGAGCGCGCTCCGTGCCGGTGTCGACGTGTTCTGCGAGAAGCCCCTCGCCACCTCCGCCGCCGACTCGGTCCGCCTCGCCGAACTCGCCGACGAGCACGGTCGGGTCCTCATGGTCGGGCTCAACCGACGCTTCGCCCCGGTCTACGTCGCCGCGCGCGAGGCGTTCGGGGAGTCGGGCGCGTCGTTCTGCGTCGCGCAGAAGAACCGCGCCGGCTCGGAGTACCGGGCGACCTTCGAGAACGCCATCCACATGGTGGACCTGCTCCGGTGGTTCTGCGGCGGGGACGTCGTCGACGTGACGGCGGCGGCCGCCGGGACGGACCAGTGGGAGGAGGACGGCACCGCGGCACTCGTCCGGTTCTCGACCGGGAACACCGGCGTTCTCGTGGCGGCTCGTGCCGCCGGCGCCTGGGGCGAGAAGCTCGACGCGTACGGACAGATGCGCTCCGCCGAGGTCATCGCGCCGGACTCCGTCGCGGTGACCGTCGACGGCGTCCGCACGGTGCGTTCGATGAGTCCCGAGGCGTTCGGCTGGGCGACGGCGACCGAGAGCTTCGGCTTCGCCGACGCCGTCCGCCACTTCCTCGACCGCGTCCACGACCGGCAGCAACCCCTCACCTCCGGGTGGGAAGCAGTGAAGACCCAACAACTCCTCGATCGGATCCTCGCCGCGGCAGGGCTGCCGACCGAGGAACAGGAAGGACGCACATGGTCCAGCAGAGCGAAGCAGTAGCAGCAACGGCGGACCGCCAGATCGCGCTCGTCACCGGCTCGAGCGGCGGGATCGGCGCCGCCGTGGTCACCGCACTCCGTGCTCGCGGCGACCTCGTCGTCGGAGCAGACCGCGCCCCGCTCGACGGCCAAGAAATCGACGGGTTCCTCGAGCTCGACGTCACCGACGAGCAGCGCACCGCGGACGTCGTCCGACAGGTCGTCGCCGAGCACGGCCGCATCGACGTGCTCGTGCACGCCGCGGGCGTACTCGGCGGGACCCCGGACCCACTCGTCACGACGACCGAGGAGTTCGAGCGCATCATGCGCATCAACGCCACCGGGACGTTCACCATCACGCGCGAAGTCGCGAACACGATGCGCGACGCCGGGACCGCCGGCACCATCCTGCTGCTGTCGTCGGTGGCCGCGAAGGAAGCTCGGGTGGACTACCTGCCCTACAACGCCAGCAAGATCGCGGTGCTCCACATCATGTGGTCGATGGCGAAGATCCTCGGCCCGGCGGGCATCTCGGTCAACGCCGTCAACCCCGGACCGGTGAACACCCCGCTCTGGTCGCAGCTCGCCGACCAGTCGGGGTCCGCGCAGGCCGCTCGCGACGCCCGCGCCGCCCAGCTGCCGATGCAGCGGTTCGCCGAGCCCGACGAGGTCGCCAGCGCCATCACCTTCCTCACCGACCGGGCGAACCGGTACGTCACGGGGGTCTCCCTGGACGTCGCCGGCGGCGCGCACCTCGGCATGGGAACGTGACTGTTTGAGCTCGACGGGATGCGTTGGTGAGGAACCCGTCGCGTGATCGGTACGCCCCGTGCTGATCGCATCGAGTGGAGCCTCCGCTGTGGAGGCTCCACTCGACATCTTTGCGTAGGGCTGGCCGCACCCCATTGTCACGGTTTTCCGCACCACCGCCGGATTTTCCCGACCGACCTTTATCGTTGAAAGGTTCGCACCCGGTAGGCCGAGGAGTTCCATGGATGACGACCTGAAAAGCATCGTTTCGAGCGGTTGGGAAGCGTACCGTGCCGATCGGCATGGGGATGCGCAGGCGATCTTCGAGCGAGCGCTGTGCCTCGACAGCGACAATGTCGATGCTTGGCTCGGACTCGGACGAACTCACCGATTGCAGGGGCACTTCGATCAGGCGGTTTACGCATTCACGCATGCGCACCGCGTGGCACCGGAAGCCGCTCGCCCGCTATGTGAGCGCGGCGCGATACTGATCTTGCAGGGCCAGTACCGCGAGAGTCTCGCCGACTACGAACACGCTCGGACGGTGGAACCGGAGTACCCGCCGCTGGACTCGTACTTCGCGGAGATCTACCTGTACTTGGATGAGCCGGTGGAGGCGCTTCGTGCCGCGGTGAAGGGGCTGTCGGGCGACAGCCTCATGTGTCGGGCGAACGTCGCTCATGCGCTCCTGGCGATGGGAGACGCCGAGGACGCCATCGCGATCTACCAGGCACTTGCACCGGTAACTCATCCTGGGAAGCAGCGCAGCATGCGTTCGGTGCTTTTGAACGATTTCCGGCTGCTCGACGAAGCGGGTATCCGGTGGCCGGCGATGTCAGAAGCGGTCGCGGCCCTCACTACTTGACGGGCACGGTCCGGGCTCCTGGATGCCGCCCGGACCGTGCCCAGTGGCTCATTCGCCGAGAACGCCTGCCATCTCCTTCGGGTATTCCGGGAGACCGTCAGTTCGAAGCGCGCTGATCTGCTCCATCTCGTCATCCGAGAGGGTGAAGTCGAACACCTCGACGTTCTCTCGAATGCGTGCTGGTGTTGCTGACTTCGGGATGACGATGCGCTGTTGCTGCAGGTGCCATCGCAGCACCACTTGCGCTGCGGACCGGTTGTGCCGAGCAGCGATCGTGGCGATGATCGGCTCGCTGAGCAGCGTCGTCTTCGGTGCGAGAGGTGCCCATGCGGCGACTATGGCGCCGCGCAGCGTTGTCGCTTGACCGGTTTCCGTCTGCTGGACGTACGGGTTCCATTGGATCTGGTTGACCGCCGGAGTGACGCCGGTTGCATCGACGATCCGTCGCAGATGCGTGGGCTGAAAGTTGGACACTCCAATGGAGCGAACCTTCCCGGCGTCGCGCAGCTTCGTCAACGCCACCCACGCGTTGATGTACTCGCCGTTGGCTGGCATCGGCCAGTGGATGAGTGCCAGGTCGACGTAGTCCGTCCGGAGTCGACGCAGTGAAGCTTCCATCGCTTCCCGGGTCGCGGTGAGACCGTGGGCGTCGTTCGGGATCTTCGTCGTGATGAACAGTTCGTCACGGGATGCGGGAAGGTCGCGGATGGCGCGCCCGACGCCTTCTTCGTTCTCGTACGCCGCTGCGGTGTCGAAGTGCCGATAGCCGGCGTAGAACGCCGCGGCGATCGCCGGGCGGACTTCGTCAGACCCCATGGGCCAGGTACCCAGTCCGAGCTGCGGAATCGACTGGCCGTCGTTCAAGATGGCTGAGGGGACTGCTTCCCCGCTTTGGTGCGTCATGCGTTGGTCTCCGCGGTGGCGGTGATCGTCGCCCGACCGATGGTGTGGCCAGACATGACGAAGCCGAGGTACGCAGGGGTCGCGTCTGCGGGTACGTCGACGTGTTCGACGTCGAGTGCCCAGACGGTGAAGACGTATCGGTGCGCTCCGTGTCCGGCCGGTGGGGCGGCGCCGATGTAGTGGGCGACCCCGGCGTCGGTGCGCAACTGTGTGGCGGAGGCCGGCAGCACGTCGGAGTCCTTCGCGCCGGCGCCGACGGGGATCGTGGTCACGGTCGCGGGCACGTTCATCACAGCCCAGTGCCAGAAACCGGAACCGGTGGGGGCGTCCGGGTCGTACGCGGTGATCGCGTAGCTTCGGGTGCCCTCGGGCGCGTTCGACCAGGTCAAGTCCGGGGAGAGGTCCTGCCCGCCAGGCACTCCGAACAATGCTGAGCGGTGCGCAGCGGCGAGTGGCTCGCCCTCGGCGATAGTGGAACTGGTGAGGGTGAACGATGGCACGTCGGGGAGGCCAGCGAATGGGTTGTTGCGGGTCATGTTCGTTCCTTGTTGAGGATGAGGGGTCTCAAATGGCAGATACGGCAGCGGTGACGTAGCGGTCGTAGCCGTCCTGTTCGAGGCGGTCGGCGAGTTCCGGTCCACCTTCGTCGGCGACCTTCCCGGCGACGAAGACGTGCACATGGGTGGGGCGGATGTACTGCAGGATCCGCGTGTAGTGCGTGATCAACAGAACCCCCATGTCGTTCGCGTCCTTCGCACGATTCACGCCGGCGGACACGATCTTCAACGCGTCGACGTCGAGTCCGGAATCGGTTTCGTCGAGTGTGGCGAACTTGGGACGCAGCAGTTCCAGCTGCATGATCTCGTGGCGCTTCTTCTCGCCGCCGGAGAACCCTTCGTTGACGTTGCGTTCGGCGAACGCGGCGTCCATCTGCAGGTTCCGCATCGCTTCGCGCATCGTGCCGATCCACTGCCGCAGCGCCGGTGCTTCCCCGTCGATCGCTGTTCTTGCGGTGCGGAGGAACGAAGACACGGTGACGCCCGGGATCTCCGACGGGTATTGCATGGCTAGGAACAGGCCGGCGCGTGCTCGCTCGTCGACACTCATCTGGAGGACATCGACCCCGTCGAGGGTGATGCTCCCGGAGTCGACGTTGTAGCGCGGGTGTCCGGCAATGGTGGATGCGAGGGTGGACTTCCCGGACCCGTTCGGGCCCATAACAGCGTGGGTTTCACCGCTACGGATGGTGAGGTCAACGCCACGGAGGATCGATTTGGTTCCCTGCTCGGTTTCAATGGAGACGTGCAGGTCGCGGATAGCGAGAGTCGGCATGGTTCTTTCTCCGTCGTCGGTCAGTCAGTGAGTTCGCGGTCGAGTTCCGCTGCGAGATGCTCTTCGACAGCGGGCACGCCGATCTTCTGCAGCATCGCCATGAGGAAGCCGCGGACGACCAGTCGGATTGCGTCTGCTTCCGGGATGCCTCGTGCTTGCAGGTAGAAGAGCTGGTCATCGTCGAAGCGGGCCGTGGCGGAGGCGTGGCCTGCGCCGATGATGTCCCCGCATTGAATCTCGAGGTTCGGGATGCTGTCGGCTCGCGTCCCTTCGGTGAGCACGAGGTTGCGGTTCTGCTCGTACGAATCGGTGCCGATCGCGTCCGGGCTGATCAGCGCGTCGCCGATCCAGACGGTGTGGGCACCTCTTCCTTGCAGCGCCCCCTTGTAGGTGACGTCGCTGGTGGTGTTCCGAGCATCGTGGTTGACGTACACCTGGTGTTCGATGTGCTGCCCTGCGTCGGCGAAGTACAGCCCGAACATCTCTGCGGTGCTGCCATCGCCGGTGAGGTGCGCTGACGGGTTGATGCGGATGACGTCGCCGCCAAACGTGACGGCGATGTGCCGCAGGTGCGCGTCGCGGCCAACGTCGGCAAAGTGCGCTGCTGCGTGCAGCGCATCCGCATCCCACTCCTGTGCGGTGAGCACGGTGAGGTGGGCGTTGTCACCGACGAGGATCTCGACGTTCTCCGTCAGTGTTGCTGGACCGGTGTTGTTGACGACGATGGTGCCGGTCGCACCGGGCTCCGCGACGATGATGGTGTGCGCTGCGGCCGCGTCAGTGCCGAACGTCCGGCCGAGGATGAGTTGCTCGGCCGTATCGGTGGCGCGAACGGTGATGACCAGCGTGGCGTCTCGCGCCGCCCACGCAGCCGCGGATGCGCGGTCTTCTGGAGTCCCGGCTGCGCCAACGAGGGGGTCGTCGTGGCGTCCCCAGCGGAGGGTGATTCCGTCGCTGTGGTTCACGTCGAGGGGGTAGCGTGCACCGTTCAGCTGGCCGGTCAGCAGTGGCTGCAGTTTAGCCAGCGGCGTGTACTTCCAGTTCACCTCCCGCCCGCTCGGCATCGGGAAGTCGCTGAGATCTGTTGATGCCAGTCGAGCGGACCGGGTTTGCACGGGTACTGCGGTGGCGGTCATCAGCCGACGGATCCTTCCATGCTCATCTCGATGAGCTTGTTGAGTTCGAGTGCGTACTCCATCGGGAGCTCGCGGGCGATGGGCTCGATGAAGCCGCGGACGATCATCGCCATCGCCTCGTCCTCGGCCATGCCGCGGGACATCAGGTAGAAGAGCTGTTCCTCGCTGACGCGGGAGACCGTGGCCTCGTGGCCGAGCTGGACGTCGTCGACGCGGATGTCGATCGCCGGGTACGTGTCGCTCCGGCTGATCGTGTCCACCAGCAGCGCGTCGCACCGCACGGTGTTCGCCGCGTGGTGGGCTGCCGGGTCGACCCGGACCTCACCGCGGTAGCCGGCGCGGCCACCGCCACGGGCGATCGACTTCGAGACGATCGAGGACGTCGTGTACGGCGCCATGTGGATCATCTTCGCGCCGGCGTCCTGGTGCTGGCCGGGGCCGGCGAAGGCGACGGAGAGCGTCTCGCCCTTGGCGTGCTCACCGGCGAGGTAGATCGACGGGTACTTCATCGTCACCTTGGAGCCGATGTTGCCGTCGATCCACTCCATGGTCGCGCCCTCGTGCGCGATCGCACGCTTGGTGACGAGGTTGTAGACGTTGTTCGACCAGTTCTGGATCGTCGTGTACCGCACGCGGGCGTTCTTCTTCACGATGATCTCGACGACGGCCGAGTGCAGGGAGTCCGACTTGTAGATCGGGGCGGTGCAGCCCTCGATGTAGTGGACGTAGGAGTCCTCGTCCGCGATGATCAGCGTCCGCTCGAACTGGCCCATGTTCTCGGTGTTGATGCGGAAGTAGGCCTGCAGCGGGATCTCGACGTGGACGCCCTTCGGGACGTAGACGAACGAGCCGCCGGACCACACGGCCGTGTTCAGCGCGGCGAACTTGTTGTCGCCGGCCGGGATCACGGTGCCGAAGTACTCCTGGAAGATCTCGGGGTGCTCGCGGAGCGCCGTGTCGGTGTCCATGAAGATGACACCCTGCTGCTCCAGGTCCTCACGGATCTGGTGGTAGACCACCTCGGACTCGTACTGGGCGGCGACGCCGGCGACGAGG
>NZ_MJGQ01000044.1:0-1291 GCF_001865095.1 Curtobacterium sp. MCBA15_013 | reverse complement strand
GCGTGGTTCCGACGGACTTTGCTTGTGCGGCGGCGGCTCGAGCCGCCCCGCGGCGGCGGCGCGCGGCGCCGGCCGCACCGGCCGCACCGGCCGAGCCGCGTCGAACCACGGATGCGACATCGCACCAGCCCCCTCGCCCGGTTCCACGTCGGATTCGTGGTTCGGTGCAGCGGCCCGCCGCCGGCGGCGCCCCGCGCCCCGCGGCGCCCCGCGCCGCTCGCGGCCCCGCGGCGCCCCGCGCGTCAGATCTTGCGGAGCAACACCGACGACACCTTGTGGTCCGCCGCCTTCTTCAACACGAGGGTCGCCCGGGAGCGCGTCGGCAACACGTTCTCGATGAGGTTCGGCTCGTTGATCGCCCGCCACACCTCGGTCGCCGTCTGCACGGCATCCGACCGGGAGAGCGAGGCGAACCGGTGGAAGAACGAGTCCGGGCTCGCGAAGGCCTCTTCCTGCAGCGCGAGGAACCGGTCGACGTACCAGGCCTCGATGTCCTTCGTCTTCGCGTCGACGTAGATCGTGAAGTCGAAGAGGTCGGACAGTGCCAGCCGCCCGTGCACCGGCGGCGCGAGCACGTTCAGGCCCTCGACGATGAGGATGTCCGGCTGTCGTACCACGATCTCGGCGTCCGGCACGATGTCGTACACGAGGTGCGAGTAGTACGGCGCTCGGACCTCGGTCGCGCCGCTCTTCACCTGGCTCACGAAGCGCAGCAGGGCCCGGCGGTCGTAGGACTCCGGGAAGCCCTTGCGGTCCATGATCCCGCGCCGCTCGAGCTCGGCGTTGGAGTAGAGGAACCCGTCGGTGGTCACGAGCTCCACGCGCGGGGTGTCCGGCCAGCGCTTCGTCAGCTCGCGGAGCAGTCGTGCGACGGTCGACTTGCCGACGGCGACCGACCCGGCGACACCGATCACGAACGGCGTCCGCCCGGCTCGGTCACCCAGGAAGGCCGACGTCGACGCGTGCAGGTTCCGTGCGCCCGCCGCGTAGAGCGTCAGCAGGCGGGACAGCGGCAGGTAGACCTCCTGCACCTCCTGCATGTCGAGGCGGTCACCGAGACCGCGCAGCTGCACGATCTCGGTCTCGGTGAGGGACAGGTGCTCCTTCGGAGCGAGCTGCGACCACTCGCCACGCGGGATCTCCACGAAGGGGGTCGGGTGCGCGACGGTGGTCTCCGGGATCGGCATGGGAACGAGCGTACAGACGGGAGGCGCGGATCACGTGAGCCGACCAGCTCGCGTGATCCGCGCCTCCCGTCCGACGTCAACGTCCGGTGAAGGTGTGGGTGATG
>NZ_MJGQ01000043.1:0-208 GCF_001865095.1 Curtobacterium sp. MCBA15_013 | reverse complement strand
GATCAAACTCTCCGTAAAAAATTACAACCAACACCCGAAGATGTCAGCGAGTTGATTCTGACTGTTGACTGTCTACTGACAATCTTCAATCCAAAAGGAATTGTCTCCGAACCCACCAGCAAGCTGATGAGTCACGGGGTCAATAAATTGGCATTGACAATGTGCACGCTGTTGAGTTCTCAAGGACCAGACGCACTCCCCACTCGAC
>NZ_MJGQ01000042.1:6266-7220 GCF_001865095.1 Curtobacterium sp. MCBA15_013 | reverse complement strand
CCCGGCAACCAGCTGGTGACCGCGAGCACCGTGCCCTCGGGGTCCTGCGCGACGAGGGTGCGCACCGCGGGGTCGCGCATCTCGTCGACCCCGCCCAGGGTGAACCCCATCTCGGGCAGCTCGCGCTCGGCGACCCACTCCTCGGAGATCGCCTCGATCTGCCGGGTGGTGGACGCGGGCAGCTGCTGCCAGCTCGACCAGGTCGCGGTGAGGCCCTCGCGCGCCGCCTTGTTCACCGAGGTCCGGACGTCCTGCTTCTTCTTCCCGCTCGTCGTCCACGTCCGGGGGTCGAAGTCGGCGTCCTCGGCCACCGGGAGCGTCGCCCAGCCCTGCGCGGTGAGCACCCCGGCGGTCTCCGCACCGATGCCGTAGAAGACCGCCGTCCAGCCGTTGTCGTCGCACCACCGGGCGAACGCGGTCATCGCCGCCGTGCGGGCGTCGGGCCAGCCGAAGGGCCCGCCGACCGTCACCGCGACGCGGCCGTTGCGGCGGAAGGCGACGCCGGCGCGACCGTCCTCGGCGAACCAGTAGGCGTTGCCCTGCCAGGTCGTCATCCAGCCGAACGCGTCCCCGCCACCGGCGACGAGCAGGGCGCGGGCGCGCTCGCGGTCGGCGTGTGCAGCGTCGGCGTCGGTGTCGGGTTCGACGGCCCCGGTCGGCCGGACGGCGGCGATCGCCACGACCAGCCAGAGCACCGGTCCGCTCAGCCCGAGCACGAGCCGGAGCGCGTGGTCGAGCGACGGGAGCCGGTCCCAGAAGCTCACCGGTGCGAGCGGGCCGAGGGCGGCGAGCGCCAGCCGCAGGGGGTCCTCGACGTGGTGCGCCGAGGACGCGGCGACGACCAGCACCACGACGACGATGCCGACCGCGGCCGCACCGACGGTGACCGCGAAGGCGACGACGCGGCGCCGGCTGGTGAGCACCGTGAAGGACCGCCGCAGCACGACGAGGACG
>NZ_MJGQ01000042.1:5063-5622 GCF_001865095.1 Curtobacterium sp. MCBA15_013 | reverse complement strand
CGCCGCAGCACGACGAGGACGACCGCGGTCCCGAGCGGGACGACGATCGACGCGACGATGGACACGTCGGTGACGAACTGGTCCTCGAGGCCGTGCTGCGCGACGACGCGCCCCGGGACGAGGCCGTAGGTGATCGCGGCGGCGATGGCCGTCACCGTGTCGACGACGACCACGAGCCACACCGCGAAGCGACTGCCGCGGAAGAGCCCGAGTCCGCCGACGACGAGCACGAGCAGGGGCGCAACGGCGAGCACGAGGGTCCACGGGTCGGTCGCACGGAAGGACAGGAGCCCGCGGAGGCACTCCCCCGCGACCGCGTCCGCACGGCAGCCCCGCACCGGGGTGACGGGGCCGGCGCCGACGACCGCGGCGATCGGTGCGAGGAGCCCCACCCGCGCGCGGGACACCAGCGCGATGACGGGGCCGACGGCGGACACCAGCACCGCGGTGCCGAGCAGCACCCGGATCTCGCGGTGCGAGCTGCGCACCCAGCCCTGCCGCTTCGGCGTGCGGCGCAGGAGTTCGCCGAGCAACCACCCGGCGGCCGCGGCGAGGACGG
>NZ_MJGQ01000042.1:3525-4409 GCF_001865095.1 Curtobacterium sp. MCBA15_013 | reverse complement strand
GGCGGCCGCGGCGAGGACGGCGGACAGGTCGGAGACGTGCCCGGCGTAGAGCAGGAGGGCGGCGACCACGGCGAGGGCGTTCACCCGGATCCGCCGCCGCCACAGCGTCCCCGCGAAGGCGCTGGCGGTGACGACCGTGCCGACGATGGCGGTCCAGGGGTCGAAGCTCGTCGCCCGGCCGAGCACCATCGGCACGGCGCCCTTGCCGTCGAGGTCGACGAGCACGGCGAACGCGGCGATGCCCGTACCGACGATGGTCGTGACCACGAAGGCCAGTGCCGTGCGCCAGGACCCCATGAGCCGCTCCGACGCCCCGACGAGCACGACCACCCCGGCGAGCGTCAGCAGCAGGGCGAGCACGCCGGTCGACGCCGCGAAGACCCGGAACGGACCGAACACGGTCGCGTGCGCTCCGTGTTCCAGCCGGAGCACGAACGCGAGCGTCGAGGTCGCCAGCACGAGCACGACGATCGCCGTGGTGACCGGGCGGGTGACGACGACCCGGCGGACCGTCGCCACTGCCGATGCGACGCCGCTCACAGCGGTCCGCTCGCGGGGAGCCCGAGGTGGTCGAGCACCGGTGGGAGGCCGTGCGCGAGCACGTAGCGGACGGTGTTCCAGTCGTGCGCCGACCCCGGGGAGACGACCAGCTGCGTGGCGATGCCCTCCCGCTCGGCCGCCGCACGGAGCGTGGCGGTGGACGCCTTGTACGGGGCGTCGTCCCCGCCCACCCCGAACACGACGAGGTGGTCGGCGTACCGGCCGTGTGCGCGCATCTCGGCGACCGGCGTCGCGGCGTCGTAGGCCGAGCGGGAACCGCCGAAGCCGACGGCGATGGTGTGCTGCAGGCTGCCGTTCTTCGGGGCGATCTCGCTCGAGATCGC
>NZ_MJGQ01000042.1:2335-2864 GCF_001865095.1 Curtobacterium sp. MCBA15_013 | reverse complement strand
CGAGATCGCCAGCGCGGACCCGAAGACGTCGGGGTGGGCGGACGAGAACTGCATCGCGCAGGTGGCCCCCTCGGAGAAGCCGAGCACGCCCCAGCCCGTCGGTGCCGTGGCGACCGCGAGGTGCTTCCGGATCCAGTCGACGGTGTCCGTCATGACGTAGGTCTCGCTGCGCCCGAGCCGCCGGGAGTCCACGCACATCGGGTTGCGGTTCGGGGCGCCGAGCTGGTCCGGGGCGACGACGATCGGGGCGAGGCCGTCGTGCGCTGCTGCATACCGGTCAAGGTAGTGGCCGATGTCGCCGGTCTGGAAGAGGTCGGCCGGTTCGCCGGGTTGCCCGGAGAGTGCGACGAGCACGGGCAGCGCCGGGGCGTTCGGGACCTGCGCGGCCGGCGGGAGCCACACCACGGCCTTCCGGGCGTGGAAGTGCGAGATCGTGCCGGGGATCGTCACGCTGAACGTCTCGCCCTCCTTCGGCATGTCCGCCGGGGCGTGCCAGTCGTGCAGGTCGACGAGCCGCTCGACCGCGGGG
>NZ_MJGQ01000042.1:1315-1647 GCF_001865095.1 Curtobacterium sp. MCBA15_013 | reverse complement strand
ACGAGCCGCTCGACCGCGGGGTCCCGTTCCGCCAGGGTCCGCGTCTTGTAGGGGTTCGTGGCGATGGCCTGCTCGACGTTCTTGTAGAAGCCGAAGTCGACGTTGATGCCGAGACCCGCTGCGAGCAGCAGGCTCGCGGCAGCGGCCCCGGCGACCACCCGACCCGTCCAGCCGCCCTGCACGAGCAGCACGACCAGCAGCAGGATCCCGGCGCACGCCAGGGCGACCCACATCCGGGTCACCGAGGTGAACGCGACACCGAACGCGTCCTGGACGTCGCCGAACCACCAGACGAGCGCCAGCCCGGCGACCGCACCGACGCCGAGGGCGGC
>NZ_MJGQ01000042.1:0-650 GCF_001865095.1 Curtobacterium sp. MCBA15_013 | reverse complement strand
CACCGACGCCGAGGGCGGCGATCCGGACGAGGACGCGGCCGAGCGACCGCGGCCGGGCGAGGAGCGCCCACACGACGAGGACGGCGGCGAGCACGTCGACCGGTACGAGGACGGTCGAGCCCGTGATGGGGATGCGCAGGAGGTCGTGGAGCACGCTCTCATCGTGGCGCTGCCCCGCTGCCGGGCGGCCTCGGAGGCGCTTCTGCTCCGCACAGGTTCGCCATGGTCGGCTCCCAGAGAGCCTTCGGCGTTCATCCAGCGGAAGGCGGACGGCGGACACAGGTCCGGCGGACGGCGGGCACGGGTACGAGGGGCACCGCGGCGCGGTGCCCCTCGAGCCCGTCGGACGTCAGTGCCGCTTGCGCAGCACCAGCGTCCCCGCTCCGGCGAGGAGCAGCAGCAGGGCGATGCCGGCAGGGACGACCGGCGAGGACGCTCCCGTGTAGGCGAGGGCCGGCTGGCTGCTCGACGCAGCCACCGTGCGGACGGCGGCCTGGACGACCGTCGAGGCACCGGCGGTCGTCGCGACGACCGTCGCGGGCCGGGAGGCGCTGGTCGCCACGGCCGCGCCGGCCCCGGTGGCCGGGGTGGTCACCGAGACGGGCGTGGTGCCGTCGCCAGCGCCGTTCCCGTCGCCGGGGTCGGTGCCG
>NZ_MJGQ01000041.1:0-1053 GCF_001865095.1 Curtobacterium sp. MCBA15_013 | reverse complement strand
ACGACCACCACGACTGCTTCGGCTGCGACGGCTTCGGCGGTCGCTCGGAACACGGGCACCCACAGCGGCGGCGTCACGGGCAAGACCACGATCGATGACACGGTCGTGTCGAAGGTCGCCGGGATCGCTGCGCGTGAGGTGAACGGGGTGCACTCCCTCGGTAACGGTGCGGCGCGTGCGATCGGTGCGATCCGTGACGCGATCGGGCAGCGTGACTTCGGTCAGGGCGTCAAGGTCGAGGTCGGCGAGAAGCAGGTCGCCGCGGACATCGTGATCGTCGCGGAGTACCCCGTCGCCCTGCAGCAGGTCGCTGACGGTGTCCGCGCCGGTGTTGCTCGTGCGCTGGAGCAGATCGTGGGTATGGAGGTCGCCGAGGTGAACGTGACCGTGCAGGACGTGTTCATCCCGGGTGACGACGACGACAAGGACGACGAGAAGAAGGAAGCGCGAGTCGCATGAGCAACACACTGATCGGAGCCCTCATCGGGGCGATCCTCGCCGTCGTGGCGTTGCAGTTCGGGTTCTGGGGCTTCGTGCTCGTGGTCGTGTTCGGTGCCGTCGGGGCTCTCGTGGCCGCGCTGGTCACCGGCCGCATCGACCGGGGTGCCCTCGCCGACGTGCTGACCGGACGCCGGAGCTCCCGGTGAACGCCGGCCCGGACGTCCCGGGCCGTGTCGAGATCACCGCTCGCGCACTGACCTCGCTGGCGCGGGCCGTCGCAGCCGAACGGCTCGGCGCCCCCGCCAAGCGGGTGCGCGTCGGTCTCGGCGACACCTCCGGCGCGCTCGCGCTCGACATCACCGGCCCCATCGCCGCGGGCGACGACATCGTCACCCGCACCGCCCGGGTCGCGGACGAGGTCAAGGGCCGTGTCGGGGAACTCACCGGCCGCCGCGTCGGTCGTGCCCACATCGAACTCACCGGGATCGTGCGCGAGCACCAGTCCCGGATCGCTTAGGAGGCCATCATGAGCAACGGTTCCGTCGAACGACGCATCCGTCGCCGGAGCGTGCACCGCTCCCGCTCGACCGCCGTGGCGGTGTCGCTCGTGGT
>NZ_MJGQ01000040.1:6989-7762 GCF_001865095.1 Curtobacterium sp. MCBA15_013 | reverse complement strand
CGGTGGCCGCGGCGAGCGCGAGCGAGTCCGGTCCGCCGCTCAGCGCGACGAGCACGAGGTCTCCGGGGCGCACCGTGCCCTCGTCGAGCGCCTGCGCGAGCAAGGAGCGCACCGCGCGACGGGTGTCGGCGACCGCAGGGTCGAGCCGGGGACGCGGAGTGTTCACCCGGTAACGTTAGCCGCGCTTTCTTCCCGCACATCAGACCAGGAGCGCAACATGGCCGCGTACGACGTCGTCGTCGAGATCCCCAAGGGCAGCCGCAACAAGTACGAGGTGGACCACGAGACCGGTCGCGTGTACCTCGACCGCGTGCTGTTCACCTCGTTCGTGTACCCGACCGACTACGGGTTCTTCGAGAAGACCCTGGCCGACGACGGTGACCCCGTGGACGCGCTGCTGCTCCTCGAGTACCCGACGTTCCCCGGTGTGGGCGTCAAGGTCCGCCCGGTCGGCGTCTTCAAGATGAGCGACGAGGCCGGCAACGACGCGAAGGTCCTCGTGGTCCCCGCGAAGGACCCGCGCTGGGCGCACATCCAGGACATCTCGGACGTCGACGAGCAGACGAAGGCCGAGATCGCGCACTTCTTCGAGCGCTACAAGGACCTCGAGCCGAACAAGTGGGTCAAGGCCGAGGGCTGGGGCGACGCCGCCGAGGCCGAGGCGATCGTCACGGCCGGCCAGGCCGCGTACGTGCCCGCCGGTCGCTGACGCTCCCGGTCCCGTTCCGGCTCGACCGGGACTGCACCGCCTGACGACGAGTGCGCACGATCCC
>NZ_MJGQ01000040.1:5915-6365 GCF_001865095.1 Curtobacterium sp. MCBA15_013 | reverse complement strand
TCGTGCGCACTCGTCGTTCTTGCGTGCGGCTAGAGCGAACCGCTCGGCCGTGCGACGTAGGGCAGCAGCTGGCCCGGGGTCCAGATCGCCCGCTCGAGCACGCCGCGCTGCGGGTTCGCCGCCTCGACCATCATGCCGTTGCCGGTGTAGATCGAGTCGTGGTAGGCCTCGTTGACGGTGCCGTTGTACGAGTAGAAGAGGATGTCGCCGGGCTGCCGCTGCGACATCGGCACGAGGCGGCCGATCGACTTGAAGTAGTTGTACTGCCAGACGACGTTGTGGCCACCGGTGGCGATGCCCTGCGAGCTGTAGGCCATCATCACGAGGCCGGAGCAGTCCCACGTGTTCGGGCCCGCACCGCCGAACTGGTACGCGTCGCCGATCTGTGCGCGGGCGTAGGAGATCGCGCCGGCTGCCTTCGAGGGGGTGCTCGGCGCGGTCGGGGTCGTC
>NZ_MJGQ01000040.1:4829-5188 GCF_001865095.1 Curtobacterium sp. MCBA15_013 | reverse complement strand
TGTGGTCGGGGTGCTGGGCTTGGTGCCGCCGGTGGTGCCGCCGCCGGCGCTCGGCTGGGTGCTCGTGCCGCCGCCCGTGCTCGGCGTGCTGCTCGCGGCGCCCCCACCCGAGCCCGAGCCCGTGCCGGTGCCCGTGGCCGCGGTCGCCCCGGAGCCACCGGTGTTCGACGCGAGCTGCGCCTCCGCCCGCTTCGCCTGCTGCGCGGTCCAGTAGGCGGCCTCGGTGGCGACGCTCGTGCCCTTGAGGTACGCGAGCTGCTGCAGCACCTCGTCCTGCTGGTCCTGCTCCCGCTGCACGCGTGCCTGCGCCGACGCTGCGGTGTCGTTCGCCTCGGCGAGGGCGGCCTTCGTCGTGTCCG
>NZ_MJGQ01000040.1:2324-4082 GCF_001865095.1 Curtobacterium sp. MCBA15_013 | reverse complement strand
GGCCTGGGCGAGGACGGTCGCGGAGCGCTCGGACAGGTGCGACATCGTGCCGACCCGGTAGAGCAGGTCCTTGGAGTCCCGCGAGTCGATGAGCATCGCCGCGGACAGGTCCCCGCCGCCGGTGCGCGACAGCTCGACCACGAGGCCGGCGACCTGCTGCGCGGAGGCGTCCGCCGTCCGCTCCGCCCGCTTCGACTGCGCGGTGAGGTCGTCCAGGGTGGCCTGCGCGTCTTGCTGCTGCGACGACGCGAGGGCGTACGTCTGACCGGCCTGGAGCTCGGCGACCTGTGCGCTGTCGGCAGCGTCCTGCAGGGTCTGCAGCCGGGTGCTCAGCTCGTCGACGGTGGACTGGGCCTCGGCGGTGTCCGCCTTCGCCGCTCGCACGTCGTCCCAGCTCGGGGCGGACGGTGCCGCCTGGGCCGGGCCGGCGACCACGACGGAGAGACCGATCCCGAGGACGGCCACCACCGCGATCCCACAGGACAGGGTGCGAGCGGAGTGCTTCACGGCGTTCAGGGCCTTTCGGGCGCGCACACGGTCATACCGAGATCCCCCGCGCTGCCATGAAGGGGACCGGGTCGACGGCGGAACCGTTGACCCGGGTCTCGAAGTGGAGGTGGCAACCCGTCGACCACCCGGTCGAACCGACCTTGGCGATCTGCTGCCCGGCGGTGACGTGCTGGCCGACCGACACGAGCGTGCCGCCGTCGACGATGTGCCCGTACGCGGTCGAGATGCCGCCGCCGTTGTCGAGCACGACCTCGTTGCCGTAGCCGCCGCCGTTCGCCGCGAACGTCACCGTGCCGGACGCCGCCGCGTAGATCGGGGCGTAGCAGGCGGGAGCGAGGTCGACGCCTGCGTGCAGGGCGTAGTTCTTCGTGTACGGGTCGAGTCGGTAGCCGAACGGGCTCGTCTGGTACCCGCCGGTCGGGCGGACCCAGCCGGACGAGTTCGGCGAACCGCCACCGGTCCCGCCCTGGCTCGTCGCCGCGGCCTTCGCTGCCGCTGCCGCGATCCGGGCCAGCCGGGCCTTCTCGACCTGGACGCCCTTGTTGTAGCGCGCCTCGACGTTCTGCTCGCTCGTGGTGAGCAGGGTGAGCTGCGCCTCGAGTCGCTCCTTGTTGTCCGCCTGGGCGTCCACGGAGGACTGCGCCTGGTCGGCGGCGGTCTGTGCGGCCTGCATCTTCTGCTGTGCCTGGTCGGCGAGGTCGCCGAGGGCCTCCTTGGCGCGGTCCGCCTTGTCGGCGAGGCCCTGCGCCACGCCGCGGTCCTGCGACGCCTGCGCGTAGATGCCGTCGGCCTGCTCGCTGAGCTTGGACATCGCACCGAGCTCGTACAGCAGGTCACCCGACTTCGTGGGGTGCGTGAGGATGTCGGTCGTCACGTCGTTCGCGCTCGCCCGCCCGAGCTGCGCCGCGAGCTGACCGGCCTGCGCCTCGGACGCGGTCGCGGTCTTCTCGGCGTCGTCCGCCTGGGACTGCAGCTTCTTCTGGGTCAGCGTCGCGTCGTCGTACTTCGTCTGCGCGGTCTGGTAGGCCGTCCCGGCGGCCTCGGCGGACTTCTGCGCCGCGGAGGCCTTCGCCGTGAGGTCGGCGATGAGCCCCTGGATCTGGGTCACCTTCGCCTGCTGGGCCGACTTCGACGCCTTGGCCTTCTCGACGTCCGACCAGCTCGGGTACGACGCCGCACTGGCCGACGTCACCGGGGCGAGGGCCGCGAGGGTGCCGGCGGTGAGCGCGACGGCGACCGCGGCGGCGA
>NZ_MJGQ01000040.1:921-1652 GCF_001865095.1 Curtobacterium sp. MCBA15_013 | reverse complement strand
CGACGGCGACCGCGGCGGCGATGAAGCGGCGGCGGGGACGGGGGCGGAGTGAGAGCGATGGTGAGGTCGACATACATCTCGATTTCGTAACAGCGCGGCAAGGCTCACGCACGTAACACTGTTAACAAGCGCAACAGTAACAACAGGTGTCGCACCCGCACACCCCCTCGCACGAGGGGCACGGGACCGACGACGATGGTCGCATCGGAACATCGACAGCACGAATCGGGGCCTGGTGCCCCAGGGTGAGTGAAGCCCTGCGCCCGGGCGGCGACACCGCGACACGCCGGGGATTCCGCGGTGGAGCGGCTCGATTTGTGAATCCCGGGAGGCATCCGTATGCTTGTCCATCGGTAGCGCGAAGCACCGCTTGCGGCCCTATCGTTTAGTGGCCTAGGACACCGCCCTTTCACGGCGGCAGCACGGGTTCGAATCCCGTTGGGGTCACTCCTCGCAGAGTGAGCAAGCAAGCAGAGCACTACCAAACAACACAACACAACATGGCCCTGTAGCGCAGTTGGTTAGCGTGCCGCCCTGTCACGGCGGAGGTCGCGGGTTCAAGTCCCGTCAGGGTCGCCACGGCTGGATAGCTCAGTTGGTAGAGCGTTCGACTGAAAATCGAAAGGTCCACGGATCGATGCCGTGTCCAGCCACGGTGAAAGGCCCCCTACTCCGGTAGGGGGCCTTTTTGCGTTGGTCGTGACGCGACCACGTCCAGGAGGCGCGGTGCG
>NZ_MJGQ01000040.1:0-322 GCF_001865095.1 Curtobacterium sp. MCBA15_013 | reverse complement strand
GACCCGCACCGCGCCTCCTGGGACGGGCACCTACGCCTCGCGCGTCTTCGGGCTGCTCTCCTCGGTCTTCGCCGGGTCGCGTTCGACCACCGAGCCGAGGGCATCGTCGATGCGGGACAGCAGCTCCGCGGGGATCGTCACCCCGGCAGCGCCGGCGTTGTCGTGCACCTGCTCCGGACGCGAGGCGCCGATGATCGCGGACGCCACGTTCTGGTTCTGCAGCACCCAGGCGACCGCGAGCTGCGCCATCGACAGGTCCAGCTCGTCGGCGATCGGCCCGAGCTCCTGCACGGCGGACAGCACCTCGTCGCGCATGAACCGC
>NZ_MJGQ01000039.1:0-27166 GCF_001865095.1 Curtobacterium sp. MCBA15_013 | reverse complement strand
GCGGTGCCTTCCGTTGTGCGCTGGTCAGGCACGTCGGACGCCCGGGTGCGTTCGCATGTGCGGGCCGTACGGTGGGACCACGCGGTCCCCGACCGCTGGAGCAGCGCACGACCGGCCACTTCTGATCACCGCATCTGGAGTGACCCATTGGGTGTCGACCGCGAACGACGACTGCTCGACACGATCATCGAACTGGTCGGCGGTGCCACCGGTCCACGGGACCTCGCGGGCCGCCTGCAGCTCCTCGTGGACGAGTCGGCGGCGTTGTTCGACGTGCAGGCCGCCGGGCTGATGCTGTTCGGGTCGGACGACCGGTTGCACATCGCCGCCTCGGTGGGGCACCACAGCGGACTGCTCGAACTCCTGCAGCTCGAGGTCGGCGACGGACCCTGCCTCGAAGCCGCCCGGACGGGGACCGTGGTCTCGATCCCCGACGTCCTGGCCGCCGAGTCTCGATGGCCGCACTTCTCCCGGGCCGCTGCGGACGCCGGGTACCGCGCCGTCCACTCGATCCCGCTGCGGCTCCGGGCGACGGTCATCGGGTCGCTCAACCTGTTCGGCGAGTCCACGGGTGCGTTCAACGAGGACGACCTCGTCGCCGCGCGGGCACTGGCGGACATCGCCGCGATCTCGGTCGTGCAGCAGCGGACCATCGACGACGCCGTGACGACGCAGGCGCAGCTGCAGGCGGCACTCGAGAGCCGGACGGTCATCGAGCAGGCGAAGGGGTGGCTCGCCAACCGGAACGGCGTGGACCCGGCGACCGCGTTCTCGCTGCTGCGCGACCACGCGCGGCGGAACCGGCTCCCGGTCACCGAGGTCGCGCTGGCCGTGCTCGCCGGACGGACCGTCCTCGGTCAGCCGACGGAGCCGACGGAGCCGACCGATCCGCCGGACCCGCCCGACCCGCCGGACCCGCCGGGCCCGCCGGGCCCCCGCACCCGTCGCCGCGGGTAGCGTCCGGGACGCCCGACGTCACCGGATCATGTCGTCGATCGTCCGCATCGCCGTCGCGAAGATCGTCAGCACCGGGTTCACCCCGCCGTTCGTGACGTGCACCGACCCGTCGGCGACGCGCAGGTTGTCGTGTCCCCACACCCGGCCGAACGGATCGACGACCGACGTGCGCGGGTCGTCGCCCATGCGGAGGGTCCCGGCCTGGTGCTGCCCACCGCTCGTCCCGGTCAGCTCCCCGTGCATCTCGGCGACCCGCGTCGCACCCGCGGCTCGGAGCCAGTCCCCGCTCCGCGCACTGGTGTGGTCGCGGGCACGGGTGTCCTCCGGGTGCGGACCACCGCTGAACCGTGCGACGGGGACGCCCCACCGGTCGGTGACGGCGGGGTCGACGCGGACGCGGGAGTCGGCGGACGTGACCTCCTGGATCGGCCCCATCAGCCGCATGCTCCGGCGGGCGAGGTCGCGCATCCCGTGCTTGCTGTCGATGCCCGCACGGGGGAGGAGCCCGAAGCCGGTGAGGTACGCGTAGGTGTTCGACGGCGTCGCGACGAACTCGTCCGCGATGATCCCGCCGCCGATCTGCCCGGGGACGCCGTGCCGGAAGTCGGTCGTGGCGATGGACGGCCCGGGCCCGAGGCCGTCCTCGACGACGTCGTCGAAGATGCCCATCGCGCCGCCGTACCGGTGCCCCTGCAGGTGCCGTCCGACCTGGTCCCGGCCGTTGCCGAGCCCGTTCGGCTCCTGCTCGCTGCGGCTGTTGAGGAGGAGCCGAGCGGACTCCACCGCTCCCGCCGCGACGACGACCTCCGCCGCGTCGACGTCCGAACGCCAGTCCACGCCGTCGACCGTCCCGACGAGCGTGACCCCGACGACGCGGCCGGACCGGTCCGTCCGGATCCGCGCGGCCCGGGTCTCGAGGAGGACGGACGCGTTGCCGGTGGCGACGGCCCGGGGGAGCATCGTGTTCTGGCTGCCGTTCTTCGCGTCGACGGGGCAGGCGAACCCGACGCACATCCCGCACTGCTCGCACGCTCCCCGCCCGAGGAAGGGGACCGAGTTGACGAGCAGCGGGACGTGCACCGTCGACCAGCCGAGCTCGGTCGCGGCCCGCGCCAACCGCTCCCGCGCGGGCCCCGCCGCCACCGCCGGCATCGGCAGCGCCCGGGTGCGGGGACCGGCCCACGGACCGTCGCCGTCGCCGCTCACGCCGAGCTCCCACTCCGCCCGCTCGTACCAGGGCTCGAGGTCCGCGTAGCCGATCGGCCAGTCCGCCAGGGCACTGCCGTCCGGCACGCCGTGGTCGGTGGCCATCGTGAAGTCTCTCGGGGCGAACCGCCACGCCTGCGCGCCGTAGACCCTCGTGCCACCGCCAGCCGTGAAGGCGTTGTTGTGCCAGTCCCAGTCGGACGGCCGGGCGACCCGGTCTCCCTCGGGCGAGGCGATCACGCGCGGGTTGCCGAGGTCGACGGGACCGGACCGCGGTGCGAGCCCCCACGTCGACCGGGGATTGCGGATGTGGTCCTGCGCGAGGTCGGCGGTGCCCGGCCAGGACCCGGCCTCGACCACGAGGACGCGGCGCCCGGACTCGGCGAGCCCGCACGCCGCGACACCCCCACCGGCACCCGATCCGATGACGATCGCGTCGTACCGCTCGGCCAACTCCGCCGGGCGAACCACCACCGGCTGCGCCGTGGGCACCGGTACCGGGACACTCCACCCCGCCGGCGGCTCGGGCTGCCAGCCGACCATCTCCCACGAGCGTTCGCCGGCGTTGCCGCCGTTGCCCGCGTCGGCGTAGTAGCCGGCGGCGACGATCCCCGCGAACCACGCCCAGTCGGGGTCGTCGTCCTGGTCGTGGCCGTCCACGACCGCACGGATCCGGTCGAGCCAGTCCGGACGCTCGTCGAGGACCGACGCCAGGAACTCGAGCGCGCCGGCCTCGGACGCCGACGGGTACTCGTCGGCGGGCACGACCCGGTCGACGAGGGACTGCAGTCGGACGCGGTTGCGGTGGAGGAACACCTGCTGCGTCGAGTCGTCGGGATCGGTCATCCGGGGTCCTGCTCCTGCCGTCGTGCGCTCCGCTGCGCCTGCCGTGACGTCATCGTCCACGGTGCAACGCTAGACCGACGACTCCGCTGCGGTCGGTCCCGGCGACGTCGTCTCGGTGGCGACCCAGTTCGCGAGCAGTTGCAGGCCTTCGTGGGAGGGGGTGCCGGGCACGGCCGAGAACGCGAGGAGGGTCAGGCCGGGGTCCGACGCCGGTTCCATCGATTCGAAGGTCAGGTCGAGGTCGCCGACGACCGGGTGGTGGACGATCTTCCGTCCGGTCCGGTGCTCCTTGACGTCGTGGGCGCCCCAGAGCCGGCGGAACAGGTCACTGCGGGTGGAGAGTTCCCCGACCAACCCACTGAGCGCCGTGTCGTACGGCGAGCGACCGGCCTCTGCCCGCAGGATCGCCACGATCTGCCGGGCGTCGGCTTCCCAGCGCCGGTAGAAGGTCTGCGCTCGCGGGTCGAGGAACACGTAGCGGGCCGCGTTGACGGTCGTCTGCGGGTGCGTGAACATCTCCGAGAACAGCGCACGACCGAGTGCGTTCGTGGCGACCGCGTCGAGGCGGCCGTTCTGGACGAAGACCGGGACGCTCGACATCGCGTCGATGGTCTGCTGCACGGTGGGGCGCACCTGCGTGGTGCGCGCGATCGGACGACGGGCCCTCGGCCGGTCGCCGTCGTTCGCCGTCCGGACGAGGTCGAACAGGTGCCGGTGCTCGGCCTCGTCGAGTCGCAGGGCCCGTGCGATGCCGTCCAGGACGACGTCGGAGAACCCGGTCGCGTTGCCCCGTTCGAGTCGCTTGTAGTATTCGACGCTCATCCCGGCGAGGAGCGCGACCTCCTCACGTCGCAGCCCCGGAACCCGTCGACGGCCGCCGAAGTCCGGCAGCCCGACAGCCTGTGGCGTGAGCCGGGCCCGACGCGAGGTCAGGAACGCGCGGAGCTCGTCGCGGTTGTCCATGCCGACGACCATACGTCGCCGATCCGCGGCCAGAGGGTCAGCGTCGGTACCCCCACAGACGTGGCACCTCTCGACCGGCCGGTTCGGGTTTCACTGGAGGAGCAACAGCGCGACCGCGCAGCAGGAAGGCACCACCATGACTGACAACACCGTCTGGTTCATCACCGGAGCAGCCCGCGGGATGGGCGTCGACATCGCCCAGGCCGCACTCGACGCCGGTCACCGCGTCGTCGCCACCGCCCGTGACGCGGCCCGCGTCACCGAGGCACTCGGTGAGCACGACGACCTCCTCCCGCTCTCGCTCGACATCACCGACCCGGCAGCCGCGAACGACGCAGCCGCCGCCGCGGTCGAGCGGTTCGGCAGCATCGACGTCCTCGTGAACAACGCCGGCATGTTCTCCGCCGGCTACTTCGAGGAGATCAGCGACGAGCAGTACCGCCAGCAGATGGAGGTCAACTTCTTCGGCCCCCTCACCGTCACGCGCGCGATCCTGCCCGTGATGCGGCAGCAGCGCAGTGGCCGCGTGATCACGATCACCTCCACCGCCGGACTCATGGGGGTCGACTTCTGCTCCGCCTACGCGTCGTCGAAGTTCGCGCTCGAGGGGTGGATGGAGACCCTCCGCACCGACGTCGAACCGTTCGGCATCACCACGACGATCGTCGAGCCGGGCTTCTTCCGCACCGAGCTCCTGGTCGAAGGGTCCTCGACCATCTGGCCGGCACTGTCCATCGACGACTACGCCGCACGCACGACCGAGACCATCGCCGCCTGGAAGCGCATGAACGGGACCCAGGGCGGCGATCCGGCGAAGCTCGCCGCGGCACTGGTCCAGATCGCCGCGCTCCCCGAGCCCCCCGCGCGCTTCCTCGCCGGAGCCGACGCGGTGCAGACCGCCGAGGCCAAGGCCGCGATGCTGGTCGAACAGGCCGACGCGCACCGCGAGCTGTCGTCGTCCATGGACCACGACGCGTGACCAGTCGTCCGCGAAGGTCACCCTGTCAGGACATCCCTCCCGACCGCCATCGGTCGTAGCGTCGGACGCAGCGGGCACACGACCACCCGCCGAGAGAGGACGAACCCATGCCGCAGGAGATCCTGCCGAAGCAGCCCACCGCCAAGAACCCGCCGGAGCAGTTCGCCGGCGACGTGTGGGTCGACCCGATCGTCACCCCGCAGGACGGCGACCAGCGCGCGACGCTCGCGCTCGTGAAGTTCGCCCCCGGTGCCCGCACCGCCTGGCACTCCCACGCCCGCGGCCAGTTCCTCCGCGTCACCCAGGGCGTGGCGCGCTTCGGGACCCGCGACGGGAAGGTCGTGACCGCGCGTCCCGGTGACACCGTGTACGTCTCACCGGGCGAGGAGCACTTCCACGCCTCCGCCGAGGGCACCTTCATGGAACACTTCGCGATGCTCGAGAGCGCCGACGACCCGTCGACCACGACCACCTGGCTCGAGCACGTCTCCGACGACGACCTCGCGGGCCGGTGACCCGATGACGAACTGGGACGAGGACACCATCGCCGCGATCGCCGCGAGCGACGACCTCCACGTCAGCCCGTTCCGGGGGGACGGCACGACGTACGGCACGCCGACGTGGATCTGGTCCGTGGTCGTCGACGGCGAACTGTACGCCCGCGCCTACAACGGTCGGCGCTCCCGGTGGTACCGGGCCGCCGTCGAGCAGGGTGCCGGCAGGATCCGCGCCGCCGGGACCGAGCACGAGGCCGCCTTCGAGGCCGTCGGCCCCGACCTGAACAGCCGCATCGACGCCGCCTACGAGGCGAAGTACGCCGGCAGCCCGTACCTGCCCCCGATGCTGCAGGACGGACCGACCTCGGCGACCGTCCGGATCAATCCACGTTCATGAGCACGAACCACGACGACGTCAAGGAGTTCCTCGTCAGCCGGCGCGCCCGCGTCCGCCCCGAGCAGGTCGGCCTGCCCGCAGGAGCGAACCGGCGGGTCGCGGGCCTGCGCCGCGGCGAGGTGGCGATGCTCGCCGACGTGAGCGTCGAGTACTACTCCCGACTCGAGCGCGGCAGTCTCTCCGGGGTGTCCGAGAGCGTCCTGCACGCGATCGCCGGTGCGCTGCTCCTCGACGACGCCGAACGCGACCACCTGTTCGACCTCGCCCGTGCCGCGAACGCCTCGCCGGTGCGGGCCGCCCGCCGCCGGTCCACGACCCCGAAGACGCTGCGTCCCGGCTTGCAGTACGCGCTCGACGCCTTCACCGGGGGACCGGCGTTCATCCGCAACGACCGCCTCGACGTGCTCGGCGCGAACGCGCTCGGACGGGCCCTCTACGCCGACCTCTTCCGGAAGGCCGAGCGCCCGAACCTCGCCCGCGCAGCGTTCCTCGACCGCGAGTGGTCGGACGCGTTCTACCCGGACTGGGACCTCGCCGCCGACCAGAGCGTGGCGATCCTCCGGGCCGCCGCGGGGCACGACCCGCACGACCGGGAGCTGCAGGACCTCGTCGGCGAGCTCTCCACGCGCAGCCCCGAGTTCCGGACGAAGTGGGGTGCGCACGACGTCCGTCGGCACGGCACCGGCGAGAAGCACTTCGTGCACCCGGTCGTCGGCGCGCTCGACCTGCTGTTCGAGGGCTCCCGCCTGACGAGCGACCCGGCGCTGAGCTTCCTGCTCTACACGGCCGAACCGGGCTCGCCGACGGCGGATGCGCTCCGCCTGCTCGGATCCCTCGACGCCACCGAGCGCCGGGACGCGGCGCACGCCGCCGACCCCGCTGCGGCGGACGGACGCGCGTGACGACGGCTCGCTGACACCGGGTCGCGACGGGACCACCCAGCGGACGGGAGGCGCGGTGCCAGCCGGCACCGCGCCTCCCGTCCGTCACCGGTCGCGTCCCGCCCGTCCGGGACGTTCGGCCCTGGTCGACCCGGGCGGCGAGGGTTGGGATGGCGGTGGGTCCGTCCGGACCCGAACCGCCCCCGAGAGGCCTCGTCCATGGACAGCACCGACATCCCGACCACGAGCGCCCGCGCCGTTCCCCGGTCGACCTGGCACCAGCGTCACCACTCGACCCTGTCGCGGGGCGAGCGCGCCGCGGACGCCATGCGCAACGGGATGGGGAGCTGGGGGTTCGTCGGCGGATTCGTCGCGTTCATGCTCGTCTGGGCGGCGGTGAACACGGCCGCGGTCCGGTGGGACCCCTACCCGTACATCCTGCTGAACCTGTTCCTCTCGATGCTCGCCGGCCTGCAGGGCGCCATCCTGCTGATCGCCGCCAAACGGCAGGACGGCATCGCCGCCGCGCTGGCGCAGCACGACTTCGACACGAACGCGGCCGCGAAGGTGGACATCGAGGCGCTGCTCCGGATCAACCACCAGCAACTCGTGATGCTCGCCGAACTCCGCGCCCTCGTGACGTCGGTGGGCGATCCGCTGGTGCATGGTGCTCCTGCGCCGGAGGTGCCGGTGGGGTCCTGACCCTGCGTCCACTCGCCGGACGGGGACGGACCGCCCGCACGGACCATTCCGCGGGGTCGGTCGACGACCTGGCTCGCCCCGTGCACCTCGTCAGGGCCGGGACGAAGGACCCTGGCCGGCACCGTCACGGGTGGGTACCGTCGCTGGCCAGCACGCACCCGCCCGGAGCCCGACGCATCCGGCGACGAGGGCGCGCACCGACCCGAGGAGTGCCCCATGTCCGAGCACAGCGAAGCCGTCCGCCGGCCGACGATCGACCTCCGGGAAGCCGTCCGGTCGGTGGTCCGTGGGGCGGCGGACTTCACCGGTCGTGCCGTGCGACCCGAGTTCTGGTGGTTCTTCCTCTTCAGCGCCGTCGTCGGCACCGCGCTCGGTGCGGCGAACGTGGTGACGCCCGCAGGCACCGTGATGATCGGTTCGGCACTGTCCGGTGTGTGGTCGGTCGTCGTGCTCGTCCCGACCCTCGCCGTCACGGTGCGGCGGCTGCGGGACGCCGGTCGGCGGTGGCAGAACCTGTTCTGGCTGCTCCTGCCCGTCGTCGGGCCGATCATCCTCATCGTCCGGCTCTGCGAACCCAGCGTGGTCGCGGCGACGAACGGCCCGACGGAACCGTCGACCCTGCCACTGGACGGACAGGCGGTCCGACACTGAGCTCGGCAGACGGGCCCGAAGCGTCTGCACCGAGGAGGGTCCGCACGACAGCGTGCGGACCGTCGGACGGGAGGCGCGGTGCGGGCCCGCACCGCGCCTCCCGTCCATCGCGGAGCGAGACCACCGCGCACCCCGCGAGCGCAGCGTCCGACCGGCAGCGCCGATGGTCCGACCGAGGCGGTCCCGTCAGTCGGCCGACACCGGCACGACGACGACCGGCGTCGCCGACCGGTGCATCATCTCGCGCGCGACGGACCCGAAGAGCTCGCCGCCGATCGTGGTGCGGTGCCGCCGGCCGACGACGACCAGGGTCGCCTCGACGCCGGCCGCCGCGAGTGCTTCACCGGCGTCGCCCTCCCAGAGCGTGGAGCGGACGGACACGGCCGGCTCCCGCCGCGCGGCTTCGCGTTCGGCCTCGCCGAGCACCAGGCGCGCGGACTGCTCGTCGGTGCTCGACGCGTCCTCGAGCAGCGCGACGGGACGTGCCGCGACGGGCGCCGTCACGCGCCACGCGTGCACGACCCGGAGCGAACGCCCGGTCCGTCGGGCTTCGCGCAGGCCGAACGCGACCGCCGCCTCGGCGGTGTCGGCGTCGATGCCGACGACGACCGGACCGCTGCCCGGGGTCCAGTCGTCCGGTACGACGACGGTGGGCACGGGTGCCCTGGTCGCGATGCGCTCCGGGAGCGACCCCGTCAGCGCGGAGCGGACCCTGCGCGACCGGTGCGCCCCGATGACCAGGAGGTCCGCGTCGGCCGTGTCGTCCACGAGCGCGTCGGCGGCGAAGCCGCGTGCGACGGAGGTCTCGACGACGGTTCCCGGGGCGGTGCCGCGGACGAACGCCGCGGCCTCGGCGAGGCGCTCGCGCACGACGAGGACCTCGGTGTCGGCCGCCTCGAGCGCGTGCACGATCCGGACCCGCGCCGGGCTCTCGGCGGCGCGCTTCGCCGTCCACCGCAGTGCCGTCCAGCTGGCCTGGGACGCGTCGAGACCGACGAGGATCCGTTCGACGGACATGGTGTTCTCCTGCTCCTCCGGGACCGCGCGCACGCGGCGTGCGGTCTGCGCGCGATCAGCGCGCGAGGCGACGCTAACCGGCGAGGGCGCGGTCGAGCAGGGCCGAACGTCCCGCGGAGCGACGCCCTCCCGAGCCGACGGTCGCGGGTGGTCGGCGATCCGACCCGCGCAGGGACCTTCGGCTCTCGGTCGAGCGCGGCGGCGGACGTACGGTCTCGACGACGGGCGGCCGCCCGTCGGACCGGACGGAGCGGACCATGCACGACGACGTCGAACGGATCACGATCGGCCTGGACGACACCGAGGCGAGCTGGACCGCGCTCCGGTGGGTCGCCGAGCGGGCTGCTCGGCACGCCTGTCGCGTCCGGATCGTGCGCGCGGTCGACCCGCTCGAGCCCGAGGAGGGGTGGACCCACCACCGCCTCGTGGCGGGACGCTCGCTCGTGCTGCAGTCGGCGCCGGGGACCCAGGTCGAGCTCGATGCACCGCCGGCCCCGATCGTCGACGCGCTCGTCGGTGCTGCGCAGCCGGACGACCTCCTCGTCGTCGGCAGCCACCGTCGTCGTCGCCTGCAGTCCGCGCTCACCGGGCTCCTGCCCGACCGGATCGCCGGGGCGTCGCACGTCCCGACCGTCATCGTCCCGGACGACTGGCCGAGTGGCCAGCTCGACGCCGACGTCGTGCTGGCCGTGGACGCGGACACCGCTCCCGAGGTCGTCGACTTCGCCGTCACCGAGGCCGGTCGGCACGGTGCGGTGCTCCGCGTGGTGCACACGTGGCAGGAGTCCGCGCCGGTCGGCCCGCCCGTGGTCGCCGCCGTGGTGGAGTCACCGGTCGTCGAACGGGCGGCCGCACAGGCCGTGCTCGACGACGTCGTGACCCGCATCGCTGCCGCCTCGCCGGCGCTGATCGTCCGCACCGAACTGCTCCGCGGCGCCCCCGGAGGGACGGTCGCGGTGGCGGCGGAGCACCACGGGCTGGTCGTGGTGGGGCGTCGGCACCGGTCCACCTTCGGCGGCGAGGTCCTGGGATCGGTCGCGCAGGACCTGATGGCGGAGTCGACGACGGCGCTGTGCGTCGTCCCGCTCGAGCAGGGCTGACGCCGATCAGCCGACGACCGGGACGACCGTCAGCTGGTCGATGACGAAGTGCACACCGCCGCACCGGGCAGCGGCGGCGTGCACCGCGCGGCGTCCCGCCACGGAGCTGACGGACCCGGCGATGGTCACGACGTGGTCGTGGACGTGGACGGCCACCGCGGCCCGCGGGACGACCAGCCCGACCACGCGTTCGACCCGGCTCCGGACGTCGGCGTCGGTCTCCTCGGGGTCGCACGCGTACGCACGGACGACGATCCGGTTCTCGATCGCGTGCATCGGCACGCACTGTTCCGCGAGTCCGACGGCGGTCACCCGGTCACTGTGGCAGCCCACGTCGCCGGTGAGCACGACGCGACCGTTCCGCAGCGCGACGTCGAGGGAGCTGGCGTCGAGGGAGTGCTCTGCTGCCCAGGCCCGGAGGATCCGGTCCCGCCGTCCCTCGCGGACGTGACTCACGGGGCGGCCTGGTCGAACAGCCGTCCCGTGATCGAGGTGGGCTCCAGGACGACCGTCGCGCGCTTCGGGGTGGCGAGCATCGACCGCAGCCGCTGGGCGCTGGCGTTGCGCGTGTCCGGCAGGTGGGCGGTGCCCTTCGCGACGACGCTCCAGGCGGTCCAGCCGTCGTGCTCGTCGGCTTCCACCACCATCTCGCGGCCGGCGTGCACGGCGTCGAGGATGACGGTGCTCGACGTGGCGAACACCAGCCGTCGGTCCTCGGCCACGTAGTTGACCGGGATCACCTCGAGCGATTCCTCGGTGCGGAACGCGACGCGCGCGGTACGGGAGCGGTGCAGCCGTTCCCAGCACTGGTCGGCGTCGAGCCGGACCACGAGTTCGTCGTCCGGCACGTGGTCCGGCGGCGGGGCGGTGGTCATCGTCCGACCCGCTCGTCGGGTCGGAGCACGACGGCCTCGCGTTCGATCGCCGGCAGCTCGAAGACGATGCGTGCCGGCACACGTCCCGCGAGGACGTCCGCCATCGCGTCGTTCACGTCGGCCAGCGGGCGGCGGACGGACACGACACGGGTTCGACCGGCCGCGTGCAGTGCGAACACCTCGGCGAGGTCCTGCCGCGTGCCGACGATCGACCCGATGATCGAGATGCCCTTGAGGACGGTGTCGAAGATCGGGACGGACATCGTCCCGTCCGCCGGCAGCGCCACGCAGACGAGTCGACCGCCGCGCTTCAGCGACGCGAAGGCCTGCTCGAACACCGCGGCGGACGCGGCCAGGACGACGGCGACGTCGGCGCCGCCGAGCTCTTGGACCTGCGCCGCGGCGTCGCCGGACGATGCGTCGACGGTGTGGTCGGCGCCGAGGTCACGTGCGAGTCGGAGCTTCTCCGGTTCGACGTCGACCCCGATCACGTCGGCGCCGAAGACCCGGGCGTACTGCACCGCGAGGTGCCCGAGACCGCCGACGCCGAACACGCCGACGGTCTCGGCCGGTGCGACGTGGGCGACCTTGAGCGCCTTGTACGTGGTGAGTCCGGCGCAGGTGAGCGGTGCCGCGTCCCACGGGTCGACCCCGGCGGGCACCGGTACCGCGTACTCCGCGTCCGCCACCGCGAACTGGGCGAACGCGCCGTCGATCGAGTAGCCCGTGTTCTGCTGCTGCTCGCACAGCGTCTCGCGACCGTCGACGCAGTAGCGGCAGGTGCCGCACGCGTGCCCGAGCCAGGGCAGCGCGACCCGCTCGCCGACCCGGCGGTCGGTGACGTCGGGCCCGACCGCCTCGACGATGCCGACCCCCTCGTGTCCGGGGACGAACGGCGGGGTCGGGCGGACCGGCCAGTCGCCGTGCGCCGCGTGGATGTCGGTGTGGCAGAGCCCCGACGCCTCGATCCGGACGAGCACCTGCCCGTGGCCGGGGTCCGGGAGGGGGCGGTCCTCGATGACGAGGGGCTGCCCGAGTTCGTGGACGACTGCTGCCTGCATGGTCGACCCTTCCGGTGGGTGCGTGACGGGACGACCTGTCCCTCGCCGCGTCGGCGCCCGCACGGTCACGATGTCGGTGCCGCGGCGCGACGGGCAGGGTCGGAGGTCCCGTCGACGATCTGCCGGGAGGTCGTCATCGCCGCCACGACTGCGAGGCCGCGCGTCACCGGCGACCGGTCCGTGACGCAGTCCGACGACAGCCAGACCACGCGGTCGGTGCCACCGCTGACCAGCCGGTCGCCGCGGCTGATGCGCAGGACACCCCCGGGCAGGAGCGCCGCCACGGCTCGGACGTAGCGCAGCGTGCCCGCCGTCACGTGGCCGCACAGGCCCAGCAGGACGGTCTCGTCGGCGATCAGCGCCGCGGCGAGGTGCAGGGTCGCGAGCTCGAGGGGGAAGCCGGCGTCGACGACGAGTTCCGTGCGGACACGCGTGGACCGGACCGAGCCGGCCGGGAGCGCCGCGGCGTGGGCAGCCACGTCGTGCAGGACGCGATCACAGCGGGAGCGCACGTCGCCGCCGAGCTCGTGCGCCGCCTGCGACCGGGCCTCCTGCGGGCCGACGGCGTGGCCGGACGGACCGGTCCCGGCGACCGCGATGCCACTGCACTCCGCGAGCAGTCGAGCCCGACCGGCGGTGCTGAGGGACGACCAGGCTGCGCGCGACGCGGCGCGCCCTCCTGCGGCGGTCGTCGCGGTGCGGTCGAGCGTCGTGGTCATGGCATCGTCCCCTCGGCGGGTCAGCGAGGTGACCACCATCGCCGCCGGGGCGTCGTCGTGGCAGGGTCGATGGTCCCGCGGCCTCAGCCTCGGCGGTCGCGGACCCCGTGGTCGGCGCCGTAGACCGCAGCCTGCGTCCGGCGCTCCAGACCGAGCTTCGCGAGCAACCCGGACACGTAGTTCTTCACGGTCTTCTCCGCCAGGCCCAGCCGGTCGCCGATCTGCCGGTTCGTCAGGCCGCCGGCGATGAGCTCGAGGACCTGCCGTTCGCGCATGGTGAGCTCCGGGACGTCATCGCGGACGTCCTTGGTCAGCCGTTCCACGGTCGCCGGCACGGTCGCGGCGGGCAGGAGTCGGCGACCCGCGGCGACTCGACGGATGTCCTCGAGCAGTGTCTGTCCCCGGATGTCCTTCACCACGTAGCCCGCGGCGCCGGCGAGGATCGCGGCCTGCATCGCGCGGTCGTCGTCGTAGGCGGTCAGCATGAGGCAGGCGATGTCCGGGAAGGCGGAACGGACCGAGCGGCAGGCGTCGATCCCGCTGCCGTCGGGGAGCCGGACGTCGAGGACGACGACGTCGGGCAGGGTCGCGGCGACGCGTCCGACGGTGTCGCGAACCGTTCCGGCCTCGCCCACCACCTCGAGGTCGGGTTCGGCGTCGATGAGGTCGGCAACGCCGCGGCGGACGATCTCGTGGTCGTCGACGAGGAACACCCGTGTGGTCATGGTCGCTCCGTTCCGGAGTGGGTCGGGACGGTCCACCGGACGCGCGTGCCGCCCTCGGGAGGCTCGTCGAGGCGGTACCCGCCACCGCGCAGCCGCGCTCGGGCCGCGAGGTTCGCCGTGCCGCTCCGTCGCCCGTGGTCGCCGGGCCCGGGCCCGTCGTCCTCGACCAGGACCTGGACGGCCCCGTCATCGACCGAGACCTCGATCCGGCAGCTCGCTTCGGGTGCGTGTCGGGCGACGTTCGCGAGCGACTCGCGGACGACGGCCGCGACGTCGAGCGCCAGGTCACCGGTGACCACGGTGTCGACCGGGCCGGCGAACGCGATCCGTGGTGCGGTGCTGAGCGCGGGCCCGAGTTCGGCGACGACGTCGAGCAACCGGTCGCGAGCGGTGCGTGGTCCGTGGCGGTCCGGGGAACCGAGCGCGAACACCGCAGTCCGGATCTCCCCGATCGCCTCGTCGATGATGGTCACCTGCGCGTCGATGCGTTCGCGGACCTGTTCCGGAGCACGCTCGGCAGTCGCCTGGAGGGACAACCCTGCGGCGAAGAGCCGCTGGATGACGTGGTCGTGCAGGTCCCGGGCGATCCGACCGCGGTCCTCGGCCCGTTCGAGCAGGCGGCGGTCCTTCCGTCCCCGTGCGACGGCGAGCGCCACACTCGTCTGCCGCCCGAACTCGTCGGCCATCTCGGCCTCCGTCTCGGAGAACGGCCGGGCGCCGGGGCCTCGGGAGATCATCAGGGCGCCCAGCGGCGTGCTGCCGTCACGCAGCGGCACGGCGAGTGTCGGGCCGAGCGCGGGCGCCCAATCGTAAGCGGGCAGATCGGCACCGGTCGGGTCGGCGATCACCGACCCCGTCGCCATGGCTCGTCCGGCGAGCGATCCGTCGGCACGGTAGTCCCGACCCTGCACCCCGGCCGCACCCGTGCCGACGGCGACCGCCACGTGGATCGTGTCCGGGGCGCTGCGCGGTTCGACGACGGAGACGAGCACGGCGTCGACGAAGGCGATCACCCGGTCGGCGATGAGGGTCAGCACGTCCTCGAGCGTCTCGTCGCCGACGAGTGCAGCCGACACCTCGGCGGCGGCCGTCGTCCACCGCTCGCGTTGTCGTGCCTCGTCGAAGAGGCGGGCGTTGTCGATCGCGACGCCGGCGGTGGCGGCGAGCGCCTCGACGAGCTCCTCGTCCTCGTCGCTGAACCGACCACGTGACGGGTTCGCGAGGTAGAGGTTGCCGTAGACGGTGTCCCGGACCCGGACCGGGACACCGAGGAAGCCCTCCATCGGCGGGTGCCCGTCGGGGAACCCGGCCGAGCGCGGGTCCCCGGCGATGGAGTCGATGCGGATCGCCGTGTGCTCGTGGACGACCGCACCGAGGAGCCCTTCGCCGTGCGGGGGGTGGCCGATGCGTGTGACGAGCTCGGCGTCCATCCCGACGTGGATGAACCGTTCGAGGGCGGTGCCGTCCGGGTTGATCACGCCGAGTGCTCCGTACCGGGCGCCGACGAGTTCCACGGCGGCGTGGACGACCGACCGGAGCGTGTCCTCGAGGTCGAGGTGCTCGACGATGCGGCGGTTGGCGGCGAGCAGGTGTCGGAGGCGCCCCTGGGTGCGGAGCACGTCCTGAGCACGGTCGACGAGCTCCTCGATCGTGCGTTCGAGCGCGGAGCGGGGGCCGTCGGGGAACGCGAGTCCGTCGGGCATCGTCGGGCACCCCTTCCCTGCGGAGTCCCGGCCGAACCTACTCCGTCGGCGGAGTGCGGCCGCGCGGGTCATCGCGACGGGGACGGCGTCGTCATCGCCCGTCCGGGGTCGGCGTCCGCAGCGGCGCGATGCACACCGGAGTCCGTGAGGCGGCGATGAGCTCGTGCGCGGTGGACCCGAAGAACAGCCCGCCGAGCACCGAGCGGTGCTGTCGTCCGAGGACGATCACCGAGGCCTCGCTCGCGTGTCGCCCGAGGACCTCCGAGGGGTCACCCTCCTCGAGCACGGGTCGGTGCCGGAGACCGGGGAACCGGATGTGGAGGAGTCGTTCGGCGTCGACGAGCACGCTGCGGGCGTGCTCCCGGATGAGGTCCGGGTCCTCGAGGACGCTGAGCCCTCCGACCCGGGCGCTCACCGGGGCCTTCCACGCCCGGACCAGGGTCAAGCGCCGGTGGTCCCTGACCGCCTGCGCGCCGGCGAAGCGGAGCGCCGTGTCACCGCTCGCGTCGTCGACGCCGAGCAGGACGTCGCCGCGGGTCGGACGCCAGTCCTCGGGGACGACGACCGTCGGGACGGTCGACAGTGTCGGGACGCGCTCCGGCATCCAGCCGTCGAGCGCGGTGCGGACGCGGTGCTGGCGTCGGGAGCCGATGACCAGCAGGTCTGCCCTGGCCGCGGTCTCGACCAGGACGCGGTCCGGCGCCCCGAAGAGCGTGGCCGTGGTGACCTCGACCCGGGGGTGCGCACCCGTGAGGCGTTCGGTCGCCCGATGGAGTCGTCGGTCGAGCGCGGGCACGTCCCCGCCCCAGCCGTTCGCGACCGTGACGACCTCGATGTGACTGCCGGGGATCACCCGTCGGAGCGCGACCCAGTCGACCGCGCGGTCGCTCGCGTCGTGTTCGTCGACGCCGACGACGATGTGCTCGGTCGTGACGGCGTTCCCGTCGCGCATCACCGCGCCTCGGCGTGTGCAGGCTCGCGTGTGCGGTCGTCGGACCCGGCCACCCGGCGCGGCTGGGGGACGATGCACACGGGCGCGTGCCCGCGGTGCAAGAGTCGCTCGCCGACGGACCCGGCGAGGAAGCCGCCGAGGGCGGTCCGGTGGCGCCGTCCGACGACCACGAGGGACGCGCCGCGGGACGACTGCAGCACGACGTCGCGCGGCTGGCCCTCGAGCGACGACCCGTCGACGCGCAGCGCAGGGTGCGCCCCACCGACCGCCCGCAGGGCCGCGCGGAGTTCGATGTCGGCCTCGTCGGACCAGAGCACGCGGTCCTCCTCGAGGGAGATGTCGGCGTACGGTGCCATCGCGGTCGGGACCGCCCACGCCCGGACGAGGGCGAGGTCCGCGCCGCGTCGCTCGGCGGCGTCGGCGGCCCAGGCGAGCGCGGACGCGGCGGACCGGCCGTCGACGCCGACCACGACCGGCCCGTCGCTGCGCTCCCACTCCTCGGGGACGACGACGACCGGCGTGGTTGCGTGCGCCACGATCCGTTCCGCCACCCGCCCCGTGATGGCTGCGGTGAGGGTGTGCACCTGCGGTGCGCCGATCACGAGGACGTCCCCGAGCGCGGCGTCCGCCACCAGCCGGTCGGCGGTCGGGCCGCCCGTGACGTCGTGTGTGACCGAGAGTCCCGGGTGCACTGTACGCAGGCGCTGTTCGGCGGCGTCGAGCCGGTGTTCCGACCGCGTCAGCGCCTCGCCGAAGAACTCGCTGACGGTCAGCAGTCGCACGTCGTCGACCGCGGGTTCGACGGCGTCGACCGCCCAGTCCACGGTCTTCCAGCCGGCGACGGAGTCGTCGATGGCGACGGTGTACGCGGTCATGATCGCTTCCTTCCCTGGCGGCTGCACGGTGCGTCGCCAGCGGCTCGCACCGCTTCGGTCGACGCGACGCTACGGTGCCCCGGTGGGGCCGGGGCAGGGACGAAGGTCCTCTGGCATCGTGCGGCGAGCCGACCTCGGAGGCTCGGGGGACCAACGGCCTGGCGGCCGGCGATCGCACAGCGCATCGTCGTGACCGTTGCCGACGAGAGGACCGCTCATGCCACAACCGACTCGATGGATCGTCGCGGTGGACGATTCCGATGCATCTTGGAACGGTCTGGACTGGCTCGACGTCGCCGTCCGTGACGACGACGTCGTCCGGCTCCTCACCGTGCACGAGCGGGCCGGTGAGTCCCGGGAACGGTCGACCGGGCGGCTCACGATCGCCGAGCACCGGCTGCGGGATCGCCACCCGCGCCTGCGCGTCGTCCGTGAGGTCGTCGACGGCCCGACCGTGTCCAGACTGCTCGTCGACGCGACGGACGGGGACGTGCTCGTCATCGGCGGACGCCGTTCGGAGCGTGTGTGGGCGGCACTCACCGGTCGGGTCGCCGAGCGGATCGTCGCGCGCGTCGCCGTCCCCGTCGTCGTGGTCCCCGAGCGATGGCGGGCCGGACGCGACGAAGACGCGGTCGTGGTGGGGGTCGACGGTCGCACCGCGGGGACGGCCTTGGCGTTCGCCGCCCAGCTCGCGGCGGGGTGCAGGGACGGACTCGTCCTCGTGCGGGCGTGGGAGCCGCCGACGAGCGTCTCCCCGTTCGGTGCCGTGTACCTCGAGCGCGACCGGCCGCGGTGGGAGCACGAGGGGCAGCTCGAGCTCGACGCGGCCATCCGGACCGTGAGCCGGTCGCACCCCGATCTCCGGATGCGGGGCGAGCTCCGACAGGGGAGACCGTCCGAGACGCTCGCGCGCGCGGCTGCGACGGCCTCCGTCGTGGTCGTCGGCCGGCGTCACCGTTCGGCGGTCGGCGCGTTCCTCGGCGGGTCGGTCGGCGAGTCGCTCATGCACCGCTCGTCCGTCCCGCTCTGCGTGGTGCCTCGGTCAGCACCCGCCGTCGTGCTGGCAGCAGCAGCGGAGCGCGAGCGAGCGCACGACCACGACAGCTCGCGACGCGACGCCCATCTCCGCTGGTGAGCGTGCCGGCCTCCTACCCCCTCCAGACGGACTCAGCTCCGGCGTGGCCGATGACGACGACCTCGATGATCGAGACGACGGCGACCAGCACGAGCAGCACCGGTCCGACGATCCCGACGGCCCGCACCGCGCCGCTGTTCGTCACCCGGGCGGTCCCGAAGCGGTGCCAGGCCCACCAGAGCGTCAGGAGCGCGAAGACCGCGATCGACCACGGGAGCATCCCGTCGGCGAGCTCGGTGTGCCGTTCGAGCAACGCGGTCTCCTGCTCGTGGTGCTCCAGCCACTCGCCGGAGGACGTCGCGAGCGGGACGGACACCAGTGCGACCAGCCCGATGACCGGCGCACCGACGGCGAGCCACCGTCGCGCTGCCGGCCACACGGCGACGGCGATCGCGGTGAGGGCCGCGACCGGGACCGCGACGGAGGTGAGGTGGACGAAGAGGGGGTGGAGCGGTATCCCGCCGAACTGCCAGTCCATGTCGGCCTTCCACATCGTGCGCCGATCGACACCGGCGCTGTGGCTCCAGCCAAGCGCTTCCGGGCGCCGGCATCGTTCGAAACCTCACACGAACACGACCCCGCGCTCGAACACGACGGGCACGACCTGGTTCGATCAGGACCATGACCGCACCTGAACCCCACCCCGGTGAGGCGCACGATGGCGACCTCGCAGCGCGCCTGAACTGGCTCCGCGCGGGGGTGCTCGGCGCGAACGATGGCATCGTGTCCACGGCGTCGATCGTCGTGGGGGTCGCCGGGGCGTCGACATCGGTGCCCGCCATCGCGACCGCCGGGATCGCCGCACTCGTGGGTGGCGCGGTCTCCATGGCGCTCGGGGAGTACGTGTCGGTGAGCAGCCAGAAGGACAGCCAGCGGTCACTCATCGAGAAGGAGCGCCGGGAGCTGCGGGAGGACCCGGTCGCCGAGCTGGAGGAGCTCACGCAGCTGTGGCAGGCACGCGGGCTCCAGCGGGCGACCGCCGAGACCGTGGCGTCCGAGCTCACGGAGCGTGACGCCCTCCGCGCGCACCTGACGACCGAGCTCGGGATCGACGAGGACGAGGTCGTGAGCCCGTGGCACGCGGCGTTCGCATCGGCCGCTGCGTTCTCCGTCGGCGCCGTCCTGCCGTTGCTCGCGATCCTGCTGCCCCCGGAGTCGGTCCGGGTCCCGGTGACCTTCGTCGTCGTCCTCCTCGCCCTCGCGCTGACCGGCGCGACCGGTGCGCGGATCGGCGGCGGATCGGTGCGGCGCGCGACCGTCCGCGTCGTCGTCGGCGGAGCGCTCGCCCTCGCGGCGACGTTCGCGATCGGGTCGCTCCTCGGGACGAGCGGGGTGGTGTGACGTGGCGAACATCCTGGTGGTCGAGGACGACCCCGAGATGGGTGCGCTCGTCGAACGCGGGCTCGTCGGCGAGGGGCACGCCGTGACCGTCGTGTCCGACGGCGTCGCCGCGCTCGTCCAGGCCCGCGCGCAGTCCTTCGACGCGGCCGCGATCGACGTCATGCTCCCGGAGATGTCCGGGTTCGAGGTCTGCCGTCGGCTGCGCGAGATGGGCGAGGACTTCCCGGTCGTGCTCGTCACGGCGCGCGACGCGGTGGACGACCGGGTCTTCGGGCTCGACTCCGGTGCCGACGACTACCTCACGAAGCCGTTCGCGATCGCCGAGCTCAACGCCCGCATCCGAGCCCACCTGCGCCGTCGCGCGGCGGGGACCGCGACGGTCGTCGAGGCCGGCTCGGTCCGACTCGACACCGTCGCCGTCCGCGCCGCCGTGCGCGGGCGTGACCTGCCACTGAGCGTCAAGGAGTTCTCGCTGCTGCGCTTCCTCATCCAGGGCTCGCCGGCACCGCGGACCCGCGCCGAGGTCCTCGAGGAGGTCTGGGGGAGCGCCGAGCACTTCGACCCGACGATCGTCGACCAGTACGTGAGCTACGTCCGCAAGAAGCTGCAGGCGGCGGATGCCGACGTCGCGATCCGCACCGTGCGCGGCGTCGGCTACGCGCTCGAGGTCGTGCCGACGGCATGAGGTTCCTCCGCCGCCTCTCGATCAGCGCGCGCATCACGCTCGGCAGCCTCGTCGTGGGCGCCGTGGTCCTCTCCGGGATCGCGGTCGTGCTCCACGTGCAGATCGAGCGGGCGACGATCGCGACCGACGAGTCCCTCGCCGCCGGGGACGCCGCGCCGTTCGTCTCCGACCTCCGCCACAACCCCGACGAGGCGCCGGACCGCCCCGCCGAGGACGTCCTGGTCGGGATCCGGACCTCCTCCGGTTCGTGGCTCGTCGACTCGCTGCCGCGGGACATCCGGGCGTCGCTGCCGTCCGGCGTCCCCGAGGACGAGGTCACGCTCCGTCTGCACACCGGGCACCGGCTCGTCACCGTCGTCGGGGTGCCGGTCACGAACGACGACGGCTCCGCGGTCGTGTGGGCGGCCCACGACGGCCGTGCCGGGCAGGAGACACTCGAGCGCGTGGACCGCTCGCTCGTCGTCGGGACGGTCCTGGCGCTCGTGGCGTTCGCGGCGACGGCCTGGCTGCTCTCGACGCTGGCACTCCGACCCGTGGGGCGGATGCGGCGGACCGCCGAGGACCTGAGCGCCGGGACCGCGGGCGGCCACCTGCCGGTCGGGACCTCGGACGACGAGCTCGCCGCCCTCGCCCGGACGCTCAACGCATTCATCGACCGGCAGCGTGAGAACGCCGAGCGGGAGCGGCGGATGGTGTCCGACGCCAGTCACGAACTCCGGACACCGCTCGCCGCCCTGACCGCTCGGCTCGAACTCGCGCACCGCTCGTCGGGCGATGCCGAGGCCCTCGAACGCGAGCTGCGCGGTGCCGAGGGGGACGCCGCGCGGTTGGTGGCACTCGCGAACACCATGCTCGAGCTCAGCCGGCTCGACGAGTCCGGTCCCGCACCGTCGACCCCGGCGGCCGCGCTCGTGACGGAGCTGATGGGCTCGATCGACCGCGCACGAGCACTCGGCGGTGCCGTCGACCGGGACATCGACTTCACGGCGGCACTCGACGCTCCCGACGAGCGGTACGCGCTCGAGCCCGCGGCGTTCGCCCGGATCGTGGACAACCTCGTCGCGAACGCGATCGCCGCCGGCGCCGACGGCGGTGTGATCCGGGTGACGCTCGCCCAGGACGCATCGCACGCGCTCGAACTCACCGTCGTCGACGACGGTCACGGTGTCCCCGAGGACTTCCTGCCCCAGGCCTTCGAGCGGTTCGCCCGGGCGGACAGTGCGCGGCGTGCGGTGCTCGGTGGCAGCGGACTCGGTCTGGCGCTCGTGCGCGGGATCGCCGAGCGCGCCGGTGGATCGGCGTCGCTCCGGAACGGCGAGAACGGCGAGGACGGCGAGAACGGCGGCGCGATCGCGACCGTCCGGTTGCCCGCGACCTGACGCCGATCCGACGCCGGCGTCGATCACTCGAAGTCTCGAACGAAGGACACGTCCCGTTCCGGGTTCCTCCATAGCTCCGATGCCGATGCTGTGAGCCACCCGATCACATGCTGGAGAGGAACGAGCCGATGATCGACACCGCTCGCCCCACTGCTCGTCCCGTCCCGAGACCCGTCGGAGACGACGAACCCCTCGAGGTCGCGGCCCGTCGCCGGCGCCGAGCCGGACGCCGCCGCAACGCCGTCACCGACCTGCTCGGGATCCTCGCCTGGGTCTCGGCAGCGGTGGCCGTCATGCTCTGGCTCGTGTCGCCCGGATCGCACACGGTCGTCGGCATCGGCGGCTGGCTCACCGACGCCGGGATCGTCGCGGGACTCGTCGCGACCGACCTCGTGCTCGTCATGCTCGTGCTCGCCGCGCGCGTGCCGCTCATCGACCGGACCTTCGGCCAGGACAACGCCATCGCGGTGCACCGGTCGCTCGGGAAGCCCGTGCTGTACCTGCTGCTCGCGCACGGAGCGCTCCTGACCCTCGGGTACGGCGCCTCGGCGGGCACCGGGCCGATCGCCGAGACGATCGCGCTCTTCTCCACGCCGGACATGCCGCTGGCCTACCTCGGACTCGGGCTGTTCGTCGCCGTGGTGGTGTCCTCGCTCGTCGCGGTCCGCCGTCGCCTGCCGTACGAGGCCTGGCACGTCATCCACCTCCTCAGCTACGCCGCGGTACTCGTCGCGCTGCCGCACATGCTCAGCGTCGGCAGCGTCCTCGCGCAGGGCACGTGGCAGCGGGTCTACTGGATCGCGCTGTACGTCCTGGCCCTCGGCCTGATCGCCCTGTACCGGTTCGCCCTGCCCCTCGTCGTGACGCTCCGCCACCGCATCCGTGTCGTCGGCGTCGAGCCCATCGCACCGGGCGTCGTGTCGATCCACCTCGCCGGACGGGACCTCGACCGCCTCGGGACCGAGGGCGGGCAGTACGGGGTGTGGCGCTTCTGGACCGCGCGGACGTGGTGGCACGCCCACCCGGTGTCGTTCTCCGCCGTCCCCGGCCGCGATCGTGCCCGGATCACGGTGCGTGACCTCGGCGCCGGCTCCGCGCGACTCGGCCGGATCACCCCGGGTGCGTTCGTCTCCCTCGAGGGCCCCTACGGCCTGTTCACCAGCCGCGCTCGGACCGCGCCGTACCTCGCCCTCGTCGCCTCCGGCATCGGGATCACCCCCGTGCGGTCGCTGCTCGAGGACACCGACCTCCGTCCGGGTGAGGCCACCGTGCTGCTGCGCGGGACCGACGCCGACCAGCAGTACCTGTGGCACGAGACCGCGGACCTCGCCGAGGCGACGGGCAGCCGGCTGTACACGATGGTCGGCCACCGGTCCCGCTCCCGCGAGAGCTGGATGACCGAGGAGGACGTCCGGCGCGGGGTCTCCCTCCGGTCGGTGTTCCCGAACCTGCTCCAGTCGGACCTGTACGTGTGCGGGCCGCGGACGTGGTCGGACCTCGTCGTCCGCGAAGCACGGCTCGCGGGCGTCCCCGAGCACCAGATCCACCAGGAACGGTTCGAGTCATGAGAGCACGCGTCATCGCCGGCGGGGTCGTCTCGTCGATCGCGGTCCTGGTCGTCGGGTGGCAGCTCGGCGGCCAGCCCGCGGTCACCGCACCGGCACAGCAGAGCACGACGTCCGGTGCCGGCACCACCGGTAGCAGCACCGGCACCACCGGCGGGTCCTCTGCCACCGGCACCTTCACCGGCGACACGACGCAGACCCGGTACGGCCCGGTGCAGGTCCAGATCACCGTCGCGAACGGGACGATCACCGACGTCACCGCGCTGCAGCTCACGAACAGCGACGGGCGGTCGGTGCAGATCAGTCAGCAGGCGGCCCCGATCCTCCGCCAGGAGGCGCTGCAGGCGCAGTCCGCGCAGATCCAGTCCGTCAGCGGCGCGACCTTCACCAGTGAGGGCTACACGACGTCCCTCCAGTCCGCGATCGACAGGGCCGGACTGTGAGCGGCGTCACCACCTTCGAGACGATGGGCACCGTCGTGAGCCTCCGGGGAGCCACCCCGGAGGCCGCATCCGAGGTGCGCGCCGTCTTCGCCGGCTACGACCACCGCTACAGCCTGTACGACCCGTCGTCGGTCCTCAGCCGCGTCGCCGACGGTTCGGTCCGGCTCGCGGACACCCCGTCCGAGGTGCGTGACGTCTACGCGCTCGCGCTCGACTGGCGGGAGCGCACCGGGGGCGCGTTCACCCCGCACCGCCCGGACGGCGTGATCGACCTCTCCGGCGTCGTGAAGGCGCTCGCGATCCGCGACGCCGGAGCCGTCCTCGACGCCGCGAGTGACGGCGACGGCGACTGGATGGTCAGCGCCGGCGGCGACGTGCTCGTCCGCGGACACCAGCGCGCCGACGACCCCTGGAGCGTCGGCGTCGTCGATCCGGCCCACCGGGACACCGTCGTCGGCGTCGTCCGGCTCGAGGCACCTCGTCGTGCCGTCGCGACCTCCGGCACCGCCGAGCGCGGCGAGCACATCTGGCGCCGGGCGACCGCGACGTTCGTCCAGGCGACGGTCATCGCCGACGACATCGTCACGGCGGACGTCCTCGCGACCGCGGTCGTCGCCGGCGACGAGGACGACCTCCGGCGGCTCACGAGCGAAGCCGACGTCGACGTGCTCGCGTTCGCCGCCGACGGGACGGTCTGGGCCACCCCCGGCGCCGCCGCGACCGTCCGTCAGGTCCCCGCGGCCCCCTGATCGACGGTGCCGGCCTGCTGGGACACCACGCTCAACTCTGGCTCGGGCCCGGTCCGAGCACGGTCGGGTCCGGGCCCTCGACCGGCACGTCGAGGAGCTCGACCAGGATCGTGTGGGTCGGTGTGGACCCGGTGTTCCGCCCGCTGTGTCGCTGCGCCGGGAGCCACACCGCGGTCCCGGCGGGCAACGCCACGTCGAGCTCCCTCCCGTCGGCCACCAGTCGGCGATCGAAGCCCGTCAGCGTGACCATGACGCTCGCCGGGTGTCGGTGCACGTGGGTCCGGTCGCCCGGTACGTCGGTGTAGTCGAGCAGGCGGACGTGCTCGTTCTCCCAGAGCAGCCGGTAGTGCTCGGGATCGGTCTGCAGGGGATCGTCGTCGGTCCGCATCATCGCGCTCGCCTCCTCGACGGGGTGATCGGGACTCATCCTCGTCCGGCTGTGCCGGCGCGCACCTGCGCGATCCAGAACGCGATGCGGACGCCCGGTCGTGGCACGGACGGGAGGCGCGGTGCGGGCCCGCACCGCGCCTCCCGTCCGTCCTCGGTGCGTCGAGGGCGGCACGGCCTCCGTCAGCCGGGTGTCGCGACGTGCTCGCCCGCATCGGGACCGGCCGATTCGTCGACCGGTCCGCCGATGCCCTCGACGAGCCGGATCGTCACCTCGACCAGGTCGGCTGGGGCGCCCGTCCGCTCGTCGACCAGGTCACGGATGCGCTCGCCCACCTCGCGGACCGTCTCCGGTGCCGGACGTGCGTCGTCGACGGCGATCCCCGCCCCGATCCGGAGCGCCGGGCCGTCGCGGTGCACATCGACGAGCACGTCGGGCTCCTGCAGCGCGAAGGTCGATGCGACGGCCTCCGCGGCCGCGTGCACGATCGGCCTCGTCGGGTACACGCCCGTGACGCCGGGGACGCCCCGGATCCGGTCGGTGAGGGCTCGGGACAGCGCTTCGTCGCTCACGTCGGGCTCCTACGGCAGGTAGACGTCGTCGAACACCACGTCGACGGACGCAACGGTCAGGGTGGTGTGGCGTGCGAGCGCCGCGGCGATCCGCACCCGGAGGCGGTCGGCGGTCTCGTCCGCGGGCGCCCCGTAGACGAGTCCGGCGGTCACGCGCACGTGGACGGGGGCCCCGGGGTCGCCGAGCTCGCCGTCGAGCGTGCAGCTGCCCATCACGACCCCGCCCATCGTGTCGCCGGTCCGCCGGACCAGTCCACGGACGGCGGCCTCGGTCATGGACAGGCGGAGTCGGGGATCGGGGTGGGGGACGGGCACGTCCCGACCGGGGCGGACCTCGGAGCGGATCGTCGCGAGCAACCGGTCGACCCAGTCGGTCTCGCGGTCCGGTTCGGCGTCGGCCCGGTGCTGCAGGGCGCCGAGGGAGAGTTCGCGCAGCCGCTCCATGTTCGACAGGGCGAGACGGCACGAGGCAGAGCCCTCGATGGCGGGGTCGCGTGGTGACCGGCCACGATCGAGGTACTCCGCGAGCTCCTCCATCGTGTGGCTGTCGAGGTCGTCCTCGGGCACGGGGACATCGTCGATGTCGCTCATCGCCATGCCTCCATCTCCACGGTCAGGAACCGACGGGCACGAGCGAGCAGCCCACGCACCGTCGACACCGGCAGCTCGAGTTCGTCGGCGATCTGCTGGTAGCTGTAGCCGGCCGTCTCACGCAGGAGCCAGCACCGCCGCTGGTCTGCGGGGAGGCGGTCGAGCGCGGTCCACATCGCGTCGAGCTGCATCCGCGTCTCGACGATACGCTCCGGCTGCCGAGCGACCTCGGCCGGGTGCTGCACGGTGTCGACGTCGTCGTGGTGTCGTCGTCGGCGGAGCCGGTCGAGCGCCTTCCGGGTGACGATCTGCATCACCCACGGACGGAACCGGGCGGGGTCGTTGAGGTCGGACAGTCGACGCCAGCCGGTCAGGAAGGAGTCCTGCACGACGTCGTCCGACTCGACGTTCGAACCGAGCATCTGCTCGGCGTAGAGGCGCATCACCGGGCCGTGGCGCCGGGCGAGGACCTCGAACGCCCGCACGTCGCCCTCGACGGCACGGACCACGAGGGTGGCGTCCTCCGCACGCAGGAGGGGATCGTCGTGGTCCATCCCCGCCTTCCGGTCGTCGTCCACGGTCGTCGTCCGGTCGTGGTCCGTCCACCCTGCACCGGCCGGCGGCGAAACGCCCGGGCGGACCGGAGGCCGACCGTTTCGTGACGGAACCGGGTGTCGCGTCGTCTTCTCCGCGGAATGATCGACGACAGCAACGCCACGTACTCCGCCGACCCGGTCCCGAGCGGCACCGGGTCCGACCGGCTTCCCCGCATCCCGTGCCTCAGCGTCTTCGACCGGTGGCGCTGCGGACTCGCCGACGGGCACGCGGGACACCACGAGTCGGTCGTCAGCGGCTCGGTCACGCGGTGGAACGAGGGCATCACCGGCCGCCGACTGCAGGACCTGTAGCCGCTACTCCCGTCGCCGGCGCTCCGCACGCTCGAGCCCGTGCGGCCCCGGGATCGCGCGGGAACGGGACAGCCCGCGCGACGCCGCGGCCGCTTTGCGCGCCGGGTGCCGCCGCGGTCGTCGGCGGGGGACAAGAACCCCGTCGTCCGACCCCGTTCCTGGGACATCGCTGAACAGCACGAGCCGGGTGTGACTTCCGTCTGGTGGGCCCCGTCTCATCCGTGAACAGCAACCGCTGGGATCGCCCGGCGGGTCTACGGAAGGAACGAACATGGCTGACACCACGACCACCACGACTGCTTCG
>NZ_MJGQ01000038.1:0-1323 GCF_001865095.1 Curtobacterium sp. MCBA15_013 | reverse complement strand
GTGGGGTGTCGGGGACCGCGTGCGGTGCGTCGCGCGTCAGCCCGCGATCGGCTCGCGGACGGCCTGGCGACCGGCGGTGCCGCGCGTGGAGAGCGTCATGACCGTGGTGGCGCCGACGAGCAGCCCCGCGAGGACCATGTGCGTCCCCACCAGACCGACCGGCAGCCCCGTGCGCGCCTGGGTGAGCCCGACGGCGATCTGGACGAACTCGACCACCAGGAGCAGCAGCGCCCACTTGCTCGACAGGCGCAGGCGGACCGCGCCGACCACGAGGACGAGGGTCAGGGCGAACAGGACGTAGGCGGGGATCGCGTGCAGGTGCTCCATCACGGCGGGGTCGAAGCCCGTGCGGTGCAGTCGTCCGCCGTCGACCGCCTCGTCGGCGCCGGCGTGCGGGCCGCTGCCGGTGGTGAGGATGCCGACGAGCACGGTGACGACGACCGCGGCGATGGTGCCGCGCACGACGCCGGTGTACCAGCCGGGGACGAGCCGCTCGGCGGTGCGCGGACCACGCATGGCGCGGTAGACGAGTGCGGCGGTGACCGCCGTGAGCGCGGCGGAGACGACGAAGTGCAGCCCGACGACGAACGGGTTGAGGTTGGTCCAGACGCTCATGCCGCCGATCACGGCCTGCACCGGGATCGCTGCGCCCTGGGCGAACGCGAGCCAGAACAGTTCGGGGCGCGTGCGGCGCATCCGGACGACGAGCAGGAACATGGCGATCGCGACGACGACGAGCACGAAGGTGAGCAGTCGGTTGCCGAACTCGATGACGCCGTGGATGCCCATCTCGGGCGTCGAGACGAGGGAGTCCGCCGTGCACTTCGGCCAGGTCGGGCACCCGAGACCCGATGCGGTGAGGCGGACGAGGCCGCCCGTGCCGATCAGGATCACCTCGACGACGAACGACGCCCAGGCGAGGACGACGACACGCTGGTCGACGACACGGGGGAGCGACCACCACCGCGCACGGCGGACGTCCTGGTCGACGGGGGATGCGACGCGAGTCACGAGCGTGGTGCCTTCCTGTTGTTCCGTGCAGCGAACCTGTAGGATTCGAGGGTTCAGCAGCAGTCAAGTCTAGGCAGGCGCCGGCTCCGAATGGTCCGAGATCGCCGTTCACACCCAGGACGTCGACACTCAGGGCTGTGTGGAACCATCGACGTTGCGAGGGAGCAACACCGTGTCCACCGTGCGCGCGACGAGCGTGTCGGGGGTCTGCGGTGGAATGGCGTCCAGACGCCACGGGTTGACACCCGAAGACGCTGCCGCGAGAAGGAAACGAGGAGACCATGTCCGACGTGCTCATCGACCGTCCCGAGC
>NZ_MJGQ01000037.1:0-209 GCF_001865095.1 Curtobacterium sp. MCBA15_013 | reverse complement strand
TTCCCGACAGACGATCGGGAACAAGAAACTGAACACCGCGCATGCGCGGAACAGCTTTCGAACTTCCAAGCGATTGGGTCGAAGGTGTTCCGGTGGTCATAGCGAGAGGGAAACGCCCGGTCACATTCCGAACCCGGAAGCTAAGCCTCTCAGCGCCGATGGTACTGCAAGGGGGACCTTGTGGGAGAGTAGGACGCCGCCGGACTCAA
>NZ_MJGQ01000036.1:0-12055 GCF_001865095.1 Curtobacterium sp. MCBA15_013 | reverse complement strand
CATCACCCACACCTTCACCGGCAAGTAGCGGTCAGCCGCAGGCACTGCGCCAGAGGGGCCCGTCGACCATCACGGTCGGCGGGCCCCTCTGTACGGTGCGAGACCGTGCTCAGCCGATGAAGGCGCCGGACCCGTAGTCGTCGTAGTTCGAGTACGAGCTCCCCATCGAGGCGAACGCGAACAGCCCGATGATCCAGAGGATCCACACACCGGTCATCACCCAGCCGGCGATGACACCGGTGAGTGCCAGGGCGCGCCCGCTCTCACCGGTCTGCTTGATGCGGCCGAGGGCGAGGTGGCCGAGGATCGCGCCGGCGGGACCGAGCAGGATCGCCATGAAGAACAGCGGGATGGCCCCGAGGCCGAACACGATGGACAGGATCGCCAGCGTGTTGGTCTTCGGGCGCTGCGCGTAGGGCTGGTAGCCCGCGGCCGCGTAGGGGTTCTGCTGGCCCGGGGCGGCGTACGGGTTCTGCTGGCCGGGGGCCGCGTACGGGTTCTGCGGCGCGGCGTAGGGGTTCTGCTGCTGCTGCGCGCCGTAGGGGTTCTGCGGCTGCTGCGCGGCGTACGGGTTCTGCGGCTGCTGCGGCGCCGCGTACGGGTTCTGCGGTGCGGCGTAGGGGTTCGAACCCTGCGGGGCGCCGTAACCCGGGTGCGCCTGCTGTCCGGACTGCCCCCACGGGTCGTTCGGCGCTGCCGCCGGTGCCTCGGGAGCGGACGCGCCGTACTGCTGCGGCTGCCCGGACTCGGGCTGGGCCGCACTCGACGGCACCGACGATGCGTTGCTGTCCGGCGTCTCGCCCGGCTTCGGCCACTGGTTCTGATCGGACACCGTCCACCCCTCTCGGCGCCACGGTCGTCGGCGCCTCATGTGAATCCTCCCACAGACACTCCCCTGCGGGCCGGACGCGAGCACGACGCAGACCGGACGCGGAACGGCGTCGGCCCGCGAGCGTCAGACCTGGACGGTCGTCACCGGCAGCGTCGAGTCCGCCGCGATCCCGAGGTCGCTCGGCGCGTGCCCCTCGGCGACGAGCCGGGCGCCGATCGCCGCGATCATCGCCCCGTTGTCCGTGCAGAGGTCGAACGGCGGGATGCGGAGCTCGACACCGGCCGCAGCACAGCGCTCCTCGGCGACGGCCCGCAGCCGGGCGTTCGCCACGACGCCGCCGCCGAGCAGGAGCCGGTGCACGCCGGTGTCCGCGCACGCACGCAGCGCTTTCGTGAGGAGCACGTCGACCACGGCCTCGCGGAAGCTGGCGGCGACGTCGGCCACGGGGACCTCGCGCCCCTCGTCACGGCAGCGCTCGACCCACCGGGCGACGGCGGTCTTCAGTCCGGAGAACGAGAAGTCGTAGCGGTGCGCGGCCATGTCCTTCGGCAGCGTCAAGCCGCGGGGGAAACGGATCGCGGTGGGGTCGCCGTCCGCCGCGGCCTTGTCGATCTGCGGGCCGCCGGGGTACGGCAGCCCCAGGAGCCGCGCGACCTTGTCGAACGCCTCGCCCGCGGCGTCGTCGATCGTCTCGCCGAGCAGTTCCACGTCGCCGACGAGGTCCTGCACGAGCAGCAGCGACGTGTGCCCGCCGGACACCAGGAGCGCCACCGTCGGCAGGTCGATCTCGGACCCGTCCGACCGGAGGACGTCGGCGCCGACGTGCCCGACCAGGTGGTTCACGCCGTACAACGGCTTGCCCGTCGCCACCGCGAGGGCCTTCGCGGCGCCGACCCCGACCATGAGCGCCCCCGCGAGGCCCGGCCCCGCGGTCACCGCCACGGCGTCGAGCTCGTCGAGGGTGACGCCGGCCTGCTCGAGCGCAGCGGTCAGCGTCGGGGTCATCGCCTCGAGGTGGGCCCGTGCGGCGACCTCGGGGACGACGCCGCCGTACCGCGCGTGCTCCTCCATGCTCGACGCGATGACGTTCGCGAGCAGGGTGTTGCCACGCACGATCCCGACACCGGTCTCGTCGCAGCTCGTCTCGATGCCGAGCACGAGTGGTTCAGCCATCGAGGGCCTCCTGTCCGATGGGGCCGACGCCGGACGGGCCGACGCCGGACGGCCCGACGCCGGACGGCCCGACGCTGGGAGCCGTCACGAGCTCCGCCCGCATCACCCACGCGTCCACACCGTCGGGCTGGTAGTAGCGGGGGCGGACGGCGATCCGCTCGAACCCGAACGCCGTGTACATCGCCTGGGCCACGGGGTTGTCGGCGCGCACCTCGAGGAAGACCTCGTGCACGCCACGCCGCCGCGCCTCGTCGAGGAGCTCGGTGAAGAGCACCCGACCGAGGCCCTTCCCCCGCTGGTCCGCCGCGACCGCGATCGTCTGGACGTCCGCCACGGGGTTGCCCGCCAACGAGGAGAGCCCGGCGTACCCGACGATCGTCGGCGCCCCGCCCTCGGTCGTCTCGACGACGACGTAGTACCCGTGCGGCGAGTACAGCTCGCCGGACATCTGCGACGCCGACCAGGCATCGGTCGGGAACGACGCGTGCTCCAGCCACATCACGTCGTCGAGGTCCTGCGGGTGGGCGCGCCGCAGGCGCAACCCGTCGGGCAGCGTCACTGCTTCACCCGCTTGGGCGCACCCGGCATCGTGACGTCCGGATCGCGGAGGTAGAGAGGCGCGTCCTCGGCGAAGGGCGCGCCGGAGGTGAGCCGGTCTGCGGCGAGCGCGCCGAGCCTCCAGGCCGGGATGGACAGGGCCGTCACGCGGTTCCAGCCCACGGCGTCAGGCCAGGAGGCGCGGATCGCCTCGTCGAGGTCTGCCGGCTTGGCGAGTCCGGGACCTGCGACGCGCGTGCCGGTCTGGCCGTAGGCGCTCCAGTAGACCTCGCGCCGACGCGCGTCCGTCAGGACGACGAACGGACCGGGTCCGTCCTGGTCGGCCGCGACCGCGTCGTGGCTGACCAGCGGGAGGACGGGGACGCCGCGTGCCGCGGCGAAGGTGCGGGCTGCGGCGATGCCGACGCGGAGGCCGGTGAACGGCCCCGGCCCCATGCCGGCGACGACGCCCGTGACGTCGGCGGGGGTGATGCCGGCCTCGTCGAGGACCTCGGCGAGGAACGGGCCGATGACCTCGGCGTGGCGGCGGCTGTCCTCGGTGCTGCGGGTCGCGAGGGCCTGCCCGCTGCCCGGGTCGACGACGGCGACCGAGGTTCCGGCGGAGGTGTCGATCGCGAGCAGCACGGTCCCATCGTAAGCGGCGGCGCGGTTGCTCGATGCCGATCGAGCGCCACTCCGGTGGCGGTCCCGGTCAGTGCTCGTCGTCCCGGACGACCGCACGCCGGACACCCTCGACGGCAGCGGCGACTCCTCGTTCGCGGACCGCCGCGTCCTCGTGCTCGGACTCGTGCACGAAGACGGTGGCACCGCGGCGCGCTCCGCAGAAGTCGACGACGCCGTGCTCGAGCTGGGTCTGCAGCGCCTCGCGGTACCCGTGCCGGTCGTAGACACCGGCATCGTCCCCGGCGACGGGCACGAGGTGGACGGTGAGCCGACCGAGGTTCCGGCGCATGCCCTCGTCGCCGCCGACGTCGAACGCCCACCCGTTCACGAAGACGCGGTCGATCCACCCCTTCAGCAGCGCCGGCAGCGACCACCACCAGACGGGGAACACCAGGACGAGGTCGGTGGCCCGGTCGATGCGCTGCTGTTCGGCGGCGACGTCCGTCGGGGCGTCCTCGCCGGTCCGGTAGGTGTAGCGGTCGGCGAGGGTGAAGCGCGGGTCGAAGCCCTCGGCGGCGAGGTCGGCGATCTCCGCCGTCCCCTCGGGCAACGTGCCCCGCAGTCGTTGCGCGACGTGGTGGGTCAAGGAGTCGGGGTCGGGGTGGGCGGTCACGATGAGCGTCGGCACACTGCATCTTCGCGAGGGCGGCTGGACGGCAGCAGGACCGCAGGGTCAGAGGACGGCGTCCGCCCAGCGCGGGCCGGAGGCGGTGACGACCACACGGCGCGGCTCGTCGGGGACGTCGTCCGGGTCGAGGTCGTCCGGGGTGCTGTCGTCACCGGCGACCGAGTCGTCGGCACCGGTCGCGCGGACGATCTCGACGTCGAGGACGCTGTCCGAGATGCCGTCGACGAACCCACGCCCCCACTCGACGACGACGATCGAGGCGTCCCAGTCGAGGTCGAGGTCGTCGAGCTCCACCGGGTCGGACAGCCGGTAGGCGTCGACGTGCACCAGGTCCGGCCCGGCCGAGGTCGGGTGTGTCCGGGCGAGGACGAACGTCGGGCTCGAGACCTGCCCGCGGGCGCCGAGCGCTGCGCCGAGCCCCCGGGTCAGGGTGGTCTTGCCAGCGCCGAGCGGACCGGTCAGGACGACGAGGTCACCGGCACGGAGGACGGCCGCGAGCCGGGCACCGAGTGCACCCATCTCCTCGGTGGTCCGGGCGGTGGTGTCGAGCAGCACGTGGGAGTCGGTCACCGTTCGCCCCGGAGGTACTCGGCGACGTGGCCCTCGACCCGGTGCCCTTCGTAGACGCGCGGCACCCGGGTGCCGATCCGGCAGACGATCTCCTCGCCGATGGTGCCGAGCGCGTCGCCCCACTCGAGGACCGTCATCTCGTCGTGCTCACCCGTGCCGAACAGCACGACGGTGTCACCGACCCGGACGTCGTCGTCGCCGACGTCCACGAGGAACTGGTCCATCGCGACGCGACCGGCGATCGGGTAGCGCGTGCCGCCGATCGCGACCTCGATGCGGCCCTGCGCCAACCGCGGGACGCCGTCCGCGTAGCCGACCGGGACGAGCGCGAGGGTGGTCTCGGCGGTGGTGCGGTACGTGTAGTCGTACGAGACACCGGTGTCGACGGGCACGCGCTTCGTCTTCGCGACCGACGCGGTCAGGGTCATCACGGGCTCGAGGCCGAGGTCGGCCGCCGAGACGCCGTCGGCACCGGGGATGCCGAACAGGTTCGCGCCCATCCGGACCATGTCCTTGCGGAACTCCTTGCGCTCGAGCCCGGCGAGCGAGGCGGCGACGTGCTCCGTCGGGATGTCGAGGCCGAGGTCGTCGGCCTGCTCGACCGCGTCGTCGAAGAGCGCCACGGCGGAGGCGTCCTCGTCGTCGGAGGACTCGGCGAGGTGCGTGTAGGCGGCCACGACCTCGATGCGCCCGTCACGCTGGGCGTCGCGGGCGAGGGCCACGAGGGCGGGCCAGTCGTCCGGCGTCGAACCGTCGCGGTGCAGGCCGGAGTCGAAGCCGAGGTGCACCCGGGCGGGACGCTGGTCGACGGCGTCGATCACCCGCTGCAGCTCCGGCACGTTCGAGACGCCGAGGTCGACGGCGGAGTCGATCGCGTCGCGGAAGTCCAGCGCGGGGTCGTGCTGCCACGTGAAGAGGTGGACGTCCTCGCCGACGCCGATCGACCGCAGACGCAGGGCAGCGGGGACCGTGAGCACGCCGATCCACCGGATGCCCGCGTCCACCGCGGCGAGGGCGATCGGCTCGAGGCCGTGCCCGTAGGCGTCGGCCTTCATGATCGCCATGAGCTCGACCGGGTCCATCCACTCGCGCACCAGGTCGAGGTTGGCGCGGTAGGCGTCGAGGTCGATCTGGGCTCGGCGCAGCGGCGCGTTCACGAGGTCCTCCGTTCGACGCTGCGGCCGACCCGGGCGACCACCTCGTAGTTGATCGTGCCGACTGCGGCGGCCCAGTCCTCGACCGCGGGGTCGCCGTTCGCCGGGTCGCCCCAGAGCACGGCCTCGTCGCCGATCCGGACGTCGGCGTCGCCGATGTCGACGTGCATGGCGTTCATCGCCACGCGACCGACGACCGGGAAGGTGCGGTCGCCGATCCGCACCGAGACGCGGTTGCCGAAGTCGCGGTCGAAGCCGTCCGCGTACCCGAGCCCGATCACCGCGAGCCGGGTGTCCGTCGTCGCACGCCAGGTGTAGCCGTAGCTGACGCCCTCGCCAGCTCGCACCGGGACCGTCCGGAGGACCGCGGCGGTCACGCGCATCGCGGGGCGGAGCCCGAGGTCGGCCGAGGTGCGGTCGGGGAACGGGCTGAGGCCGTACAGCGCGAGGCCGACCCGGGCGACGTCGTGCCGGGTCTCCGCGACTGCGAGGCTCGCGGCGCTGGCGGCGAGGTGCACCATGTCGGGAACGATGCCGTTCGCAGCGAGACCGTCGAGCGCCCGCTGGAGGGCGGCGTCCTGGTCGAGGTCGTCGGCGCGGGAGGCGTTCGCCAGGTGCGACATCAGGCCTTCGATGCGGGTGCGGTTGCCGCTGCGGGCAAGGCGACCGGCGGTGGCGAAGAGCTCGGACCACTCGGACTCGACCGCGCCGTTGCGGCTCAGGCCGGTGTCGACGCAGATGTGCACCGCGGGGACCTCGGAGTCGGCGGCGGCGGAGAGCTGGTCGACGCTCGAGACCGCCGGGGTGATGCCGTACTGCGCGGCGCGACGGAAGTCCTCGTCGGGGGCGTGCAGCCACGCCAGGATCCGGACACCCTCGTCGATGCCGGCGTGGCGGAGGGCGATCCCCTCGTCGATGTCCGCGACGCCGAGCCACTCCGCGCCGGCGTCCACGAAGGCCTGCGCGGACTCCGCTGCGCCGTGGCCGTAGCCGTTGGCCTTGACGACCGCGATGACGCCGGACGGTGCCACCTGTTCGGCGACGGTCGCGTAGTTGGCGATCAGCGCCTCCCGATCGACCGTGATGCCGGTGAACGCGCTCACCTGTATGCCCCTGTTCCTTCGAGGACCACGAACGCCGTCGCGATCCCTCCGTCGTGCGAGAGCGAGAGGTGCACGCTCGTCACCCCGCGCCCGTCCGCCACCTGGCGCGCCCCCTGGCGCAGCGTCAGCGACGGGTTCCGCTGGTCGTCGGAGACGACCTCGAGGTCCTGCCAGCTCAGCCCGGCGCTCGACCCGAACGCCTTGATCAGCGCTTCCTTCGCCGCGAACCGCGCGGCCAGCGACGCGATCGGTCGCGGTTCCCCGTCGCGGACGAGCTCCGACGGGGTGAAGAGGCGCGTGCGCATCGCGGGCGTCCGGTCGAGCACCCGCTCGAACCGTTCCAGGTCGACCACGTCGACACCGATGCCGATGATCATCGTGCGACTACTCGACGGTGACCGACTTCGCGAGGTTGCGCGGCTGGTCGACGTCGAGGCCCTTGGCCGCGGCGAGCTCCATGCCGAACATGTGCAGCGGTGCGACCGCGAGCAGCGGCTCGAACAGCGGCGTCGCGAGCGGGATGCGCAGCACCTCGTCGGCGAAGGGCAGCACGGCGGCGTCGCCCTCTTCCGCGATCGCGATCACCCGGGCGCCGCGGGCGCGGATCTCCTGGATGTTCGAGACGACCTTGGGGTGCAGCGACCGCGGGTCGCGCGGCGACGGGACGATCACGAAGACGATCTGCCCCGGCTCGATCAGGGCGATCGGGCCGTGCTTGAGCTCACCGGCGGCGAAGCCCTCGGCGTGGATGTAGGCGAGTTCCTTGAGCTTGAGGGCACCCTCGAGCGCGATCGGGTAGCCGACGTGGCGGCCGAGGAAGAGGACGCTCCGGGTGTCGGCCATCCAGCGGGCGAGGTCCTTGATGCCGGACGCGTCGTCGATGGTCTGCTGCAGCTTCGGTGCGAGCCCCTCGAGCTCCGCGACCTGCTCGGCGATCTGCTCGGCCGTGAGCGTGCCCCGCAGCGTGGCGAGGTGCAGCCCGAGCAGGTAGAGCGCGACGCCCTGCGCGATGAACGCCTTGGTCGACGCGACGGCGACCTCGGGCCCGGCGTGCGTGTAGATCACGGCGTCGGACTCACGGGGGATCGTGGCGCCCTGGGTGTTGCAGATCGACAGGACTTGGGCGCCCTGCTCGCGGGCGTACTTCACGGCCATGAGCGTGTCCATGGTCTCGCCGGACTGGCTGATCGAGACGACCAGCGTGCGGTCGTTCAGCACCGGGTCGCGGTAGCGGAACTCGTGCGCGAGCTCGACCTCGACCGGGACGCGGGCCCACTGCTCGATCGCGTACTTGCCGAGGATGCCGGCGTAGGCCGCGGTGCCGCAGGCGATGACGATGACCCGGTCGACCTGCGCGAGGCGGTCGGCGATCGGGTCGAGGTCCGTCAGCGTCACGGCACCGTCGTGCACGCGGCCGAGGATGGTCTTGGCGACGGCCTCGGGCTCCTCGCTGATCTCCTTCGCCATGAACGAGGTCCAGCCGCCCTTGTCGGCCGCGGAGGCGTCCCAGTTCACCTCGAACTCGCTCGGCGATGCCGGGGTGCCGTCGAAGTGGATGACGTCGACGCCGTCGGGGCGGATCGTGGCGATCTCGTCCTGCCCGATGGCGAGGGCGCGCTGCGTGTAGGCCACGAACGCGGCCACGTCGGAGCCCATGAAGTTCTCGCCGTCGCCGAGGCCGACCACGAGGGGGGAGTTGCGACGGGCGCCGACGACCACACCGGGCTGGTCGGCGTGCACGACGAGGAGCGTGAACGCCCCTTCGAGCCGCTGCACGGCCTGCTGCATGGCGGCGGTCAGGTCACCCGTCGCGCGGAACGACCGGGCGACGAGGTGTGCCGCGACCTCGGAGTCGGTCTCGCTGAGGAACGCGACGCCCTCGGCCTCGAGCTCGGCGCGGAGCTCGGAGAAGTTCTCGATGATGCCGTTGTGGATGAGGGCGAGCTTGCCGCCGTCGGCCAGGTGCGGGTGCGCGTTGCCGTCGGTCGGGCCACCGTGGGTCGCCCAGCGCGTGTGGCCGATGCCCGTCCCGCCGTCGGCGATGGGGTGCGATTCCAGCTCGTCCACGAGGGCCTGGAGCTTGCCCGCCTTCTTCGCGGACGCGAGCTCGTGCGACCCGTCCACGACGGCGATGCCCGCCGAGTCGTAGCCGCGGTACTCGAGCCGACGGAGACCACCGAGGAGGACGTCCTGGCTGCTGTTGCTGCCGACGTAGCCGACGATTCCACACATGGGGACGATCCTACGGTCTGGCTGGACGACGACCCTGCGAACCAGCAGGGCTGGGGATAACGTTTGGGACATGGGACGCTTCGACGACATCGCGATCACGACGCTGCACGGTGAGGACACCACGTTCGGGGCGTTCGCGGACAAGGCGGTGCTCGTCGTGAACGTCGCGTCGCGCTGTGGCCTCGCTCCGCAGTACGAGCAGCTCGAGGCGCTCCAGAAGGAGTACGGGCCCCGCGGCTTCACGGTCCTGGGCTTCCCGAGCAACCAGTTCCTGCAGGAGCTCGGCTCGTCCGAGGCGATCGACGAGTACTGCTCCACCACGTGGGGCGTCACCTTCCCGATGTCCGAGAAGGTCAAGGTGAACGGCAAGAGCGCCCACCCGCTCTACCAGGCGCTCAAGGAGACCCCGGACGCCGACGGCAAGGCCGGGCGGGTCACGTGGAACTTCGAGAAGTTCCTGGTCGCCCCGGACGGCACGGTCACGCGGTTCCGCCCGACGACGAAGCCGGATGCGCCGCAGGTGATCGCTGCGATCGAGGCGGCGCTGCCGGTCTGATCGCGAAGGCCGATCGAGAGTGATCGCGATCGCTATGTTCCAAGCATCACCCGTCTGCAATATGTCATATTGAACATCCGCACACGAAGGATGTTCCATGTTCCCCAACTCCATCCGGGCCTGCTCGATCGGCGCACTCGGCCTCGCTCTGATCGTCGCGCCCGTCATCGTCCCGGCCACGGCGCACGCCTCGCCCCACCGGCTCGATGTCGCTTCCAGCGCCGCTCCGGTGCCGTTCTCGATCACCTCCGGCACGAAGTACATCAAGGGTGAGCCGTTCTCGATCACCGGCACCGGCCCGCGGTCCAGCACCATTCAAGTTGCCTCCGACGATCCTGGCTTCCCGAGGGGCGCCGAGACCGACGCGGCCGGGAAGTGGTCGTACCCTCTGACGGATTTCGCGACTCGGAACGAGAGCCTCACCTTCGACTTCCGTACCATCGACGACGAATTCGAGCGGATCACCTTCTCCGTCGACCGCGACGACAAGGCCGTACCGCTCTCGATCACGTCGGGCACGAAGTACATCCGTGGCGAAGCGTTCACCATCACCGGCACCGGGCCTCGATCCAGCACCGTCGAGATCATCTCCGCCGAGACCGGTTTCAGCCGCACCGTGAAGACCGACGCCGACGGGAACTGGTCCTACCAGCTCAACGACTCCGCCACGCGGAACGACAGCCTCACCTACCACTTCCGCACCCACCTCGGCGAGTTCGAGACCATCACCTTCACCGTCGACCCCGACAACGAACCCGTCCCCTTCGCCATCACCTCCGGCACGACGTACATCAAGGGCGAACCGTTCACCGTCACCGGCACCGGGCCCCGATCGAACGCCATCGAGATCATCTCCGCCGAGACCGGTTTCAGCCGCACCGCGAAGACCGACGCCGACGGGAAGTGGGCCCACGAGCTCAACGACTCCGCCACGCGGAAAGACAGCCTCACCTACCACTTCCGCAGCCACCTCGGTGCGTTCGAGACCGTCACCTTCACCGTCGACCCCGACAACGAACCCGTCCCCTTCGCCGTCACCTCCGGCACGACGTACATCAAGGGCGAACCGTTCATGGTGACCGGAACCGCGCCACGCTCCAGCAAGCTCGAGGTCGTCTCCGCGGCCGGATTCGCCACCCTGGTCGACACCTCGACTGACGGCAAGTGGTCCTACATGCTCAACGAGTACGCAACGAACGCTGACGGCCTCGCCCTTCGCTTCCGGACGCACCTGGGCGAGTTCAAGGAGATCGCGTTCACCGCCGACCCCGACCAGCGGGCGGTCCCGCTGGCCGTCACCTCCGGAGTGACGTACACGCGTGGCGAGCCGTTCACCCTCACCGGTACCGCGCCACGGAACACCGGTGTCGCCATCAGCGTGCCGAGGGGCAGCGCCACTGCCGAGACCGATGCCGACGGCAACTGGTCGTACACGCTCGACGCGGAGCTCACGGACACCGACTCGATCGCGGTCGGTCTCGACAACCACCTCGGCGAGCACGAGAGTGTCACCCTGCAGGCCGATCCCGACGCACTCGCTGTCACGTCGGGCCGGTCGTACACGAAGGGCGAGCCGTTGACGGTCACCGGCACGGGCCCACGCTCCACTCCGCTCGAGATCTCGATCTCCGGTGGCGTCCCCGCGGTGATCGGGATCCGCGCGGACGGGACCTGGGCGTACGAGCTGGGTGCCCGCGCGACCGACGTCGACGAGCTCGTCCTCGGACTCCGACCGAACAGTGGCGACGCCAAGACCGTCATGCTCGCGGGGAAGCCGAGCACCAAGCCCGTCCCCTTCGCAGTCACCTCCGGTACGGAGTACGTGCAGGGAGAGCCCTTCACGATCACTGGTACCGGACCCCGCTCGAGCACGATCGACGTCTTCCCCGAGTACCTCGAGCTCACGAGGAACACGAAGACCGATGCGGACGGCAAGTGGTCGTACCAGCTCAACGAGTACTTGACTCGCTTCGACAGCCTGACGTTCGGCTTCCGCACGGTCGCTGGTGAGCACCAGACGATCACCTTCACGCCGGACCCCGACCAGAAGGCAGTGCCCTTCGCGATCACGTCCGACACGACCTACGGCAAGGGCGACGCCTTCACGATCACCGGGACCGCACCGCGCTCGACGACGCTCGAGATCACCAACGAGCACGGTGTCACGAAGAGCGTCGCGACCGGCGCCGACGGCACGTGGAAACACACTCTCAACGAGTCCGCGACGAACCGCGACCGCTTCACGTTGCGATTCCGCACCCACCTCGACCACTTCGAGTCGGTCACTTTCACTGCCGATCCGGCCAAACAACCCGCACCAGTGGTGATCACGTCAGGAACGACGTACACGAAGGGCGAAGCGTTCACCATCGCCGGCACCGCCAAGCCAAAGGCCGAGATCGGTGTGCGCATCGCGCTGATCGGCCCGATCGACCCGGTGACGGCCGATGCCGCCGGCAAGTGGTCCCTGGCGATCACCGCCGACCAGGCGAAGGAGGACCGCCTGGCCCTCGTGCTGACCGCGAACGGCAGCGACCAACGGCACGAGTTCACGGCGCGGGACGAAGCGACCGAGCCCGCGCTCCG
>NZ_MJGQ01000035.1:957-2697 GCF_001865095.1 Curtobacterium sp. MCBA15_013 | reverse complement strand
ATGCCGAGGGCGTCGAGGTCGCGCACGCCACGCACGGCAAGTACGTCGAAGAGCTCTGGGAGCACTTCGTCATCGACTCGCTCGACCGTCCGACGTTCGTGATGAACTTCCCGGTCGACACCTCGCCGCTGACCCGCGAGCACCGCAGCCGCCCGGGCATCGTCGAGAAGTGGGACCTCTACGTCCGTGGCTTCGAGCTGGCGACGGCGTACTCCGAGCTCGTCGACCCGGTCGTGCAGCGGGAGCGGTTCGTCGAGCAGGCGAAGCTCGCTGCGGGCGGCGACCTCGAGGCCATGCGCGTCGACGAGGAGTTCCTGCGGGCACTCGAGCACGCGATGCCGCCGTCGGGCGGCATGGGCATGGGCATCGACCGGCTCCTCATGGCCATCACGGGCCTGGGCATCCGCGAGACGATCCTGTTCCCGTTGGTGAAGTAGGACCCAGCTGACGGCTCCGTTCCGGGGGTTAGGATGCTCGGGTGCCGCATGGAGTCGTGACCGGGATCATCTTCGCCCTGACGCCGACCGTCGTGGTCGGCCTCATCTTCTGGTTCGTGATGCGCGCCATCATGCGGGCCGACCGCACCGAGCGTGCCGCGTACGCCAAGGTCGAGGCCGAGGAGCGCGCCCGCTTCGAGCGTGAGCACGGCGTGCCGGCACCGGCCCCCGCCTCCGCGGAGTAACCCGCTCTCGATCAAGGGGCCGCCCGCGGTCGACGTCACCCGGTGTTCACCGCGCGGTGCGACCCTGGCGTGCATGCGCGCGACGCCGGACGGCAGGGACCCCGAACCCCAGCCCGACCCCGACCTCGCCGACCTCGATCCCGATGACGCCTTCGGGCACCCGGCGGTCGCGGATCCCGCTCGCGACGACAGCGTGTGGCCCGACGGTGAGGGCGACGACGACATCGACGTCTGAGCGTCTGGACACCGTCACCGGCCGTTCACCCCGACGTCGTCTGCCGGGGTGAGCATCGTCCGCATGTCCATCACGCAGATCATCTCCGGTGGTGTCCTCGCGAACCGCGGGGGCGTCTTCACCGGCCGCAGCCTCGTCGGCGACATCGAGAGCGAGTACGACGAGTTCGACCGAGACGCTGACCTCGAGGTCTCGAAGCGTCGCGAGGGGTGGCTCGAGCCCTCCTGGTGACCCCCGCCCGTTCGGTTTTCGGGGTACGACGACCGGATCGCCACGATCCGGACCGCCGTACCCCTTTTTCGTGTCCACTGGACGCGGCGGCCCGGGGTACAGGATCGGAAACGAGCAAGAAACACCGATGCAACGCCGGAAACACGGCGACATCCCCTTGATTCTCGACCGTGCGGGGGACCAGACTGACGACAGGCTGTACCCCTCGGGGGACGGTATCCATGGTGAAGCACGGAGAAGCCTGAGAATCGATCCGATCGGTTTGTGGGGTACACCTCCGGAACGCTTTACTCGTGACACCCCCAACGAGGTCATCACCCGTCGAACGCAGGGAGTCATCATGACGATCGCAACCGCAGCACCCAAGACGACGACCACCGGCACCACCGCACGTCGCACCAAGAAGACCACCGCAGCGAAGGCTCCGGTCACCGCGGTCGAGACCACCACGCTCGACACCGAGGTCGAGGCCGACGAGCAGCTCGCGGGTGTCCGCGGCGCCTCGGTCGACCAGGTGGGCGACTACCTCCGCCACATCGGCCGCCTCTCGCTCCTCACCGCCGAGGAAGAAGCCGAGATCGCCCGCCGCATC
>NZ_MJGQ01000035.1:0-284 GCF_001865095.1 Curtobacterium sp. MCBA15_013 | reverse complement strand
CCGAGATCGCCCGCCGCATCGAGGTCGGCCTCTTCGCCGGGGAGAAGCTCGCCACCGAGAAGGGCCTCGCGAAGACCCTGCAGCGTGAACTGCGCTGGCTCGTCCGTGACGGTGAGCGCGCCAAGGAGCGCATGATCACCTCGAACCTCCGCCTCGTCGTGAGCATCGCCAAGCGCTACTCGCAGCGCGGCCTGCCCTTCATGGACGTCATCCAGGAAGGCAACCTCGGCCTGGTCCGCGCGGTCGAGAAGTTCGACTTCACGCAGGGCTACAAGTTCTCGACG
>NZ_MJGQ01000034.1:0-122525 GCF_001865095.1 Curtobacterium sp. MCBA15_013 | reverse complement strand
CCGCGCCTCCCGTCCGTCGCCACGCACGCGCGCGACGGCAGCCCGCCCGACTACGCCGCCGGCGTCTCCGCCGGCGCCTTCGACGCCCCGTACACGGCCGTCAGGATGCTCTCCACCCACTGGATGAGCGCAGCGTCCGGCAGGGTCTCACCGTGCGGCTTCGGCAGCGGGATGCTCGCCGCGTCCTGCTGCGGGAACCACCGGGCGCCCGGGAACATCCGCTTGAGCCGCACCTGCGCCGAGTCGGCGAGCTCCTTGCCCGCGACGCGCAGGTTCGACCCCATCACGACGACGTCGGAGAGCCCGACCTGCTGCGCCATCCGGCGGAGGCGCGAGACCTCGACCAGGGTGAGCACGGCCTGCGGCGGCTGGCCGTACCGGTCGGTGAGCTCGTCGAGGACCATGTCGATGCCCTCGGCCTGCGCCGCGGGGGCGGAGGCGGCGGAGAGCTTCTGGTACGCCTCGAGCCGGAGCCGCTCGGACTCGACGTAGTCGTCCGGGATGTGCGCGTCGACGGGGATCTCGAGCCGGAGCTCGGTCTGCCCCTCGGCGACGTCCCCGCGGAACTGCGAGACGGCCTCGCCGATCATGCGCAGGTAGAGGTCGAACCCGACGCCCGCGATGTGGCCGGACTGCTCCCCGCCGAGCAGGTTGCCCGCCCCGCGGAGCTCGAGGTCCTTCATGGCGACCTGCATGCCCGCGCCGAGCTCGTTGTTCGCGGCGATGGTCTCGAGGCGGTCCTGGGCGGTCTCGGACAGGGGCTTCTCGGCGTCGTAGAGGAAGTACGCGTACCCGCGCTCACGCCCTCGGCCGACACGACCGCGCAGCTGGTGCAGCTGCGACAGCCCGTACTTGTCCGCCTTGTCGATGATGAGCGTGTTCGCGTTCGCGATGTCGAGACCGGTCTCGATGATGGTGGTCGAGACGAGGACGTCGAACCGGCGCTCCCAGAAGTCGACCATCACCTGCTCGAGCGTCGACTCGGACATCTGCCCGTGCGCGACGGCGATGCGGGCGTCCGGGACGATCTCGGCGAGGTGCGCGGCGACGGACTGGATGTCCTTCACGCGGTTGTGCACGTAGAACACCTGCCCCTCGCGCAGGAGCTCGCGGCGGATGGCGGCGGCGACCTGCAGGTCGGACTGCGGCCCGACGAAGGTGAGGATCGGGTGGCGGTCCTCGGGTGGGGTGGCGAGGGTGGACATCTCGCGGATGCCGGTGACCGCCATCTCGAGCGAACGCGGGATGGGCGTCGCGGACATCGCCAGGACGTCGACGTTCGTCTTGAGCTTCTTGAGCTGGTCCTTGTGCTCGACGCCGAATCGCTGTTCCTCGTCGATGATGACCAGGCCGACGTCCTTGAACTGGATGCCCTGCGACAGGATCCGGTGGGTGCCGATGACGATGTCGACCGTGCCGTCGGCGAGGCCCGCGATGGTCTCCTTCGACTCCTTCTCGGTCTGGAACCGGCTGAGGGCGCGCAGGTGCACGGGGAAGCCGGCGAAGCGCTCCTGGAAGGTCTCCATGTGCTGGCGCACGAGCAGCGTCGTGGGGACGAGCACGGCGACCTGCTTGCCGTCCTGCACGGCCTTGAACGCGGCGCGGATCGCGACCTCGGTCTTGCCGTAGCCGACGTCGCCGGAGAGCAGGCGGTCCATCGGGATCGGCCGCTCCATGTCGCGCTTGATCTCGTCGATGGTGGTGAGCTGGTCGGCCGTCTCGGCGAACGGGAACGCCTCTTCCAGCTCGCGCTGCCACGGCGTGTCCGGGCCGAACGCGTGCCCCTTCGACGCCATCCGCGCGGAGTAGAGCTTCACGAGGTCGACGGCGATGTCGCGGACGGCCTTGCGCGCCTTCGACTTCGCCGAGGCCCAGTCCGAGCCGCCCATCTTCGACAGGGTCGGGGACTCGCCGCCGACGTACCGCGAGAGCTGGTCGAGCTGGTCGGTGGGCACGAAGAGCTTGTCGCCCGGGTACCCGCGCTTCGACGGCGCGTACTCGAGCACGAGGTACTCGCGCTGGGTCTTCACCGCGTTGCGGCCGCCGGAGCTCACCTCGCGCGAGACGAGCTCGACGAACTTGCCGATGCCGTGCGTGGCGTGCACGACGACGTCCCCGGGCTTGAGCTGCAGCGGGTCGACGACGTTCTTGCGCCGGCTCGCGAGCTTCTTGACGGTGCGCGCGCCCTGCTGGACGCTGCGGCCGTAGAACTCGGCCTCGCTGAGGACCGCGATGCGCGGATCCGGGGTGGCGAAGCCGTGCTCGACGGTGGCGGTCGTGACGACGGCGACGCCGGGCTCGGGAGGCGCGGTGACGGTTTCGGCACGGGCGGCGACCCCCGCGTCGGCGAGCACCTGCACCGCCCGTTCGACCAATCCCTGGCCCTGGGCGGTCACCACGACGGCCCACCCGTCGTCGGTGAGTTGCTTCACGTGCGCGATCGCACCGTCCGCGCTGCCGGCGAAGCTCGGGATCGCCTCGGCCCGGACGCGGATGTAGTCGCCCGCCTCGGCCACGGCTTCGGCGTCGGTGAGCACGCGCTCGGCGTCGCCCTCGTCCAGCCCTGAGTCGAACGGCGAGACCGTCCACCAGGTGCGCTGCCCGCGGCCGTTCTTGAGCTGCTGGACGGTGAGGAAGTTGCCGGCGTCGAGGTCGATCGGCGCCTGCGCACCCGCGACCGCGGCGCTCCAGGCGGCCTGCAGGAACTCGGTGTTCGTCTCGGCGAGGCTGTGCGCGCGGCCGCTCACCCGCTCGGGCGAGAACACCGCGATGACGGAGTCGTCCGGCAGGTAGTTCGTGACCGGCACGAGGTCCTGCACGAGCGCGGGGGCGAGGGACTCCATGCCCTCGACCGGGATCCCCTCGGCGATCTTCGCGAGCATCTGGGAGAGGTTCGGGAACTCGTGCAGCATCTCGCGCGCCCGCTGCCGGACGTCGTCGCTCAGCAGGAGTTCGCGCGAGGCCGTGAGCTCGACGGAGCCGAGGTCGTCGTCGGTGGTGCGCTGGTCGGCGACGGAGAAGGCCTTGATCGCCTCGATCTCGTCGCCGAAGAAGTCGACGCGGACCGGGTGGTCGGCCGTCGGCGGGAAGACGTCGAGGATGCCGCCGCGCACGGCGAACTCGCCACGGCGGGTGACGAGGTCGACCCGGGCGTACGCCATGTCCACGAGCTGCCCGGCGATGGTGCCGAGGTCGTTGCCGCGGGACTCGGTGCGGAGGGCGATCGGCGCGAGGGAGGTGAGGTTGCCCGCGATCGGCTGCAGCGCCGCTCGGACGCTCGCCACCACCACGGTCGTGCGGCGCTGGGCCGCAGGGGCGTCCTGCCACGCGGCGAGCTTCCGGAGGGTCGCGATGCGCGTGCCGACGGTCTGCGCGCTCGGGCTGAGCCGTTCGTGCGGCAGGGTCTCCCACGCGGGGAACTCGAGGACCTCGGCATCGGGGAGGTAGCTGCCGACCGATGCGCGGACGGCCTCGGCCTCGCGCCCGGTGGCCGTGATCACGAAGACGCACTGCGGCCCGGTGCGTTCGGCCAGCAGGGCGCCGAGCAGTGGCACGCGCAGACCGTCGACGACCGAGAAGTCGGCGTCACGGGGTGCGGCACGGAGGACGCGATCGAACGCGGAGGCGCGCGAGAGCGCAGGGATGATGCCCGAGATCGTCACTCAGGAGATGGTACCGGCCACCACTGACACCGGCCGCTGTGTGCGCGACCGGCGAACGCACGGCACCGGGCAGCGCCGCTCAGGACGGAGCGTGCACGCGCTGCTGCGCGGCGAGGAGCCCGAGGTCCGCGATCGCCTCGACCGCGTCCGCCCCGTCCGCCAGCAGGTTCGGCAGCGTCTTCTTCTCGGTCGGCGAGAAGTCACGCAGCACGTAGTCGGCCGGGTCCTGGCGCCCGGGGGGTCGGCCGATGCCGATCCGCACGCGGGTGAACTCGTTGGTCCCCGTGGCCTTGATGATGTCGCGCAGGCCGTTGTGTCCGCCGTGCCCGCCACTGCCCTTCAGGCGGACGGTGTCGAACGGCAGGTCCAGCTCGTCGTGCACGACGACGAGGTCGGCCGGGGTGGCGTTGTAGAACCCGAGCACGCTCGAGACCGGGCCACCCGAGGTGTTCATGAACGACCCGGGCTTGGCGAGCACCAGGCGGGGTCCCCCGGGAACCAGGCGTCCCTCGGCGACCTGGTTCGGGGTCTTGTGCTTCTTGAACGTCGCGCCCATGCGGGCGGCGAGTTCGTCGAGGACCATCTGGCCGACGTTGTGACGGTTGCCCGCGTAGCCGGGCCCGGGGTTCCCGAGCCCGACCACGACGAGCGTCTTGCCTGTCATCAGCGTCGGCCAGATGTCCGCGAAGGGGTGTTACTCGCCGTCGACCGGGGCGGAGCCGCCCTCGGCACCGGCCTCGGCGCCCGCCTCGGCAGCGGCCTCGTCGGCGGCGTCGTCGTCGGCGGTGCCACGCGGGGTGACGATCGCGACGACGAGTGCCTCGGCGTCGGTCTCGAGCTCGGCGCCCTCGGGGAGCTGGAGCTGCGAGGCGTGGATCTGCGTGCCGTCCTCGAGGCCCTCGACGTCGACGACGACGTGCTCGGGGATGGAGGTGGCGAGCACCAGGAGCGAGACCGTGTTGAGGTCCTGCACGTGGATGGTGCCGGAGAAGGACTCGCCCTCGACGACGACGGGCACGTCGACCGTGACCTTCTCGCCGCGGCGCAGGACCACGAGGTCGATGTGCTCGATGATCTGGCGCACCGGGTCACGCTGGACGTCCTTGACGAGGGCGAGCTGGGCAGCACCCTCGATGTCGAGGTCGACGACCGCGTTGGCGGTGCGGACGAGCAGCATGGTCTCGTGGCCGGGCAGCGTGATGTGCTTCGGCTCGGTGCCGTGGCCGTAGACGACCGCGGGGATCTTGTCGGCGGCACGGAGCTTGCGAGCAGCGCCCTTGCCGAACTTGGTGCGGACTTCCGCTGCGAGCTTGGTGTAGTCGGCCATGGTGTCTCCTGGTCTCGGGGACGACACCGGGGTGCCGGCATCGTGGGGGTCTGTGGTGTTGCAACTCGAACGCGTGCACGCGTGAGGAACGTTCCCAAGCTGGGCCGGGTCTCCCACCGCGTCGATCACGGCCGCGCATGCGCGGCCCTCGCCGAAGTCAGTCACCGAGTCTAGCAGGACCGATCCGGGCGTGTCGCACCGTGCCCTGGACGTCGGTACAGGCGGCCTGGAGGCGCGGTGCGGGCCCGCACCGCGCCTCCAGGCCGCAGGTGGTCGCGTCAGTGGCCCGCCGCTTCGGCGCCCTCCGGCACCTTGAGGAAGGACAGCACCACGAACGCGAGCACGTAGAGGCCGACGAACGTCCAGACGACGCCGCCGGCGCCGCCCCAGGGCAGCACGGCGCTGACGACGGCGTTGCCGAGGAACGTCGCACCACCCGCTGCGGTGGCGTACATGGCCATCGCGGCGCCACGGCGCTCCTCGCCGGCGAAGGCGGGGACGATCGCGCCCATCGGCGTGAACCCGGCGAGCATGATGCCGAAGACGGTGCCGGCGGCGGTCGCCAGCCAGAAGCCCCACTCGGAGCCGGCCGGCACGAGGTGCGGGACGTACCACCAGGCGAGCAGGCCGATCGCCGAGGCGCCGATGCCGAACCACTTCACGGTGCGGATCCAGCCGATGCGGTCGCCGAGGGCGCCGAAGAACGCGTTGAACAGGATGTTGCCGGCGTAGACGATCACGGTCATCGTCAGCCACTTCGACTGGCCCCAACCGAGCTCGGTGCCGATGATCGCGGGCATGATCACGAACATGCCGAACTCCGGGGCGGTGTTCACGAGCCGGATGAGGACCGCGAGCAGGACCTTCGGGCGCTTGACGCAGACCTCGATGCCGCTCGCGATCACCCGGGCGGCGGAGTGCGAGCGCGGCGCAATCCGACCGAGGCCGGTGGGCTCGTGCACGCCGAACCGGACGATCGCCCAGCCGACCGCGACGAGGAGCAGCGACAGCGCCATCGACCAGGTCTCCCCGGTGTGGCCGCCGCCGAACGCGGGGATGGTGCCGATCGCGATGAGCGAGCCGAGCGTCGGCAGGCCGCCGGTGAACACGACGTAGAACCAGCCGACGGCGGTGGCGTTCCGCTCGCGGGCGACCGTGTGGTTCACCCAGCAGAGGAACGAGAACGCGAACAGCGGGAAGCCGAGGCCCCGCAGGAAGTACGTCAGCGCGATGAGGCCGACCGACCCGGTGGGCAGTGCCGCGAGGAACGCGACCTGGAACACGACCCAGAGCACGGCGCCGATGGTCATCACCCGGCGCGGGCCCCAGAGCTCCGACAGCACGCCGGCGAAGTACGACGCGACGAGGACCGCGACGCCGTAGAGGCCGATCACCATCGCGGCACTGTCGACCCCGCCGGAGCCGAGCGCCGCCGCGATGTGCGGGGAGATGAAGTTCGACTCGATGCCGTCGCCGGTCATGAAGACCAGGACGCCGAGGAAGCCCCAGCGCAGCGGGTGCGGGATGCCGAGGCGGGCGAGGAGTCCCTCGTGGGCGGCGGCGGCCGGCGGTGGCGCGGCGGTGCCGGACTCGGGAGCCGTGACGCCGTTCGGCGGCGTGAGGGTGGTGGTGCGGGCGGTGCGGGGTTCCGACATGTGTCGTCTCTCCTGGAGGGGCCCCGGAGTGCTCGACCCGGCATCGCGGCATGTCTCCGGGGTGCGCCGCGCGCCGTGCAGCACCTCTCCCGCGCAGGGGCTGCGGGTGGGGTGCTGCGTCGGCGATGATGCGAGTCCTGTACCCGGGCCGCCCGGTGCTGTCGTCGGGGCGGACCCGGCGGACCATCGCCGGCCCGAAGCATGGTGCCCGAGATTAGACCGCTCCAACGCAGTCCGTCAAGAACGACAACTGTTGGGTAACGATGTGGGCTCCGGGGCCGCTCGAGGGGTACTGGTCAGTCCACGTCGGACGGCGCCGCCGGTGCCAGGTCGCGGATGAACTCGTCGAGGTGCCGGTCGACCTCGCGTTGATCGGGCTCCGCCGCGCGCAGGACCGCGGCGTCCGAGGCCGTCACGTGCAGGAGCCGCTGCCACTCGGCGTCGTACAGCGCCTCGCCGTAGCCCGACGAGTCCTGGCAGGCGACGTCACGCTCGGCGATCGCGACCTCGGCGTCCTGCACCGGCGTCGACACCAGGTTCGTGCTGTAGTCCATCCGCATCGACTGCGAGGGCATCCCGCTCGGCGCTCCGGGCAGGTCGGGGACGTCGGCGTCCGCCATGCACGTCCGCCAGCGCGCCGCCGCGGCCACGACCGTCTCGTCGTCCCGCGCGGCCGTCCCGGCGAGGAACGTCAGGCGCTTCGCGGTCATCGAGGCGCTCTGCACGCTGCCGTCCGGGTCGGCGGTCCCGACGGTGCGTTCGGCCTGGCGGAAACAGTGGGTGACGGCGGACTGCGAGGCATCGGCGAAGGCGGCGTTCCGCTCCGGATCCCCACCCCACGCGCGGCGGCCGTCCCGGTTCGCCCCGGCGGTCAACGGCGCGTGGTAGCCCCGCGTCCGTGCGGTGTCCTCGTCGAGCGGGCGGGTCGACGACAGTGCCGGGGCCGGATTGCCGCGCTCGGGGGTCTCCGCCGCATCCGAGGCCGCTTCGAGGCCGTCGATGGTCGCCCACGGCGGCGGGAAGTCGATGCCCGCCTTCCGCAGGCACGGCTGCAGGACGAGGTCCTCGCCGTAGGAGGCCTTGTCCGACCCCGGCTGGACCCAGCCGTCCAACGGCATCGCCCACGTGGCGACGTCCCGCTCGACGGTCGGCTCGATCGCTCGGTCCGCCGGTTCGGGGAGGGCGTGCACGACGCCGGCGCCGAGTCCGACGAGCACGAGGGCGAGGGTGCCGGTCTTCGCGGCACGGATGGTGAGTCGCATGGTTCCCCCTAGGCGCGGACGAGGCCGCGTTCGTGTGCGGTGATGACGACCTGGATGCGGTTCCGGAGTCCGAGCTTCGTGAGCACCGCGCGCACGTGGGACTTCACCGTCGCCTCGCTGAGGAACACGGCAGCGGCGATCTCCTGGTTGCTGAGCCCCTTCGCGACGAGCAGGAAGACCTCCCGCTCGCGGGCGGTCAGGGCGTCGAGGACCTCGTCACGTCGGTGCGTCTCGACGGGCACGCCCTGGGCGCGCAGGAGGTCGAGCGCCTCGGCCTCGGTCGGCGCCGGGCGCCCCTCGTGCACGTCGCGGACCGTGGCGGTCACGACGTCCGGGAGCGCGTCCTTCGTGAGGAACGCCGCCGCCCCGCCCCGGAGTGCGGCGAGCACCGCGTCGTCGCGGCGGATCGTGGTGAGGGCGACCACCCGGGGCCGGTCCTCGCCGGTCGCAGCCAGCCGGGCGAGCGTCTCGATGCCGTTCAGCACCGGCATGCGCAGGTCGAGCAGGAGGACGTCGGGCTGCACGGACGCGCACAACTCCAGGGCCGCGGCACCGTCCCCCGCGGTCCCCACGCAGGTCATGTCGGGCTGTGCGTCCAGGAGCATCTGCATGCCCGACGCGAAGAGTCGTTGGTCGTCTGCGACCGCCACGCGGACCGGGGTCACCGGGCCGCCTCCAGCTCGCCGACGACCACCACGGGCAACCACGCGGTGACGACGAACTCGTGCTCCTCGTCGCCGGCCCCGGCCCGCAGCCACCCGCCGACGAGTCGCGCACGCTCCTGCATCCCCGCGATACCGGAACCGCGACCGTCCGCGACGACGAGCGGGACCGCCCCCGTCGACGTGACGACCACGCCGAGCCCGGGGCCCCGCCAGTCGAGGACGACCCGGACGGTCGCCGTGCGTCCCTGGTGCTTGAGCGCGTTCGTCAGGCTCTCCTGCACGATCCGGTGCACGGCGCCCTGCGCCGCCGGAGCGAGGGAACCGGGCTCGCCGTGCTCCTCGAGGACGGCGTCCATGCCGAGCTCGCGCATGTCGGCGACGAGGTCGGGCAGGTCCGTCAGCCCGTGCGGCGCGTCGGGTCCGGCGCCCTGGATCCGCTCGACGAGCGCCCGGACGTCGCCGAGCGCGGAACGGCTGACCTCGGCGATGTCCTGCAGTGCCCGGGAAGCGTGCTCGTCCCGCACCGCGATCGCCGCCGCCCCCTGCGCCTGCGACACCACGACGGCGAGCGAGTGCGCCAGCGAGTCGTGCACGTCGCGGGCGATCCGCGCTCGTTCCTGTTCGGCCCGCAACTCGGCGCTCGTGACCTCGGTCTCGTGCTCGGCCCGCGCCGTGCGGACCCGGGCGAGGCCGATCCGCCACGTCGCGCCGATCGCCACGCCGACCGCCCAGGCGATCCCGCTGCCGCCCGCGATGGTCAGCGCGATGAACACCAGGTCCGACCGGGTACCGGCGGTGGACCCCGTCCACGTCGCCCACACGTCCTGGTCCGCCGCGGAGGCCACCACCATCGCCCAGGCAGCGGCAGCGCTGCCGACGCCGAGCGCCGGGATCGCGAGCCACCGCAGGAGGTCGGAGCGTCCCGCCCCCACGATGCCGGCGACGATCGCGATGGCGAGGTACTCGGGCCACACCGTCGCCTCGGGTCGGGCGAGCAGCCGCAGCGCCTGCAGCAGTGGCACGCCGGCGATCATCCCGAGCGCGGTCGCCGGCATCCAGGCCGCGAGCCCGATCGCGACGGCGAAGGCGACGAGGACGACGACGTGGTCGGGGTCCGTGCGGCTGGCCTCGGCGACGAGCCACAGCACGAGGTAGACGGCCCCGGCGATCGGGGCGACGAGGTGCCGTGCACGGCGACGGAGGAAGAAGCGCATGCGGCCGAGCGTAGGGGCGGTGTCCGGCGGGGAGCGAGCGCTGGAGGCGGCTTTCATCCGAGTGGATGAGGCTCAGCCAGTGGTCAGCGGCCGACCTCGCGTCGGTGGTGCTGGGCGGCCGCGAGGAGCTCGCGGGCTCGGTCGCTCGTGGTCTCGGCGTCGTCGCGGGCGTGCCCGAGTCGCGTGACCTCGGCGGTGGCCTCGGCGAGCTGGCGTTCGAGGTCGGCCCGGCGGTCCTCGGCGCTCGCGAGGGCTTCCTCGGCCGCGTCGAGTGCGGCGTCGGCGTCGCGGGACTCCGTCCGTGCGGCCGTCTCGGCCTCGCGCGCTGCGCGGCGTTCGGCGGCCGGATCGGGCTCGGCTGAGGAGTCCGGGGCAGGCTCCGGCTCGCGGTCCGTCGTACGGTCCGGCTTGCGGTTGGGCTCGTGGTCCGGCTTGCGTTCGCGCTCGCGGTCCGGCTTGCGTTCGGGCTTCCGGGAGGCGCGGGTCGTCCCCGCCGCGCGTCTCCCCTCCGTGATGGGGATCGGCGCCGCGCCGCTCCCCGACCACGCATCGGGCACCGCATCCGGGTCGGCGAGCGTCCCGTCGAGGTCCACGTCGTCGAACCCGGCGCTCTCGAGCGCGCGGACGAGGAGCCCGGAGCGCACCGCGGCACCGGCGTGCGGGTCCGCCATCGCGGCCTCGATCGTCGCCCGCACCTGGTCGAGCACGGCCGGCGTCACCGGGTGCCCGGCATCGGACGCGAGGTCGGCACCGGCCTGCGTGAGCGCGTCGACCACGCCCGCTCGCTGACGCCGGAGCTTCCGGATGACGGCCGGGTCGGCGTCCGCCTGTGCCTGCCGGATGGCGGGTCCGAGGTCGACCGCTTCGTCCAGGGCACCCTCGTGCGCCAGCAGGTCGATGACCCACGCGGCCGGCGCGGGCTTCCGGAGGCCGCCGATCGCCGTCGCGAGCGCACGGTCGTCCTTCCGGACCGCCCGCTGACGCGCGGTCCGCTCAGCGACGAAGTCCGCGGGCGCGACGAGGAGCAGTTCCCTCGCCACGTCCGCGAACCCCATGCGGCCCAGCTTGCCCGCTACCAGTCGTGGACGGTGCCGTCGGCGAGGCGGTTGAAGGGCAGGTACGCCTGCTCGTAGGGGTACTTGCCGGCTTCGTCGACGTCGAGCGAGACCCCGAGGCCCGGCTCGTCGCCGGGGTGCAGGTACCCGTCGGTGAAGGTGAAGGTCTGCCGGAACACCTGGTTCGTCTTCGGGCCGTGCTGCATGTACTCCTGAATGCCGAAGTTGTGGATCGCCAACCCGAGGTGCATCTGCGCCGCGAGGCCCACCGGCGAGATGTCGGTCGGCCCGTGGAACCCGGACTTGATCTGGTACATCGCGGCGTAGTCCATCGTCTTCCGCAGCGGGGAGATGCCGCCCATGTGGGTCACGGCGCCGCGGACGTAGTCGATGAGCTGGTCGCGGATGATGTCCTTGAAGTCCCAGATCGTGTTGAAGACCTCGCCGATCGCGAGCGGCGTCGTGGTGTGCTGCCGGACGAGCTTCAGGGCCTCTTGGTTCTCGGCCGGGGTGCAGTCCTCGAGCCAGAACAGGTCGTACGGCTCGAGCGACTTGCCGAGCTTCGCCGCCTGCAGCGGGGTCATCCGGTGGTGGCCGTCGTGCAGCAGGGGCAGTTCGGGGCCGAACTCGTTCCGGACGGCCTCGAACACGGTGGGCACGTGGCGCAGGTACGCCCGGGTGTCCCAGTCCTCCATCGCGGGGAACGCACCGCGCTGCGCGGGCTCGAAGTCGTAGCGGACGCCCTCGTTCCCCGTCGTCGTCTTGTTCGACGCGATGCCGTAGATCGACTCGAGGCCGGGGACGCCCGTCTGCACGCGGATCGAGCGGTAGCCCTCGGACTGGTGCTCACGGATGGAGTCGAACAACTCCGGCAGCTCCTTGCCCGAGGCGTGGCCGTACGCCATCAGCCCGGTCCGGGAGGCGCCGCCGAGCAGCTGGTACACGGGCATCCCCGCGACCTTGCCCTTGATGTCCCAGAGCGCCATGTCCACCGCGGCGATCGCGGCCATGGTGACCGGACCCCGCCGCCAGTACGACGAGCGGTAGAGGAACTGCCAGGCGTCCTCGATCCGGCTCGCGTCGCGGCCGACCAACAGCGGCACGACGTGCTCGGACAGGTAGGTGGCGACGGCGAGCTCACGACCGTTCAGGGTCGCGTCGCCCAGACCGGTGACGCCGTCGGCGGTGGTGAGCTTCAGCGTCACGAAGTTGCGGTTCGGGCTCGTGACGATGACCTCGGCGCGGTCGATCAGTTGCCCACGGTCGGCCGACGCCCACGTGTCCGGACGTCCGGCGGTCGGGTCGGTCGCCGCGCCGGCGTCGGTCGCACCCGGCACCGGGGCCGCGGGGTTCGTCGTGGTGTCGGTCATGCGTGGACTCCTTCGTCGGTTCTCGTGCGCTCCGCGGTGTCCCGCGCGGCACGGATGCGGTCGGCCGCGGCGGTGATCGCCGCGACGACGGGGGTGGTGTCGAGGTCGGGGGCGATGACGCGCAGCACGTCGTGCACGTCCGAGTCTGCCCCGGGGGCTCCGTCGTCGCTCACCAGGTCGGGCTGCTCGGTCAGGTGCAGCCACCACGCCGCGATGGCGGTCGCGGCACCGGGACCGATGCCCGCGGACGGGTCGCGGTCCAGCCGGTGCCGGAGCACGTCGACCACGCGGACGGGGAGCTTCTCGGAGCCGCCGGCGGCGATCTGCCGCAGGGTGTGCCGGATCCGGGGGTTCGCGAACCGGTCGACCAGGGCGTCGCGTGCCGCGGCGACCTCGGCTTCGGGCAGTGGGAGTTCGAGCGCCGCTTCGTCCCAGAGCTGCTCGACGGCCGCGCGGCAGACGGGGTCGCCCATCGCGGACGCGACCGTCTCGTGGCCGAGCTGCAGGCCGAGGTACGCCAGCAGTGAGTGGGACCCGTTCAGGAGCCAGAGCTTCCGCTGCTCGTACGGGGTGACGTCGTCGACGATGCGGACGCCGGCGGTCTCCCACGCCGGACGGTCGATCCCCGCGAAGCCGTCCTCGAGCACCCACTCCGCGAAGGGTTCGGTGACCACGGGCACCCGGTCGCCGTCGAGCGCACCGGGGAGCTCCGCCAGCCCCGCCACGTCGTCGTCGGTCGTGGCCGGGGTGATCCGGTCGACCATCGACGAGGGGAACGACACGTTCGCGTCGACCCAGTGCTGCAGCGCCGGGTCGGACACGGCGGACGTCACCGCGTCACGGAGCACGTCGCCGTTGTGGGTCAGGTTGTCGAGGCTGACGAGCGCGATGCGCCCCGACCCCGCGGCGCGGCGGGCCTCGAGCCCCTCGACCAGGCGGGCCGGGACGTCGGAACCGGACCGGTAGCCCTGCTCGGTGACCGTCAGCGTGACGACGGTGGTCGCCGGGGACGCGACCACGTGCCTCCAGGTCGAGGAGTCGCTGCCCGGGTGGGCGGCCACGATCGTGTCGACCACCTCGGCGTCGTCGCCCGAGGCGGCCCGGGTGACGAGCGTGTACCGGCATCCCTGGGCGTCCAGCGCATCGGCCGTGTCCGGCGAGCGTCCGGTGAAGGCGGTGATGCCCCACGGCTCGCCGTCGGCGTGCGCCGTGTACCAGGCGAGGTGGGCGCGCGCGAACGCACCCACCCCGAGGTGCACGATGCCGGGTCGGCGATCGGTCATGCCGACACCGGTACGAGGGACCGCAGGTACGCCAGGTTGTCGGCGGTGCGGGCCTCGAGCGGGAGGTCGGTGGAGAAGTCCTCGATCGTGACCCAGCCGTCGTAGCCGACCTGGCGGAGCGCGTCGAGGTACTCGGAGACGGACGCCTGGCCGGTGCGCAGCGGTGCCCACTCGTTCTGCCAGATCGTGCTGCCGTCGGCCCGGGTGTCGCCGGTGTCGACCCAGCGGGCGTTCTTCACGTGCGCGTGGGCCAGGTACGGGCCGAGGAGCTCGAACGCGGCGAGGTGGTCCTCGTGGCCCTCGATCACGAGGTTGCCGAGGTCGTGGATGACGCCGATGTGCTCCGGGTCGAGGCCGTCGACGAGCCGCAGCGCCGCCGAGGCCGAGGGCGTGATCGTCATGTGGTGCAGCTCGACGAGCGCCTTGACGCCGAGCTCGGTCGCCCGGGCCACGGCCCACTCGAGGTCGGCGCGGGTGCGGTCGAAGATCTGCGTGTAGGTCTCGCCGGTGCGCTCCTTCTCCTGCCGGTACATCGGCATCGAGACGCGGACCTGACGGGCGCCGAGCTCGCTCGTGACACGGAGCATGGTGTCGACGCCGTCACGGTTCGACGCCTGCTGGTACCCGCCGATGCCGGAGTACTCCAGCCCGGCGGCGTCGGTGGTGCGGGCGATCTCGCCGACCTGGTCCTCGATGCCGGTGAACTGCCACGTGGAGTTGTTGCCGGCCCAGAACGAGCGCCCGGCGGGCACAGCCTCGCCGGAGGCCGGACGGTCGTCGACGATGCGCCACTCGATGCCGTCCCAGCCCTGCTCGGCGAGCGTCTGCGCGGCCTGAGACGGGGTCCAGTCGGGGGTGGAGGCGGTGAACACGGAGAACTTCATCGGGTGGCTCCTTCTGCTGCGTGTGCGCCGACGACGGGGACGACGTCGTCGTACGCGCCCTCGATCACGTCGTCGATCCGGACGGGCTTGCCGAGCGTCGCGCTGACGTACAGGCCGCGGACGGTGGCGAGGGACACGAGGGCCGCGTCGACCGTGACGCCGGGTTCGCGGCCGTCGCGGATCGCCTCGACGATGTCGGTGTACTGCCGGGCGTGACCGGCGGCGAAGTGGTCGGGTTCGGCCGGACCGCCGACGACGTGCTCCGGCGGGACGACCTCGTCCTTCTGGTCGACCGCACCGGCGACCGCCGTGGCGTTCGCGGTGGTGGACGCGGACTCGAGCGTCGCAGCGTCGGGGGCGATGTGGAAGTACGCCAGGCGGTCGTCGTCGACGATCGCGGACCCGTGCGTGCCGTACACGGCGTACCGGGCGGAGAGGCCCGGGTACGCGGCGGTCGTGCAGTGGATGACGCCGAGCGCTCCCCCGGCGAACCGGACGGTGGCGACCGCGGTGTCCTCGACCTCGATCCGGTCGTGCGCGAGCAGGCCGGTCTGCGCCGAGATCTCGACCGGACGTCCGAGCGCCCAGACGAGCAGGTCGACGGTGTGCACGCCCTGGTTCATCACCGCGCCGCCGCCGTCGAGCGCCCACGTGCCGCGCCAGTCGCCGGAGTCGTAGTAGCCCTGCGAGCGGTACCAGGCGACGCTCGCGAGGCCGGAGGTCACGGTGCCGAACCCGCCGTCGTGGGCGGCTGCTGCGACGGCGGCGGAGGCCGGGTCGAAGCGGTGCTGGCTGATGACGCTCGTCACCAGTCCGCGCGCTCGTGCGGAGGCGGCGAGCGCGGCGATCTGCCGTGCGCGGGGCATCGTGGTGTCGAGGGGCTTCTCGATGACGACGTGCTTGCCGGCGGCGAGGGCGGCCTCGGCCAGCTGGACGTGCATGCCGGACGGCGAGCAGATCGCGACGACGTCGATGTCGGTCTGTGCGATCGCTTCCTCGATGGTGGACGTCGTGATGGGGCGGGTGACGCCCATCGCCTCGATCTCGTCGGCGGCGCTCGTGGCGGCTGCGGGGATCGCGTCGACGAGGGCGACGACCTGCAGGTCGGGGTGGTGGACGGCGACCTTGGCGTGGTGGCGTCCGATGACGCCGGCGCCGACGACGGCGAGCTTGAGCGGGGTGGGTTCGGTCATCGCAGGGTGACTCCGATCTGGTCGGTGAGCTTCCGGAGGGCACGACCGGCGCGGCCGAACGCCGCGGGGCCGGAGAACCCGCCGAGGTGGGTGAAGTCGCTGAGGTGCGGCTCGAGCGAGGCGTAGCCGGAGTACCCGGCGTCGCGCAGCGCGGTGAGGGTCTGCAGCAGTTCGCCGTCGCCCTCGCCCGCGGGGACGACCGACGAGTCGGCGGCGAGGGCGTCCTTGACCTGCAGGTAGTCGACGTACGGCGCGAGCTGCGCCCATCCGTCGGTGAACGGCTTGACGCCGCACTGCACGTAGTTCGCGTTGTCCCAGGCGAGTCGGAGCGCGGGCGAGCCGACGCTCTCGACGATGTCGAGCACGCGCGAGGGGACGTCGCCGTAGATGTCCTTCTCGTTCTCGTGCAGCAGCGTCACGCCCTCGCGCTCGGCGAGGTCGGCCAGGGCCCGCATCCGCACGATGACGTCGTCGCGGACGGCTTCGGGCTGCCGGCCCTCGAAGTAGAACGAGAAGATCCGGATGTTCGTGGTGCCGAGGGCGTGCGCGGCGGCGATCGCGCGGCCGAGTCGTCCGACCTCGTGCTCGACGGGCTCGTCGACCGACACCTTGCCGATCGGCGAGGCGATGGCGGACACGGTCTGCCCGCGTTCCTCAAACAGGCGGTGCAGGCCGGCGAGCTGGTCCTCGTCGAGGTCGACGACGTTCACCCCCCACGCGCTGCGGACCTCGATGGCGCTGGCGCCGAGCGCCTGCAGCACCGCGACCTGGATCGCCGGATCGGCGTCGATCTCGTCGCCGAAACCGGAGAGTTCCCAACTGGGCTGGGTCATTGCATTCCCTTCATGGGACCAGCCTGGAGGCGCGGGGCGGGCTGGCACCGCGCCTCCAGGCAGTCTGTGGACAAGTCGGCAGACTGCACAGCGCTACTTGACGGAGCCGGCGGTGAGACCGCCGACCAGGTAGCGCTGGAAGATCAGGTAGAGCGCCACGACCGGGACCGCACAGACGATCGAGGCGGCCATCATCTGGCCGTAGATCGGGACGGCGCCGCCCTCTTGCGTGGTGCCGAGGACCTGCAGGACGACCGCCACCGTGCGGGTGTTGGGGGTGGTCATGATCGTCGAGAACAGGACGTCGTTCCAGCCGAGCAGGAAGGCGAAGATCGCTGACACGACGATGCCGGGCCACGAGAGCGGCAGGACGATCTTCGTGAGGATCTTGGTGCTGGACGCGCCGTCGATGCGGGCGGCCTCCTCGAGTTCCTTCGGCAGGCCGCGCAGGTACGTGACCATCACCCACGTCGAGAACGGCAGGGCGAACGTCAGGTACGTGACGAACAGTCCCCAGCGGGTGCCGATGATCTGCACGCCGGTGGCGCTCGCGATGTTCGAGAACACCACGAACACGGGCAGGAGCAGGAGCGTGCCGGGGATCGACTGCAGCGCGAGCAGGCCGCGGAGGAACGTCAGGCGTCCGAGGAAGCGGAACCGGACCAGCACGTACGCGGTGGAGACGGCGAGCGCCGCACTCGCGACGGCGACGGCACCGGCGGTGAGCATCGAGTTCACGAGCCCCTCGCCGAGTGCGACCGTCGACCAGATGTCCACGTAGTTCGCGAGCGTGAACTCCGAGGGGAAGTACTCGCCCCGGGCGACCGCGACGTCGGAGTTGACCGACCCGAACAGGATGTAGAGCACGGGGACGGCGATGAACGCGATGATCACCGCGATCACGAGGATGAGCAGCCAGCGCGGCAGGAGCCGGGTGACGTCGGTGTCGTACGGGCGCTTGTGCCGACGGCCGCGGTCGCCGGCGGTGATGCTCTCGGTCAGCGTCGCCGTGGGGCGGGTCCGCGTGGAGGTGGTGAAGGCGCTCATGCTCGGGCTCCGTCGATGTCGGCGGCAGCAGCCGGGGTCGCTGCCGCGAGGGTGCGCCGGTCGGCACGACGCTGCTTGCGGTTGGGGCCCGCGTCGTCACCGGTGTCGAGCTTCACGGCCCGCAGGTAGACGAACAGCGGGATCGCGACGATCACGAGCGAGCAGATCGCCATCGCCGCGGACAGGCCGAAGCGGAACGACTGGAAGCTCGCGATGTACGTGAGGACGGGCATGACCTCGACGCTCGACGGCAGCGGGATGCCGAACAGCACGAACGGGAGGGTGAAGTTGTTGATGTTGTGCAGGATCGCGATGATCACCGCGAGGCTCAGGGGTCCGCGCAGGTACGGGAAGATGATGTAGCGGAGCTTCGCCCACCAGGTCACCCCGTCGAGTGCGGCGGCCTCGTGCACCTCGTTGTCGACCGCCTGCAGTCCGGCGAGGGAGAGCAGGTAGACGAAGGGCCAGCTCGTCCAGATCATCACGCCGGCGAGCGCCCAGTACGACGCGGAGCCGTTCAGCCAGAGCACGTCGGTGTGCAGGATCGAGTTCACGACGCCCTGCGGCTGGAGCATCGTCCGGAAGAACGTGCCGACGACGAAGGCGGGGAGCACGTACGGGATGAGGTAGATCGACCGGACGAGTCCGCGACCGGGGAACCGGTTCTGCGTCGAAATCGCCGCGGCGACGCCGATCGGGACGGTGACCGCGGTGACGAGCACCGAGATGGACACCGAGATCCAGATCGAGTGGAGCAGGGGCGAGTCGGTGAACGCCTCGGCGAAGTTCGCGAACCCGACGAACGGGGCGCTGAACCACTGGCGGAGCGTGTACTGGTCGAGGTCGAGCATCGCGATGTAGAAGCCCACCAGGAGCGGCACCACGATGACGGCGAGCATGAGGACGCCGCCGGGCAGGAGCATCCAGAGGGGACGCTCCCGCTTGTAGAGCGGGGTCGTGCCGTGCGGACGGACCTCGCGGTCACGCGACTCGGTCGCGCGCGGCGCGGGGGTCTGGACCTGCGTCATCACAGGCCTCCGTTCTTCTGCCGGTCGAGCGTGGACTGGGCGTCCTTCTGGGCGTCCTGCAGACGCTTCCGGAGCTGGTCGTCGGTGACCTCACCGCTCTTCAGCGACGGGATGGACTGCACGACGACGTCCACGAGGGAGAGTTGGATGTCCGACCAGGCACCGGTGAAGGCGGTCGGCTTCGAGAGCTTGCCGGCGTCGATGATCGGCTTGAGCTGGGGGTTCGCCGCTGCGAGTTCGGCCGCGGCGTCGGAGTTCGTCGGCAGGTTGCCGAAGAGCTTGTAGTACTCGAGCTGCGCCTTGGGCGTGCTGAGCTGCTTGATGAAGTCGAACGACAGGTCCTGCTTCTTGCCGTAGTCGGCCACGACCCAGTTGTCGCCGGAGAGGATGCTCGCCGCCTCGATGCCGCCGGACGGACGCGACGTCGCTCCCGGGGGCACCGTCGGCAGGAGTGCGAACTCGTACTTGCCGTCGACGGGGGTGTTCTTGAACGAGTTGATCGCGGTGGTGGTCGTCATCGGGAAGAACGCCGCCTTGCCCTCGGTGAACTGCGCGAGGGCCTGGGCGTTGTTCCACCCGATCGCGGCCTTGTCGACGACGCCGTCCTTGGTGACCCAGTCGAAGTAGGTGCGGTAGGCGTTCTCGACGGCCTTCGAGTCGATCTCCGCCTTGCCGTCCTTCGAGACGATCGTGTTGCCGGCGTTCTGCGCCATGCCCCAGACGAACTTCCACGGGTCGAAGCCGTCGGCGTAGGCGATCGCCAGGCCGTGCCGGCCACCCGTGGTGGTGGCCTTCGCGTCCTCGGTCAGCTGGTCCCAGGTCGTGGGCATCTCCGTGATCCCCGCGTCGGCGAGCAGGTCCTTGTTCACCGCCATCACGAACGGTCGGCTGGCGAACGGGATGCCGATCTGCTTCGAGGTGCTCGGTCCGGAGATCCCGAAGGACGCGGGGTCGAACTGGTCCTTGCCCCCGACGGCCTTCCATTCCTTCGAGCCCATCTCGACGAAGGCGCCGGTGGCGTACGCGGTGGGCGTGAACGTGCTGCCGATCGCGTACACGTCCGGACCCTGCCCGGAGATGACGCTGGTCTGGATGGCGGTGAGCTCCTCCTGGGCGGACGAGTACGTCTCCCACTGGACGTTCGCACCGGTGGTGCGCTTGAACGCAGCGGCGACGTCCTGCTGCCACTGCTTGCGTTCCTTGGGGTAGGTGGTGTCCGCGCCCATCATGACGCGGAGGGTGTTCGGGTCGTCGCCGCTGCCGTTCACCACGGCGCATCCCTGGAGGGACAGCGCGGCGAGGGCGACCACGGCCGCGGCACCGATCACGGTGCGGGCATGAAGTCTTCGCGTGTTCACGGGGGTTTCCTCCTCGAGACCTCCTCCGGGCGGCACTGCCCGGTCGATCCACTGTCCCGCGGTTGGCAACATGCGGCAATCGGTTGCCACTTGTTGCCAGACCGGTTTACGTTCGCTGCACCGGCGCACCGAGGCACCGGCAGACCGCACCGGCGCACCGACGCGCAGGCCGGACGACGGAGGAACCGTGACCGACACCGACACCGCCCGGCGGGTGACCATCCGCGACATCGCCGACGCCACCGGTGTGGCGCCGTCCACGGTGTCCCGGGCGCTCTCCCTGCCCGACCGTGTGAACCAGGCGACGCAACAGCGCATCCAGCAGGCCGCCCGGGAACTCGGCTACGTTCCGAACTCGCAGGCCCGGGCGCTCACGTCCGGCCGGACCCGCGCGGTCGCCGTGCTCGTGTCCGACATCACGAACCCCTTCTACTTCGACGTCATCCGCGGGACGCAGCACCAGCTCGCCGGTGCCGGGTGGACGCAGCTCCTCGTCGACACCGAGGAGTCCGCCGACGCCGAGATGGCCGCCCTCAGCGCGATCGCCGGGAAGGCCGACGGGGCCGTGCTCACCGCGTCGCGACTGTCCGACGCGCAGATCGCCCGGTTCGCCGAACGCACCCCGCTCGTCGTGGTGAACCGCCGGCCCGCCGGGGTCCCCTCCGTGCTGATCGACACCCCCGGCGGGGTCGAGCAGGCCGTGCAGCACCTGGTGTCCCTCGGCCACCGGGACATCCTCTACGTCGCCGGCCCGGACAGCTCGTGGTCGAACGAACGCCGGTGGAAGGCCCTCGTCCGCGTCGCCAAGCGCCTCGGTGTGCGGGTCGGCCGCGTCGGGCCGCACGCGCCGTTCGTCGATTCCGGAGCAGCGGCCGCCGACGCCGCCGTGCACGCCGGTGCCACCGCCTGCATCGCGTTCAACGACCTGATCGCGATCGGCATGCTCGCCCGACTCCGGGAGCGGGGCGTCCGCGTCCCCGAGGACATGAGCATCGTCGGCTGCGACGACATCTTCGGCGCCGACTTCTGCAACCCGCCGCTCACCACGATGACCTCACCGATCGAGCGGGCCGGCCGGGTCGCGATCCGGATGCTCCTCGGCCGGCTCGGCGCGATCCCCGCCGACGAACTGCCCGGCGAGCACATGAGCGGCGCGGTCGCGCTGCCGACCCACCTCACCGTCCGCGAGTCCACCGGTCCCGCACCCGTCCCCCACGCGTCATGAAGGAGTCGACGATGACCCAGACCACCACCGCCACGGCGCTCGCCCCGCACCCGGACCGGCTCTTCGCAGCCGACCCGGGAGCGCGAGCGGTCGCCCGCACGGTCTACGACGCCGTCAAGGACGCGCCGATCATCTCCCCCCACGGGCACGTCGACGCCGCCCTCATCGCGGACGACCAACCGTTCGAGGACCCCGCGTCGCTGCTCATCACGCCGGACCACTACGTCCTGCGGCTCCTGCACGCGAACGGTGTCGGACTGGAGGCGCTGGGTCGCGTCGACCTGTCGGGAACCGGCACCGTGCCTCCAGGACGATCCATCTGGCGGAACCTGGCCGAGCACTGGGACGACTTCCTCGGCACCCCCGTCCGCTACTGGTTCGAGACGGAGCTGCACGACGTCTTCGGACTGACGGAACAGCCGTCGGCCGCGAACGCGGACGCCCAGTACGACCACATCGCCGAGCTCCTCACCACGCCCGCGTTCCGTCCGCGCGCCCTGTTCGACGCCTTCGGCATCGAGGTCCTCGCGACCACGGACGCGCCCACCGCCGACCTCGCCGCGCACGCGCGGCTCGCCGCCGACCCCTCCTTCACCGGCCGGGTGGTCCCCACGTTCCGCGCGGACGCCGTGTTCGACCCGTCGGGGTCGGACTGGAGGCACGTGGTCGCGTCGATCGGTGAGGCCGCCGGCATCGACACGAGAACCCACGACGGGCTGTTGGCGGCTCTGCGCGCACGTCGCCAGTACTTCGTCCAGCACGGTGCCACCGCCACGGACACCGGGGTCCTCGACGCCGGGTCCACGCCGTTGTCGGCCTCGGAGCGCTCGCGGATCCACGCGGCCGCGATGCAGGGTCCGTCCGCTGTGACCGCGTCGGAGGCCGTCGCGTACCGGCACGACATGCTCTACCGGTGGGCCGAGATGAGCGTCGAGGACGGTCTCGTCATGCAGCTCCACCCCGGTGTGCTGCGGAACCACCACGCCCCCACGCTCGAGCGCTTCGGGCCGGACACCGGGCACGACCTGCCCGCGGTCGGGTCCTTCACCGAACCGCTGCGGCCGCTGCTCGAGTCGTTCGGGACCGCGCCGGGGTTCCACCTCGTGCTCTTCACCGTCGATGAGACCGTGTTCTCCCGCGAGATCGGCCCGCTCGCCGGCTTCTACCCCGCCGTGTACGCCGGCGCTCCCTGGTGGTTCATCGACACCCCCGCGGCGATCGGCCGGTACCGGGCGGCCATCACCGACTCGGCGTCGTTCACGAAGACCTCGGGGTTCATCGACGACACCCGGGCGTACTGCTCGATCCCGGCGCGGCACGACATGGCTCGTCGAGCGGACGCGGCCTACCTGGCGTCGCTCGTGGTGACGCACGAGCTGTCCGAGGAGGACGCGGTACGGACGGCGCGTCGGATCGTGTCGGACATCCCGAGGGCGACGTTCAAGCTCTGAGGCGCTTGCGCACGAGCACGCGGGGGAAACCGTTCAGGACGGACGTCGTGTCCGCCGCGTGCTCGAACCCGGCGTGCTCGAACAGTGCGCGGGTCCCGACGTACGCCATCGTCAGGTCGACCCGCTCGCCGCGGTTGTCGACGGGGTACCCCTCCACCGTGCGGGCGCCGTGCTCGCGGGCGAAGTCGACCGCGCCCGCCAGGAGCGCGTGCGAGATGCCCTCGCCCCGGTGGCCCGGCCGCACCCGGATGCACCAGACGCTCCACACGCTCCGGTCGCCCGGGTCGTCGAGGTGCGGGATCTTCCGGTTCCGCGCGAACGTGGTGTCCGGACGGGGGGTGCACCGCGGCCCACCCGACGACCTCGTCGCCGTCGTACGCCAGGACCCCGGGCGGCAGGTCCTCGTCGAGGAGCACCCGGACGCGATCTCCACGGGCCGTGCCGCTGAGGGCCTGGTTCTCCTTCGCCGGGATCCGGTAGCTCAGGCACCAGCACACGTTCGCGTCCGGACGCTTCGGACCGACCATGGTGCGGACGTCGTCGAAGGACGTCGCGGGACGCACCTCGATCGTCATGCCACGAGCATGGCACCCGATCGTCGGAGGAGTTCGAGCGATCGGCCGATCTCCTGTTCGGCGGTCGCGGTGTCCGGGGACCAGTTGCACTCCAGTGAGACCGAGCTGCGGTAGCCACCGTCGTGCGCGGCCGCGAGGAAGTCACGCCAGACGTCGTCGCCGCCCTCGGCACCGAGCGGGCGACGGTCGCGATCGCTGACGTGCACGTGGCCGATGCGGGCGCCGTGCTCCCGGAGGACGTCGAGCGACTCCCCCTCGTTCCGGATGTGGAACAGGTCGGCGACGACGTCCACCCCGTCGACGGCCGCGTCGTCCAGGAACCGGACGGTCTCGGCGACGGAGTGCAGGACGTTCGTCTCCGAGCGGCTCAGCGGCTCGAGCACGATGCGGAGGCCGTTCGCTGCGGCGGTGTCCCGGGCCGTGCGGAGCACCTCGGCGAAGCGGCCGTGGGCCTCTGCCTCGGGCATGCCGGCGGGTGCCGTGCGGGCGGTCCCCGAGCCGAACACGATCTTCGCGCCCGGGTCGGCGACGGAGCGGACGATCGGGAGGACGGCCTCGAAGTAGTCCCGGACTGCGTCGGGGTCGGCGGTCAGCAGCGGGAGGTCGCCGGGGACGAGGATCGCGAAGGACGGGAAGCGGTCGCCGGCGTAGCCGTCGTCGAGCACCCAGCCACCGCCGTGGTCGTGGCCGCCGCCGTCGCCGTTCGGCCGGATCGCCAGGTTGTCGGCGATCGTCGGCTCGACGTGGTCGGCGCCCGCGCGACGGACGGCCTCGGTCAGTGCTGCTCCGGCGACGACGCCGAATCCGGTGAACGACATGGGGTCCATGCAACTCGGGGTGCGGCGGTCCGGCAGTCGTTGCCGTCCGTTGCCACGGGTCCGGTCAGTGCCGTTCGGCGTCGAGGAGGTCGTCGAGCTGCACGGTCTTCGAAGTCACGGTGGCAACGGAGCGGGCGGTCACGGGCGCCAGCCCGGTGTCACGAGGCCGGTCTCGTAGGCGAAGACGACGAGCTGGGCACGATCGCGGGCGCCGAGCTTGATCATCGCCCGGGAGACGTGGGTCTTCGTGGTCATCGGGCTGACGAAGAGGTGCTGGGCGATCTCGGCGTTCGTCATGCCGACGGCGACGAGCTGCATGACCTGACGCTCGCGGTCGGTCAGGACGCCCAGCTCCGGCGCGAGGGACGACGGCTTCGCGTGGGTGGCGTACGCCTCGACCAGGGAACGGGTCGCCCGGGGCGAGAGCAGGGACTCCCCCGCGACGACGGTCCGGATCGCCCGGAGGAGTTCGGCCGGTTCGGTGTCCTTCACGAGGAATCCGGCAGCCCCACCGCGGATCGCCTCGAACACGTAGTCGTCCTCCTCGAACGTGGTGAGGATGACCACGTGCACGCCCCCGAGTTCGGGGTCGGCCGAGATCCGTTGCGTCGCCGCGAGCCCGTCGGTGCCCGGCATCCGGATGTCCATGAGGACGACGTCGGGGCGTTCCCGCCGTGCGACGTCCACCGCGGCGTCGCCGTCACCCGCCTCGCCGACGACGGTCATGCCGGGTTCGGCATCGACGAGTGCGCGGAGCCCGGCGCGGACGAGCACCTGGTCGTCGACGAGGAGCACGCGGATCGGGTCCGGGGCGATGCTGTCCGTGGTCATCGGGCGTCCTCGGGGTCGGTGCCGACCACCGGGAGGCGTGCTGCCACCCGCCAGCCGCCGTCGGTCGTCGGTCCGGCGGACAGGGTGCCGTCGACGGCGTTCGCACGTTCGCGCATCCCGATGATCCCGTTGCCGGTCGGGGCGAGCGGCTCGGTGGAGCCGACGTCGGCCACCCGCGGCTGGGACGGGCGGTCGGCGACGACGAGGTCCACGACGTCCGGGCCGATCGAGATCGTCACGTCGGCTCGGTGTCCGGGGGCGTGCTTCATGACGTTGGTCACCGACTCTTGCACGATGCGGAACGCGTTCCGGTCCGTGATGCCGTGCACCGCCGATCGGTCGCCGTCGACGGCCAGGGTGACGTCGACGCCCGCGGCACGCGCTCGTTCCACCAGGTCGGCGACGCGGTCGAGGCCGGCCGTCGGGGCGCGCTCCGCCCCCTCGCGGTCGGGCGCTCCGTCGGGTGCTCCGTCGGGTGCTCCGTCGGGTGCTCCGTCGACGGAGCGGAGCACGCCGAGGATCGTCCGGAGTTCGACGAGGGCGTCGCGGCTGGAGTCGCGGATGTTCGCGAGGGAGTCCCGCGTCTGGTCCGGGAGGTCGGCGCCGAGGTGGAGGGCGACCCCGGCCTGGAGGTTGATGAGGGACATGCTGTGGGCGACCGAGTCGTGGAGCTCGCGGGCGATCCGCACCCGCTCGTCGGCGGCACGGCGCCGGTCGGCCTCGGCGCGCTGACGACGGCGTTCCGCGACCCGTTCGAGCCGGACCCGGACGAGTTCGGACACGGCGATCGTCACGGTGACCCAGGCGATGCAGAGCAGCACGGCGCTGAGGTCGAGCACGGACGAGCGGCCGAGGACGGCATCGGCGGTCGGGAGCACGACGACGGCGAGCGCCGCCGAGGCGAGGACCCACCAGCGGTGTCCGCGGAGCCAGGCGTTGGCGAGCGCCATCGTCAGCGCGGCGACGAACGGCCCGCGCGGACTCACGACGAGGGCGTACCCGATCGTGGTCGCGAGGGTCAGGAGCAGCACCGACCGTGGCCATCGCCAGCGCCACGGGAGCACCACGACGCCGGCCACGAGGAACCCGACCGCGAGCGGGCCGAGGTGCACCGGGTCGACCGCACCGGTGGACGCGTGCCGTGCCCAGGGTGGGCCGGCCGAATCCGTCCCGACACCGGGCCCGACCAGCACGCGCGATGCGAGCAGCGTCCCGACGATCTGCAGGAACGCCACCGGCAGCACCCGACCGACCCGGGCGAAGCGACGGCGCCCGACCCAGCGGGTGCCGTCGCTCGCCGGGTCGGCGAGGGTCGGGGTGGCGTCCATGGCTCGAGCCTAGGGTCGGCTGCCGCCCGCGGCATCGGGCGTGCGCACGACCTGTGGACTACTCCCGCGGGAGTAGTCGGGTGTGGAGGAGGACGTGCACTACGACTGCGGGAGCAGGCGGAAGTGGGGCTGCGGGACGGACGCGCGCCGCGCCTCCTGGGCCGAGTCTTGGACGGTCGTGACAGCGACGCCGAACCGACCACAGGAGGTCACCATGCTCACCACCATCGCCGCCACCGCGCCCTACTGGCACGGCGGCGGGTTCCCGTTCCCCGTCTTCCCCGCGTTCTTCTTCGTCGCGTTCCTCGTCGTGTTCCTCGTGTTCGGCGTGCTCCGACGCGGCAGCTGGCGGGCGCGGTCGGACGCCCGCTCGGTGCTCGCCGACCGGTTCGCCCGCGGCGACATCGACGCCGAGGAGTACCGGTCGCGGCTGTCCGAGCTCAGCCGGAAGTGACCGAGAGCGCGGAGAGGATCGCCGTCACCGTCTCGTCGACCGAGCCCTCGATCGACACGGTGACGGCGGCCTCGTCCGGCTGCGGTCGCTCGAGCGTCGCGAACTGCGAGTCGAGCAAGGAGCTCGGCATGTACTCGTGGTGACGGTGCGCCTGGCGGTCGGCGATCAGGTCGTGCGAGCCGTCGAGGAAGGCGATCACGAGGGCCGGCGCCGAGGCGCGGAGACGGTCGCGGTAGACACGCTTGAGCGCCGAGTTCGCCATCACGCAGCGGTGGCCGGAGCCCTCGACCTCGGCGATCCGCGCGGCGCAGGCGTCCAGCCAAGGCCAGCGGTCCTCGTCCGTGAGCGGGATCCCCTGCCGCATCTTCTCCTTGTTCGCGGCGGGGTGCAGGTCGTCCGCGTCCACGAAGACCGTGGGCTGCCCCTCGGCGGCGAGGGCGTCGGCGAGGGCCTGCCCGATCGTCGACTTGCCGGAACCGGAGACCCCCATCACGAGCAGGGGCGGGAGGACAGCGCGCTCGGTCATCCCTCCACCGTATTGGGCCGGTGAACAGTCGTCCCCAGTTGCCGTAACACCCGGGCGGTCCCAGGCTGCGGACCGTAGGTTGGTGCCGAACGTCAGGACGAAGGAGACCTCGTGGCAGAGAACAACGGACAGGCGAACATCGGCGTGGTCGGTCTGGCGGTGATGGGTTCGAACCTCGCTCGGAACCTCGCCTCGCGGGAGGGCAACACCGTCGCGGTCTACAACCGCACGTACGCCCGCACCGAGGAACTGCTGAACGAGCACGCGGACGCCGGCTTCATCGCGTCCGAGTCGATCGACGACTTCGTGGCCTCGCTGTCCAAGCCGCGCACGGCCATCATCATGGTGCAGGCGGGCAAGGGCACCGACGCGGTCATCGAGCAGCTCGCGGAACGGTTCGAGGAAGGCGACATCATCGTCGACGGCGGCAACGCCAACTTCCACGACACCATCCGGCGCGAGCACGACCTGCGCGACAAGGGTCTCAACTTCGTCGGCACCGGCATCTCCGGCGGTGAAGAGGGTGCCCTGAAGGGCCCGTCGATCATGCCCGGCGGTTCGAAGGAGGCATGGGAGACCCTCGGCCCGATCCTCAAGTCGATCGCCGCCGTCGCCGAGGGCGAGCCGTGCGTGACCCACATCGGCACCGACGGTGCCGGCCACTTCGTGAAGATGGTCCACAACGGCATCGAGTACGCCGACATGCAGCTCATCGCCGAGTCGTACGACCTGCTCCGCCGCGTCGGCGGGCTGTCCGTCGAGGACCTGGTGAAGGTGTTCGACGAGTGGAACGGCGGCGACCTCGAGTCCTACCTGATCGAGATCACCGTGGAGGTCCTCAAGCAGCAGGACGCCGACACGGGCAAGGCCCTCGTCGACGTCATCCGCGACGAGGCCGGGTCGAAGGGCACCGGCGTGTGGACCGTGCAGAACGCGGTCGGCCTCGGCATCCCCGTCTCCGGCATCGGCGAAGCGGTGTTCGCCCGCGCGGTGTCGTCCAAGCCGGTCCAGCGCGCTGCGGTGCAGAAGGCCTTCCCCGACCGTCCCGCCATCGCCGAGGTCCCGGACGGGTTCGAGGACGACGTCCGCGCGGCGCTCTACGCGTCGAAGGTCGTCGCGTACGCACAGGGCTTCGACCTCATCATCGCCGGGGCGAAGGAGTACGGCTGGGACATCAACCTCGGCAACATCGCGAAGATCTGGCGCGGCGGTTGCATCATCCGCGCGCAGTTCCTCAACCGCATCGTCGAGGCGTACGACAAGAACCCCTCGCTCGAGTCGCTGCTGGTGGACCCGTACTTCGCGAACGCCGTGCAGGAGGGCGAGGCCGCGTGGCGTCGCATCGTCGGCATCGCGGCGGCGTCGGGCATCCCGGCGCCGGGGTTCTCGTCCGCGCTGTCGTACTTCGACTCGCTCGCCTCCGACCGCCTGCCCGCCGCGCTCATCCAGGGGCAGCGGGACTTCTTCGGCGCGCACACCTACCAGCGCATCGACAAGGACGGCACCTTCCACACGCTCTGGTCGGACGACGACCGGCGTGAGGTCGAGCAGGAACCGTCGACCCACTAGGCAGCGGCGACGACCGCACCACGAGAGGGCCTCGCCGATCGGCGGGGCCCTCCGTGTTCCCCGCCACGCGCTACACGACGTTCCCCGCCACGCGCTACGCGACGATGCGTTCGCGCGCGAGGTCGGCCACGAGCCGCTCCATCCGCGGGCCCCGGCCCAGCATCCGCCGCGAGCCCGGCGCCGCACGGACGAAGAACGTCGCCACCGCAGTCGTGTCGTCGGGCCGGACGTAGTGCATGGCGATCGCCCACGACCGGCCGTCGCCGTGCACGTCCTCGAGGCCGACGTGCACCATCCGGCTCCACCGGATCACGAGCAGCCGGGTCGCACGACGTTCCTCGAGTTCCCACAGCGAGGCCTCGGTCGCACCGAAGGCCCACGTCACCCGGTGCCCGAGCGCCACGTCCGGCCGGACGGACTCCACCGATGCCCGGAGCTCCGGGGTCGGTGCCGCCGGGACGAGCCACACCGTCGGGTCGATCCGGCGGATCGCGAGGGCCAGGGCTTCGTCCTCGTGCCGCCGTCGGAGCGACCAGCCCCGCAGCACGGCACCGGCGATCACGAGGAGACCGACACCGATCACGGCGACCTCGGCGATGCCGAAGAACGTCAGGTCCGCGTCGGGCGTGGTGGACACCACGATGATGCGTGCCGTGAGCAGGGCCGCCCACACGCCGACGATGATCCAGCGCAGCACCAGGAGACGTCGTGCCTGCGACATCGGGTGGCGGTCCCGTCGCCGGGCGCGACCGAAGCGCGGGACACGGTCGGGACGCCTCAGCACCCCTCGATCCTCGCATGCTCCACCCGCGACCGGCTGGCCGGCACCGGTGAACGCCCGACGAACCAGCGGACCCGCTCGTGCGGGGTACGGGTCGTCCACGGGCGCGGACACCGCCGGCTCTGTCCACCGCATGCACGACTGTCAGCACACACGCGGCACGGTCGACCTACGCTCGGCCCGTGACCACTGACCTCGCGCCCGCCCCCGTGGCGGTCTCGCGCCCCCGCCTGCTCGCGGCCGCGACGGGCATCGTCGCCGCGCTCGCGTTCTTCGCCGCCGCGGAACTCGGCGCCCTCGTCCTCGGTGGTGCCGGCAGCCCCCTCGTCGCGGTCGGTTCGGCGGTCATCGACCTCGCACCTCCGGGCGCGAAGGACCTCATGGTCACGCTGTTCGGCACCGGCGACAAGGTCGCGCTGTTCGTGCTCATGGCGGTCATCGTCGCCGTGGTCAGCGCCGGGGCGGGCATCCTCGAACGCGCCCGCCCGCCGTTCGGGGCCCTGGTCTTCGCCGTGGGCGGTGTCCTCTCGCTCCTGGCCGTCACGACCCGTTCCGGCAGCGGCACGCTGGACGGGGCTCCGTCCGTGCTCGGGGTCGCCGCGGCCGTCGTCGTGCTCCGGCTCCTCACCGCCAGGCTCCGCCGGTGGGAGTCGGCAGCCGCCGTGCCCTCCGCCGCACCGCGACCCGCCTCTGCGGAACGTCGCGCCTTCCTGGTCTGGGGTGTGACGGCGGCGGCCGTCGCGGTCGTGGTGGGCAGCGCCTCCCGTCTGGGCACCGCCGCCGCGCAGGCGACCGCTGCCGCACGCCGGGCCGTCCGGCTGCCGGCCCCGGCGACCACCGCACCCGCGGTCCCGGCCGGGGCGTCGCTCGACGTCGAGGGCATCACGCCCTACGTCACCCCGAACAGCGACTTCTACCGGATCGACACCGCGCTGCGGGTGCCGTCGGTCGACACCGCCGACTGGAAGCTCCGCATCCACGGAGCCGTCGACCACGAGGTCGAGCTCACGTGGGACGACCTGCTCGCCCTCCCACTCGAGGAACACCACGCGACGCTGAGCTGCGTCTCGAACGAGGTGGGCGGGGACCTCATCGGCACCGCGCTCTGGCTCGGCTACCCGATCCGGAAGCTGCTCGAGCGCGCCGGGCCCCACGCGAGCGCCGACATGGTGCTGTCCCGCAGCATCGACGGGTTCACGGCGGGCACGCCCCTCGACGTCCTGCAGGACGACGGCACGGCCGCGCTGCTCGCCGTGGGGATGAACGGCGAGCCGCTGCCGCCGGAGCACGGGTTCCCGGTGCGCATGGTGGTCCCCGGGCTCTTCGGCTACGTGTCCGCGACGAAGTGGGTCACCGAGCTCGAGGTCACGCGGTTCGCGGACGCCCAGGGCTACTGGACGCCGCGCGGCTGGTCGGAACGCGGTCCGGTCAAGCTGGAGTCGCGCATCGACACTCCGCGCGCGGGCGCGACGGTCGACGCCGGTTCGACGGTGGCGATCGCCGGGGTCGCGTGGCAGCCGCACACCGGGGTGAAGGGCGTGCAGGTCCGGGTCGGGGACGGCGCGTGGGAAGAGGCGACCCTCGCGGACTCCGTCTCGGCCGACACGTGGCGGCAGTGGGTCTACCGGTGGACGCCGACGAAGGGGTCGCACCGCATCCAGGTCCGCGCGGTGAGCGCGGACGGTGAAGTGCAGACGAGCGTCGAGCGGCCCCCGGCTCCGAACGGCGCGTCGGGATGGCACACGGTCGAGGTCCGCGCGGCCTGAGACGGTGCGGACCCTCCGCCGTCACGGACAGGAGGCGCGGCGCGCCTCGACGACGCGGGTCACCCGGACGACGCGGATCGTCTCAGGCGGGACGCGTCGCCACGACACAGGTCCCGTCGACCTCGTCGTCGGACTCGACGGCCACCGCGAGGCCCGCAGCCTCGAAGACGGCCGCCGACGTCGGCGCCTGCGCAGCCGACACCTCGATGACGACCGCACCCCCGGGTCGGAGCCACTCCCCCGCACCCGACGCGATCCGCCGGTGCAGGTCGAGCCCGTCCGCCCCGCCGTCGAGGGCCACCCGGTGCTCGTGGTCACGGGCCTCCGACGGCATCATCGGGATGGACCCCGTCGGCACGTAGGGCGCGTTCACGGCGATGACGTCGACGAGCCCGCGGAACCGGTCTGGCAGGGGCGCGAAGAGGTCCCCGGCGACGACGATCCCGCGGTCGCCGATGTTCTCCGCAGCGACGTCGACGGCCGCCGGGTCGATGTCCGCCGCAACGAGGTCGAGGGCACCGACACGACCGAGGAGCGCGACCGAGATCGCCCCGGCACCGCAGCAGAGGTCCACGACACGGTCGTAGCGGTGCAACCGGCGTGCGGCCTGCTCCACGACGACGGTGGTGCGGGCCCGGGGCACGAAGACGCCCGGCGTCACGCGGAGGCGGTGCCCGTCGAACGCCGCCCAGCCGAGCACGTACTCGAGCGGTTCGCCGCCGAGCCGCCGCTGCACGAGCGCCCGCAGGCGAACCGCGTCACCGTCGCCGGCCTCGAGCAGGAGGTCCGCCTCGTCCTCGGCGAAGACGCTGCCCGCGGCCCGGAGCCGGGCCGCGAGCGCGTCGCGCACGGGTGCGGTCAAGCGGCGCCGTCGAACATCGAGGTGACCGACCCGTCGTCGAAGACCTCGTGGATGGCGCGGGCGATGAGCGGTGCGATCGGCAGGACCTCGAGGCGGTCCCAGCGCTTGTCCTCCGGCAGCGGCAGGGTGTCGGTGACGACGACCCGGTCGATGAACTCGCTCTGGAGCAGCTCCGTCGCGGGGTCGGAGAACACCGCGTGCGTCGCCGCGACGACCACGCCGGTGGCACCGGCGGCCTTGAGCGCCTCTGCTGCCTTGGCGATGGTGCGGCCGGTGTCGATCAGGTCGTCGACGAGCAGGCACACACGACCCGAGACGTCACCGACGATCTCGTGGACGGACACCTGGTTCGGCACGAGCGGGTCGCGGCGCTTGTGGATGATCGCGAGCGGCGCGCCGAGCTTCTCCGACCAGATGTCGGCGACGCGCACGCGGCCCATGTCCGGCGAGACGACCGTCAGCGTCGACGGGTCGAGGGTCTGCTGGAAGCGCTCGAGCAGGACCGGCATGGCGAACAGGTGGTCGACCGGGCCGTCGAAGAAGCCCTGGATCTGTGCGGCGTGCAGGTCGACGCTCATGATGCGGTGCGCACCAGCGGCCTTGAACAGGTCGGCGACGAGTCGCGCCGAGATCGGCTCGCGACCACGGCCCTTCTTGTCCTGCCGCGCGTACGGGTAGAACGGCGCGACGACGGTGATGCGCTTCGCCGACGCGCGCTTCAGGGCGTCGACCATGATGAGCTGCTCCATGAGCCACTCGTTGATCGGCGCGGTGTGGGACTGGATGACGAACGCGTCACAGCCGCGGACCGACTCGTCGAAGCGGGCGTAGAGCTCCCCGTTCGCGAAGGTCCGTGCATCGGTCGGGACGAGGTCCACGCCGAGTTCCTCGGCGATCTCGGCCGAGAGCGCCGGGTGTGCTCGCCCTGAGACGAGGACGAGTCGTTTCTGGCCGGTCGTTTTGATTCCGGACAAGTGCGGTGCTCACTCCCTGACCCCGCGGGGCCGTGTTGATCGGCCCGAGAGCCGTCAGATCTGTTCGCCGTTCGCGCGCCGAGCGGCCTCGGCAGCCGGCGAACCGGGTCGGTGTTCCTCGACCCATCCGTCGGTGTTGCGCTGTGGGGCGTAGCTGATCGCCAGCGACCCGGCAGGGACGTCCTTGCGGACGGTCGTACCCGCGCCGGTGTACGCTCCGTCACCAATCCTAACCGGGGCGACGAACACGTTGTGCGACCCTGTACGGACGTTCGAGCCGACCTCGGTCCGGTGCTTGTGCACCCCGTCGTAGTTCGCCGTGATCGTGTTCGCGCCGATGTTCGAGTCCTCGCCCACCTCGGCGTCGCCGATGTACGACAGGTGCGGCACCTTGCTGCCCCGGCCGATCGTCGCGTTCTTCGTCTCGACGAAGGTGCCGATCTTGCCTCCGTCGCCGAGGATCGTGCCCGGACGCAGGTAGGCGAACGGCCCGACGGAGGCGCCGTCACCGATCACCGCGAGGGTCGCGTCGACGCGGTTCACCACGGCGCCGACGCCGACCTCGGTGTCCCGCAGGGTGGTGTCCGGCCCGACGACCGCGCCCGAGGCGATCGCAGTGGCGCCGATGAGCTGGGTGCCCGGGAGGACCTCGGCGTCGGGTTCGATCGAGACGTCGAGGTCGATCCACGTCGTCGCCGGGTCCTGCACGGTGACGCCGGCGAGCTGGTGCCGACGGACGATGCGCGCGTTCAGCACCCGGGCGGCGTCGGAGAGCTGCGCCCGGTCGTTGATGCCGGCGACCAGCCACGGGTCGGTCAGCGTGACGACGTCGATGCGCGCGCCCCGCGCCCCGATGAGTGCCGGCGCGTCGGTGATGTACTTCTCGCCCTGCGCGTTCGCCGTGGTGAGCGACGGCAGGACCGCACGGAGGTGCGTGACGTCGAAGGCGTAGATGCCCGCGTTGGCCTCGGTGATCGTGAGCTGCTCGGCGGTCGCGTCCTTGTGCTCGACGACCCCGACGAACGCCCCGTCGGCGTCGCGGACGATGCGGCCGAGGCCGGTCGGGTCCGGTGCGATCGCGCTCACGAAGGTGGCGCCGTTGCCGCCGCCGACGTGGGCGTCCACGAGTGCTCGGAGCGACGCCGCGTCGAGCAGCGGCACGTCGCCGGACAGCACGACGACGGCGCCGTCGAAGTCCGCCGGCAGCGCCTCGACCGCGACCTCGACCGCACGGCCGGTGCCGGGGACGTCGTCCTGGTCGACCACGATGGCGTCGGGGGCACGCTCGGTGACCTCGGCCGCGACGAGCTCCCGTTCGTGGCGCACGACGACGGCGACGTGCTCGGGCTCGAGGGACGACGCCGTCCGGAGCACGTGCGCGATGAGCGGCAGCCCGGCGAGGCGGTGCAGGACCTTCGGGGTGGACGACTTCATGCGCGTGCCCTGCCCGGCGGCGAGGACGACGACGGCGATGCGCTGGTCGGTCATGGCTCCATCCTGGCGCACGCTCGCTGCGGAGTCCGGCGGAACCGCGCCCGGGGCGCAACCGTGCGCGGAACCGCAGCCTGCAGGCGGGCCCACACCGCGCCTCCTGGCACCGCCCGACGGGAGGCGTCAGCCGACGTCCGCCGCGTCACCCGTGCCGCACTTCGACACGCCGCTCATGGTGGTCTTGGTCGTCGCAGCGCCGAACTGGATGCGCTCGACGGCGCCGCCGCCGCCGTTCACCAGGTACCGCTTCGCACCCGACGTCATCTCGTCCGTCGAGTACTCCACCTTCAGTCCGTCCGCCACCCAGGCCGTGCCCACCGCCTTCGTCACGGCCTCCGGGTCGTCGACGCCCGCACCGGTCCGGACGATGTTGTAGAGCGCGCCCGCCGAGCCGTCCGCGAGCACGCAGTCCTGCGCGTACTCGTCGGACTGGTCCGCGTCCCAGTCGACCCCCGAACGGCGCATCGTCTCCTCGACGGAGTCTGCCGCCTGTCGGCGCTGGTGCTCTGCGGTCGGTGCAGCCTGCACGGTGTCCTCCTTGGTCGGGGCGCCCGCCGCGCAGCCCGCGAGCAGGATCGCGGCGAGCAGCACCGTCCCGATCACCGTCGGTCGCCTGGAGGAGATCGGCGTCGAACGCCGCCCCCACACGCTCACCCGAGCTCCGATGCCACGACGACCGCAGGGGCGCGCACGGACGCCCGCACCTCAGCCGAGGTCCGCTGCGTCACCCGTCCCGCAGCGGGAGACCGCGGCGAGCGAGCTTCGAACGGTCGCCGCCCCGAACTGGATGCGCTCGACGGCACCACCCGCCCCCTTGACGACGAACTGCCGGCTGCCGTCGTTGAGCGACGACTCCGAGTACTTGACGGTCAACCCGTCCGCAGCCCACGACCGGCCGACGGTCCGCACCGCAGCCTCGGGGTCGGGAACTCCCGCGCCGATGCGGGCGAGGTTGTAGAGCGCTCCGGACGTGCCGTCAACGAGGAGGCACTCCTGGGCGTACTCGTTCGCCTGCGAGTCGTCCCACGTGACGCCCGACGTCCGCATGGTCGCGTCGACGTAGGCGGCGGCGAGATCACGCTGGTGCTGGACGGTCGGTGTGCTCGGTGTGGTCTCCACGGAGGTGCCTCCTGTCGGCGGACCCGAACACGCGGCGAGCGCCAGTGTCAGGGCGAGGGTCAGGGCGAGTGCGGGCCCGGCTGCCGTGCCTCGCGGGCGTCCGATCACAGTGTCGGTCCCATCAGGTTGTCGAAGTAGTCCTGCTGCAGGGCGCTCACCCCGGCGTCGTCCGCGGGAGTGAGGTCCTTGCCTCCCACGAACGTAGCCTGCGCGACGTTGTCGAGCGACTCGGTCCCGAGGTTGAAGTACCCCTGGCTGCCGCCGTAGCCGATCGGGTCGTGTGTGGTCACGCCGGCACCCTCGCCGGGGTCCCCACCGTTCGTCCCGAAGGTCGTCGCGCCGAACGAGGCGTCCATCGGGTCCTGGCGACCGCTGCCTGCTCGGCCGACCCAGGCCCACTGGTCTCGCGGGTCGTCCGTGAACGGGATACCGGGGCTCCCCTGGCCGGCGTAGACGTGGTCGGCCGCGATACCAGACGCACCTCCGACGTCCTGCTCGATGCCTGCCGAGGCGACGCTGACGAAGGAATCGACGTGCACACCGTGATCGTGGAGCGCGTCCGATGCCACCGTGGTCCCGTAGGAGTGCCCGACCACGTTGAGTGTCGGCGAATCGGGACGCGCCGCCCCGAAGCCGAGGAGGTCGGCACTGAGCCGGTCCGCCCCGGCCCGGGCCGCGTCGCCGTGCAGGACACCCATCGTGGTGAGGCCGCTCGGTACCGGCGGCGCCTCGTAGTTCATCCACGCGACGACCGCGTGCTCGGCGCCGGTCGCGTTCTTGCCCTCCTGCGCCGTCCAGAGGTTCTGGGCCGCGGTGGTCCACCCGGTCGTGTCCTTGGTCGTCGTGCCCATCCCCGGCACCATGTACGAGACGTTCGTGGCCGTGTCGAGGTCACCGACCGCCACCGCAGCGAGCGGCGGCTGGTGGTCGGTGGCGAGGGTGAGCAGCGCGCGACCCGGCTTCGCCGTCGACGCCAGGGTCTTCTCGATGTTCCGGTACGCGTCGAGGTTCGCCTGCGCCGCCTCGATCGACTGGTCCGCCGCCTGCGACGCCGGCCACCCGAGCCCCACGCGCCGCTCCTTCGCGTCCGCGAGGTCCTGCTCGGCCTGGGCCACGGCCGACACGAGCGTCATCCGGTTCGCCCGGTCCCGCGCCCAGGCCGGCAGCCCCGCGAGGTTGCCGACGACCGCGGGCAGCGATGCGATGAGCGCGTCCTGGGCGGCGCTGTGCTCGGCGCCGGTCGTGTCCTTCCCACCGCCCAGGGTCTTCCAGAGCGCGGCGACCTCGTCGGGCGACATGTCGGCGATGCGGTCGGCGAGGTTGCGGTCGAGCATCAGGAGCGCGCCGAGCTCGGTCGGCGACAGGCCCGCGAGCATCGACGCGAGGTCCTCGTCGGACGCGCCGACACCACGTCCCTCGATGCTGCCGAGGCGTCCGAGCGTCTCGGGGCCGGTGATCACCCGGAGCAGCGCCTGGTCGGCCGTCGTGCGGTCCTGCACGAGCTGCTCCCACTGGGCGTCGAGCGCTGCGGACCGGTCGCCGGCGTCGGCGATCGCCCGCTCCGCGTTCGCGAGGCTCGTGGCGTCCGCCTCGGTCGCGTCGTCGGCCTTCGCGGCGGAGCGCAGCGTCGGCAGCGTGAACTGCTGTCCGGCGAGCTCGGCCGCGACGGTCCCGCGCTGCAGGCGGATCGCGTCCGCATCGTCCTTGATGCGCTGGACGTCCTTCGCGTACTGGTCGAAGGCGTCCCCGGCGGCGTCGAAGAGCGCCACGAGGCCGGACGCGCTCGGCCGCATCTCGTCGAGCAGTGCTGCGAAGCGGGTCTGCGCGTCGCCCTTCCACGTCGGCGATGCGGTGACGTCGGACGCCCCGGCGATCTTCGCCAGGGCGTCCTGCACGGCGTCGGCCCGGTCGTGCCAGTGCTTCCCCAGGGCGGTGATGCCGGCGGGGTCGCCGACGTCCGGCTCCTCGCCGCTCACTTGCCGTCCGCCTGCTTCGCGAGGGCGGCTTCCTGCGCGTCGACCTGCGCACCGAGGTCGTGCGGGAAGGTCGCGGCCTGTTCGAGGGCTGCGTCGACGGCGTCGATCATGCCCTGGTGGGCGAGCGACAGGCCGGCGGTGCGGCTGACCACCTCGGTCACGCCGAGGCAACCGGTGTCGAGGCCCGTGAACCGAGCGGTGTCCGCACCGAGTGCGGTCCGGGCGTCGGTCAGCGCGGTCGCGACCGCCACGAGCGTCTCCGACTCGATCCGCAGTTCTGCGGCCCCCATGTGTTCCCCCCGTCGTTCCCCCGTGGACGTCGGAGACGATAGCACCACGGTCTCCGACACGCTCGGACTCAGCGCCCGTCCACCGGCTCCCGCCGCACGAACGCCATGAGCACCAGCCCCGCCACCAGCACCACGACGACCCCGAGGATCCCGTACCGCGTCGATCCGCCGACCGTCACCGCCACCCCGAAGAGCGCCGGCGCGAGGAACGACGCCGCGCGCCCGGTCGTGGCGTACAGGCCGAAGAGCTCGCCCTCGCGGCCGGGCGTCGCCAACCGCGCCAGGTACGCCCGCGAGGACGACTGGACCGGCCCGACGAACAGCGCCAGCGTCAGGCCGAGGACCCAGAAGCCCGCGGTGACGTTCCCCACCGCGAACACGCCGATCCCGCACACCGCGAGCCCGACGAGCGACACCGTGATGATCGCGCGTGAACCGAACCGGTCGTCGAGCCTGCCGGACAGGAACGTGGCGATGCCCGCGACGATGTTGGCCGCGATGGCGAAGAGGATCACCTGCGACGGGCTGAAGCCGAACACCTGTGCGGCGACGATCCCGCCGAAGGTGAACACGGCGCCGACGCCGTCGCGGAACACGGCGCTCGCCAGCAGGAACGCCAGGACGTTCCGGCGCTCGCGCCAGAGCCGGGCGATGTCCCGCCCGAGGTCCCGGTACGCCCCGAGCAGGCTGCCGGCGCGCGAACGGTCCGGCGCGGCCTCGGGGACGGTGACGAACAGCGGGATCGAGCTCACGGCGAGCCACACGGCGGCGATGCCGATCGCGACGCGGACGTCCCACTGCCCCGAGGCCACGGTCGCGGGGAGCTGCAGGAGTCCCGCGACGTCGCCTCCGCCGAAGTCCTGGATGCAGAGCACGAGCAGGACGACGAGCAGCACGATGCCGCCGAAGTACCCGGCCGCCCAACCGATCGCCGAGACGCGTCCGGTCTGCTCCCCCGACGCGACCTGTCCGAGCATCGCGTTGTAGCCGACGCTCGCGATCTCGTAGGCGACGGTCCCGATGCCGAGCAGGGCCGCCCCGAGCAGCAGGTACGGCTGGCTCGGCGCGACGAACACCATGCCGCCGATCGAGAGCGCGATGCCGATCGTGGCGATGAGCACCGACCGGCGCCGGTGCCCGGAGGTGTCCGCCAGGCGGCCGACCGCCGGGGCCACGAGCGCGACGACGATGCCGGCGATCGTCAGTGCCGTCGAGACGACGGCCGCGTTGTGCGCGAGCTCCCGCTCGACGACCGCCTTCCCGGCGGCGGACGTGTCGGCGACGAGCGCCGGGTCGACGAACGCGCGGCTCGCCAGGTACGTGCTGAAGACGAAGGTCGTCACGACCGCGTTGAACGCCGCGGATCCCCAGTCCCACAGGGCCCAGGACACGAGGGCACGGCGGTCGGTGCGCTGCGGCACGGCAGCCGCGGGTGAAGCCGTCATGCGCGAACCGTAGCGCGTCCGGGTGTCGCGGCGGTGGCCCCAGTGGGGACCACAGGACGGACGGGAGGGACGGTGCGGGCCCGCCCCGTCCCTCCCGTCCGTCGTCCGGTCACGTCGCGGACGGCGCGCCACCCGGGTAGACGACCGACTTGAGCGACTCGGGGTCGGTGTCGCTCTCGAGGGCCTCGCGGACGTCGTCGAGGCCGAAACGACCCGTGACGAGCGAGTCCAGGTCCACCTGTCCGGACGCGACGAGCTCGATCGCGACCGGCCACGTGCCGGTGTACCGGAAGAGGCCGGTGACCGTGACCTCGAGGTTCTGGATGTGCTCGACCGGCAGCGTCATCTCGGAGTTGCCGAGCCCGACGAGGACGGCGGCCCCGGCCGGTCCCACGGCCTTGATGCCGTCGGAGACGGCCCGCGGTGCACCACTGGCGTCGATGAAGGCGTCGAACGGCGGCAGGTCGGACGCCACGGAGACCACGGTGGGGTCGACGGTCTCGGTCGCGCCGAAGGAGAGCGCGCGCTCGCGGCGCTCCGGGACGAGGTCGCTGATGACGATCCGCGAGGCACCGAACGCCCGCGCGGCCTGCGCGCAGATGATGCCGATCGGACCGGCCCCGGCGATGAGCACGCTCGACCCGGGGACGATCCCGGCCTTGCGGACCGCGGCGATGCCGACGGAGAGGGGCTCGAGCAGGGCTCCGGCCTCGAACGACACCGAGTCGGGCAACGTGTGCGCGAACTCGGACTCGATCGTGACGAACTCGGCGAACGCCCCGTCCACCGGGGGCGTCGCGTAGAAGCGCATGTGCGGGCAGAGGTTGTACCGCCCGGCGAGGCACTGGGCGCAGCGGTGGCACGGTCGCTGCGGCTCGATCGCCACGCGTTCCCCGACGCGGGACGGGTCGACGCCCTCGCCGACCGCGGTGATCGTGCCGGAGAGCTCGTGGCCGAGCACGAGGGGCTCCTCGACGACGAAGTCCCCGATCCGGCCGTGCCTGTAGTAGTGCACGTCGGAGCCGCACACGCCGACCGCGGCGACCCGGACGAGGACGTCGCCGGGGTCGACGGCGGGGACGGGACGGTCCTCGACGGTGAGGTCCTGGGTGCCGAGCAGCACGCTGACGCGCTGGGTGGAGGTCATGCGGTTCTCGCTTCCTCGGCCGCGTCGTCGCGGCCGGACGGGTGGGTGGTCGTGGGGGTGGCCGTGGCCGACACCGCGTCGGTGATCCGGTCCGGGTCGCGCAGCAGGGCGCCGAACGCGATCTCGGCGGCCCCGTGCACGAGCACGTCGGACTCGAGCGCTGCCGGCACGATGCGGAGCCGGTCGGCGGTCCCGGTCATCGACTGCGCTCGGACGTCGTCGAGGATCCGGTCGCCGACGTGGTCGAGCAGCACGCCGAGGAAGCCGCCGAGCACGACGACCGACGGGTTCACGGTGTGGATCGCGTTGCGGAGGGCCGTGGCGAGGGCGGTCACCTGTCGGTCCACGACCCGTTCGACCTCGGGTCGGCCCTCGGCGAGCGCCGCGGCGAGGGCGACCAGGTCGTCCGGAGCGGTCCCGGCCGCGGTCGCCAGGGCGTCACGGGAGGCCTCGGTCTCGAGGCAGCCGACGGCACCGCAGTGGCACCGGATGCCGTTCGCCGCGACGAAGGTGTGTCCGAGTTCGCCCGCGTACCCGTCGGCACCGCTCAGCGGCCGGCCGGCCGTGATGACCCCGCCGCCGATGCCGCTCGCGCCGCCGTTGAGGTAGACGAGGTCGTCGACACCTCGGCCGCTGCCGGCGAGTCGTTCCGCCCAGGCGCCGAGGTTGGCGTCGTTCGCGGCCCGCACCGGCAGTCCGGTCCGTTCAGCGAGGGGCCCGGCGAAGGGTGCGTCGTGCCAGCCGAGGTGCGGTGCGTACTGGACGGTCCCGTCCTCCGCCCGGACCGTCCCGGGCACGGCGACCCCGATCCCGACGAGCCGGAGCGTCGCGGTGCCGGCCGACCCCGGACGGATCCGGTCGAGCAGCCCGGCGACGGTCCCGACGGCCTCTGCGGGCGTGGGCGGACGGTGCTGCGGTTCGACGAGGCGGCTCCGCACCGTGCCGTCGAGCCCGACGAGGGCGACCGAGACGGCGTCGACCTCGACCGTGACCGCGGCGGCCACGACGTCCGGCGCGGCCCGGACGACCGGACTCGGCCGCCCGACGCCGGTCCCCGGTGCACCGGCTGCTGGGAGGTCCTCGTGGAGGAGGCCGCGGTCGACGAGTTCGCCGACGAGCGCGAGGGTCGTCGAGCGGTTCAGGCCGGTGCGCCGGGTGATCTCGGCGCGGGTGATCGGCCCCTCCTCGTGGACGAGCCGGAGGACGCGCGCCGCGTTGCCCGGCGCGGGCGCAGGCGTCGCGGCGGTCGTGCTCGTCATCGGTCCCTCGTCGTGGTCGGTGGGCGGGTGGTGGCGGCGCGCTACCGCGAGCGCGAGAACGCCGCGTCGAACGCGGCCTCGGGCGGCGCGATCGTGCCCAGCTTCCGGACGAACGCCAGTGCCTCCGGCCCGCCGACGAGCCGGTCCATGCCGGCGTCCTCCCACTCGACGCTCGTCGGCCCGGCGTACCCGATGTGGTTCAGCACGCGGAACACCCGCTCCCACGGCACGTCCCCGTGCCCGGCGGTGACGAAGTCCCACCCGCGCCGGGGGTCGCCCCACGGCAGGTGCGACGACAGTCGTCCGTTGCGCCCGTCGAGCTGCTTCACCGACTCCTTGCAGTGCACGTGGTACACGCGGTCGGCGAAGTCGAGCAGGAACGCGGCGGGGTCGAGGTCCTGCCAGACGAAGTGCGACGGGTCGAAGTTGAACCCGAACGCGGGGCGGTCGGCGAACACCTCGAGCGTCCGCTTCGCCGTCCAGTAGTCGTAGGCGATCTCGGAGGGGTGCACCTCGAGCGCGAAGCGGACGCCGACCTCCTCGAACACGTCGAGGATCGGCGACCACCGGTCGTGGAAGTCCTGGTACCCGGCGTCGATCATCGACGCGGGGACGGGTGGGAAGCCCGCGACGGTCTTCCAGATCGAGGATCCGGAGAACCCGGTGACGGTGTCGACGCCGAGCGCCGCGGCGGCACGCGCGGTCCACTGCAGTTCCTCGGCGGCACGCTGCCGGACGCCCTCGGGGTCGCCGTCGCCCCACACGTGCGGCGCGAGGATGTCCTCGTGCCGCTGGTCGATCGGGTCGTCGCACACGGCCTGGCCGGTGAGGTGGTTCGCGATCGTCCAGACCTGCAGCCCGTTGCGCTCCAGGATCGCCGTGCGGTCCGCGACGTACGCCGGGTCCGTCGCGGCGCGGCGGACGTCGAGGTGGTCGCCCCAGCAGGCGATCTCGAGGCCGTCGTACCCCCACTCGCCGGCGAGACGTGCGACCTCCTCGAAGGGCAGGTCGGCCCACTGGCCGGTGAAGAGGGTGACCGGCCTGGAGGCGCGGGTCGTCCCCGCCTCGTCGGTTCCGTCCGTCGTCGTCATCGTCGTCGTCCTTCCTCGCTGCGTGTGCTGGTCACCATGATCCCGGGGTCGCGCCGGCGGGGACCGTCTCCGGCCGGTCGACGCGGGACGCCACCGTGACGACGGTGTGCTCCCGCGAGGCGGTCTGGACGGCCTCCATGACCTCGAGCACGTGGAACGCGAGGTCCCCCGACGCCCGGTGCGGCCGGTCGGTCGCGATCGCGTGCGCCATGTCCGCGAGTCCGTACCCGCGGCCGGCGTCGGCGTACCCGGCCGACACGGGCAGCTCGCGCCACTCGCGGTCGTCGGCCGTCGCGATCGACACCGGGTCCGAGAAGCGGTTCGGGTCCGGGACGGCGAGACTGCCCGCGGTGCCGTGCACCTCGAACAGCGGCGCCCGGGTCGCCCACACCTCGAACGAGACGGTGACCGTGGAGACGACTCCGCTGGCGTGTTCGAGCACGGCGACGACGTGGGTGTCGACGTCGACGGGGATCGGTGCGCCGGCGAACGGCCCGGTCGCGATGGTCCGCTCACGAGTGGACCGGGTGGCGCTCCCGCTGACCCGGGCGACGGGGCCGAAGAACTGCACGAGGCTCGTCAGGTAGTACGGCCCCATGTCGAGCAGCGGGCCGCCGCCGGGCTGGTAGTAGAACGCCGGCGCCGGGTGCCAGAGTTCGTGCCCCGGGGCGCTCCACGACACCGCGGCACCGACCGGGTCGCCGATCAGCCCGTCGTCGAGTGCTGCGCGCGCGGTCTGGATCCCCGTCCCGAGCACCGTGTCCGGCGCGCTGCCGACCCGCAGGCCCGATCGTGCGGCCAGTTCGAGCACCGGTGCGGCCTCGGCCGTCGCGAGTGCGAGCGGCTTCTCGCCGTAGACGTGCTTGCCGGCGTCGAGGGCCCGGGTGGCCACCTCGGCGTGCGCGGCCGGGATCGTCAGGTTGAGCACGACGTCGACGTCGTCCGCGGCGAGGAGCTCGTCGACGCTCGTGCCCCGGACGCCCTGGGCGTCGCCGACCGACCGGGCGCGGTCGACGTCGAGGTCCGCCACGGCCGTGAGCGCCAGGCCGGGCAGGGCCGGGAAGTGCTCGAAGTACTGCTGGCTGATGTTGCCGACACCGACGACACCGACCCGCAGTGCCGGACCGTTCACCGGGCTGCCCACAGGAGTCCCCTCTCGATGATCGTGCGGAGCGGCTGCGACTCGACGACCTCGAGCCGGTGCCCGGGTGCCGAGACGAACACGCGTCCCTCGCCCCACTGCCGGGTCCAGATCGCCGGCGCCGTGACCGGACGGTTCCAGGCGTCGAAGTCCCGCGCCTCCTGCGTGGTCGTCGCCAGCACGTCGTTGTACTCGTCGGAGAGCACCCAGTACTGCTCGGTCACGAGGTCGAAGTCCTCGATGCCCTGCGTGATCGGGTGCTCGTGGCCGAGGTCGGTGATGTGCACCGTGTACGGGATGTAGTTGTCGGACTGCTCGCCGGTGCGCTCCGACGGGTGCTTGCCCGCGTGGTGCGCGAACTGGCCGCCGATCATGTGGAGGTAGTCGGCGGTGTTGCGGAACGCGTCCGCGATCCCGCCGTGCCAGCCCGCGAGGCCGGCGCCGCCGAGGACGGCCCGCTGCAGCCCGGCGAACTCGTCGTCGGCGATGGTGGACATCGTGACGACCTGCACGATCAGGTCGACGTCCGCCATGACCGACTCGTCGGCGTACACCGCGGTCGAGTCCGACACCTGCACGTCGAACCCGTTGTCCCGCAGGAACGGCACGAACGCGTCGGTGGTCTCGACCGGCATGTGCCCGTCCCACCCGCCGCGGACGACGAGGGCGTGCTTCGTCGGAGCCACTCAGATCACCGTCCAGGCGCTGCCGTCGGCGGCGCTCCGCTCGACCGCGTCGAGGACCCGCTGCACGTGCAGCCCGTCCTCGAACGACGGCGACGGGTCGGTGCCCGCGACGATCGCCTCGACGAAGTCCTTCACCTCGTGGCTGAAGGTGTGCTCGTACCCGATGAGGTGCCCGGTCGGCCACCAGGCGGCCATGTACGGGTGCTCGGGCTCGGTGACGAGGATCCGCTGGAAGCCCTGCTCGCCCGCGGGTGCGGTGGCGTCGTAGAAGCGCAGCTCGTTCATCGACTCGAGGTCGAACTGGATCGCGCCCGCCGACCCGCTGATCTCGAGCGTGAGGCCGTTCTTCCGGCCGGTCGCGTAGCGCGTCGCCTCGAACGTGCCGATCGCCCCGTCGGCAGCGCCACCGGCGAGCCGTCCGAGGAAGAAGGCGGCGTCGTCGACGGTGACCTGCCCGCGTTCGGTCGAGGCGGTGCCGGACAGCCCGACACCCTCGGCCATCAGCGGACGTTCGGTCACGAAGGTCTCGAGGGTGCCGGACACGGTCGACAGCTGTGCGCCCGTGACGTGCTCGACGAGGTCGATCGCGTGCGCGCCGATGTCGCCCAGCGAGCCGGAGCCGGCGAGCGCCTTGTCGAGCCGCCACGTCATCGGGCCGTCCTCGTCGGCGAGCCAGTCCTGCAGGTAGAGCGCGCGGACCTGTCGGACGGTGCCGAGCCTCCCGTCCTCCACCAGCCGCTTCGCGAACGCGATGGCGGGCACCCGGCGGTAGCTGAAGCCGACCATCGCGCGGACGCCGTCCGCCCGTGCGGCGGCGGCCGCCGCGGTCATCGCCTCGGCCTCGGCGACGGTGTTGGCGAGGGGCTTCTCGCACAGGACGTGCTTGCCGGCCTCGAGCGCCGCGATCGCGACCTCGACGTGGGACGAGCCGGGCGAGCAGATGTCGACGACGTCGATGTCCGGGTCGGTGACCACGGCGCGCCAGTCGGTGGACGCGGCCTGCCAGCCGTACTGCTGCCGCGCCGCCTCGGTCCGTTCCGGGTCACGGCCGACGATGACGGCCATCTCCGGTTCGACCCCGAGGTCGAAGAACCTCGGTGCGGTGCGCCACCCCTGTGAGTGCGCGGCTCCCATGAAGCCGTGGCCCACCATGGCCACTCGAAGTCGGTCCTGTGCCATCCGCTCGCTCCCTTGCGATCACGTCCTTGCCAGAGTCAACACTACCGCTTATGTTGGGCGCGGCAACATTTTGTTTCGACGACGAACGGTGACCACCATGGCAACGACGCCCACCCGTGCAGACAAGTTCTCCTTCGGTCTCTGGACCATCGGCTACAACGGATCCGACCCCTTCGGCGGCCCGACCCGCCCCGCCCTCGACGTGGTCGAGGCCGTCGAGAAGCTCGACGAGCTCGGCGCCTACGGCCTGACCTTCCACGACGACGACCTCTTCGCGTTCGGTTCGACCGACGCCGAGCGCCAGACGCAGATCGACCGCCTGAAGGGTGCTCTCGACGCCACCGGCATCGTCGTGCCGATGGTCACGACGAACCTCTTCTCCGCCCCGGTGTTCAAGGACGGCGGCTTCACCTCGAACGACCGCCAGGTGCGCCGGTTCGCGCTCCGCAAGGTCCTGCGCAACATCGACCTCGCCGCCGAGCTCGGCGCGTCGACGTTCGTGATGTGGGGCGGCCGCGAGGGTGCCGAGTACGACAGCGCGAAGGACGTGCAGGCGGCGCTCGAGCGCTACCGCGAGGCCGTGAACCTCCTCGCCCAGTACGTCACCGACAAGGGCTACGGCATCCGGTTCGCCATCGAGCCGAAGCCGAACGAGCCCCGCGGCGACATCCTGCTGCCGACCCTCGGCCACGCCATCGCGTTCACCGAGACGCTCGAGCGTCCGGAACTCTTCGGCATCAACCCCGAGGTCGGCCACGAGCAGATGGCCGGGCTGAACTTCACGGCCGGCATCGCCCAGGCGCTCTACCAGGGCAAGCTCTTCCACATCGACCTCAACGGTCAGCGCGGCATCAAGTACGACCAGGACCTCGTCTTCGGGCACGGCGACCTGCAGAACGCGTTCTCGCTCGTCGACCTGCTCGAGCACGGTGCACCCCAGGGCGGCCCGGCGTACGACGGCCCCCGCCACTTCGACTACAAGCCGAGCCGCACCGAGGACATCACGGGCGTCTGGGACTCGGCGTCCGCGAACATGCGCATGTACCTCCTGCTCAAGGAGCGCGCACAGGCGTTCCGCGCCGACCCCGAGGTGCAGGCAGCGCTCGAGGCCTCGAAGGTCGGCGAGCTCAGCACCCCCACCCTCAACGACGGCGAGTCGTACGACGCGTTCCTCGCGGACCGCTCCGCGTACGAGGACTTCGACGCCGACGCGTACTTCGGCGGCAAGGGCTTCGGCTTCGTGAAGCTGCAGCAGCTCGCCATCGAGCACCTCATGGGCGCTCGTGGCTGACCTGGTCGCAGGGGTCGACTCGTCGACCCAGTCCTGCAAGGTCACGATCCGTGACGCCGCGACCGGCGCCGTCGTCCGGGAGGGACGCGCGTCCCACCCGGACGGCACGTCCGTCGACCCCCGCCACTGGTGGGACGCGCTCGGCACCGCCGTCGCGGACGCCGGCGGGCTCGCCGACGTCGGTGCCGTCGCGATCGCCGGGCAGCAGCACGGCATGGTCGCGGTGGACGCGGACGGCCGCGTGGTCCGCGACGCGCTGCTGTGGAACGACGTCCGCAGTGCCGACGCGGCCGCGCAGATGGTCGCGGAGCTGGGCCAGGAGGCATGGGTCGCCCGCACGGGTCTGGTGCCGGTGGCGTCGTTCACCGGTACCAAGCTGCGGTGGCTCCGCGACGCGGAGCCCGAGAACACCGGCCGGGTCGCGGCCGTCGCCCTCCCCCACGACTGGTTGTCGTGGCGGCTGCGCGGGTACGGTCCGGCCGACGAGAGTCCGCTCGGCCCCGACCTCGACGCCCTCGCCACCGACGGCTCCGACGCCAGCGGCACGGCCTACTGGGACCCGGTGCGGCGCGAGTACGACGCGGAGCTGTTCGAGTCGGCGCTCGGACGACCGATGCGCGTCGCCGGTGCCACGGGCTCCCCGGACTCCGTCGTCGTGCCGCGGGTCGTCCTGCCCGACGAGGCGATGGGCACGCTCACCGCGGACGTCCAGCTGCCGAACGGCGCCGTGGCACCCTCTGGGCTCCTCGTCGGCGCCGGACTCGGCGACAACGCCGGGGCAGCGCTCGGCCTCGGACTCGGCCCGGGTGACGTCGCGGTGTCCCTCGGCACGAGCGGCACGGTCTTCGGGGTCACCGACGCCGAGGTGCGCGACCCGAGCGGGACCGTGGCGGGCTTCGCCGACGGGAGCGGGTCGCGCCTCCCGATCGTCACGACGCTGAACGCGGCGCGCGTGCTCGAGGTGATCGGCGGCCTGCTCGGCGTGGACCACGACGCGCTCGGCGAGCTGGCGCTGCAGGCGCCGGCGGGTGCCGACGGGCTCGTGCTCGTGCCGTACTTCGTCGGCGAGCGCACGCCGAACCGACCGGACGCGACGGCCTCGCTGCTCGGCATGACGCCGGGGACGACGGACCGGGCGCACCTCGCCCGGGCCGCGGTCGAGGGGATGCTGTGCGCGCTCGCGGACGGCCTCGCGGCGGTCGAGGGCACCGGTGTCACCGTCGAGCGGCTGCTGCTCATCGGCGGCGCCGCTCGCAACGAGGCCGTGCGGGTCGTCGCTGCGCAGGTGTTCGGCCGTGACGTCCTCGTGCCGGAGCCGGGCGAGTACGTGGCGGCCGGCGCGGCGAAGCAGGCGGCGTGGGTGCTCACCGGGAGCCTGCCGGCGTGGGAGACGGCGACCACGGTCGTGGCCGGCGACCCGCACCCCGAGGTGCTCGAGCAGTACCGGGCCGCCGCGCGCTGAGCGGCTGCTCGTTCGTTCGTCCGTCCGTTCGTCCGTTCGTCCGTTCGTCCGTTCGTCCGTTCGTCCGTTCGCGGACACTCCCGCCCCCGACGCCGTCCACCACGGCGTCGGGGGCATCATCGTCCCCGGAGGAGACCACATGCCGTACACCGACCTGCCCCTCGACGCCCTGCGCGCCTACCGACCCGACGTCCGCCGGCCGGACGACTTCGACGCCTTCTGGGCCGAGACCGTCGCCGACGCACGGGCCGCCGGGTCGGGCACCGACCCCGTCCTCGCCGCCGCCGACACCCCGGTGACCGGACTCGTCATCGAGGACCTCACCTTCCCGGGCTTCGCCGGCGACCCCGTCCGGGCCTGGGTCTCACGACCGGTCGACGCCGCCGGGCCGCTGCCGGTCGTCATCGAGTTCCTCGGCTACAACGGCGGTCGCGGGCTGCCGGGCGAACGGGTCTCGTGGGCCCTCGCCGGGTACGTGCACGTCGTGATGGACACCCGCGGCCAGGGCAGCGGGTGGGGATCCGGCGGCGACACCCCGGACCCGCACGGCTCCGGCCCGCACATCGGCGGCTGGATGACGAGCGGCATCGGGGCCCCCGCCGACCACTACTACCGGCGCGCGTACACCGACGCCGTCCGACTCGTCGACGCCGTCCGCTCGCTGCCGGGCGTCGACCCGGACCGCATCGCGCTGACCGGCGGGAGCCAGGGCGGCGGGATCACCATCGCCGCGGCCGCGCTGGTCGAGGCGCACGTCGGACCGATCACGGCGCTCCTGCCGGACGTCGCGTTCCTCAGCGACTGGGAGAACGGCACCGCCGTCGCCGTGGGTGGTCCGTACCTCGAGCTCGCGCGCTACCTGTCCGTGCACCGCGATGCGATCGACACCGTGTGGGACACGGCCGCCTACTTCGACGGCGTGCACTTCGCGGCGGGGATCACCGCGCCGGCGCTGTTCTCCGTCGCGCTCATGGACGACGTGGTCCCGCCGCGGACGACCTTCGCGGCGTACAACGCGCTCGGCTCGGTGGACAAGGCGATCGAGGTGTACCCGTACAACGGGCACGAGGGTGGTGGGTTCGCGCACTGGGAGCGGCAGGTGGCGTTCCTGCGCGAGCGGGGCTGAGCCGGGCGCGATCGCAGTGTGCGGACGGCAGATTTTCTGAGATAATGACCTATCACAGAAAATCCGAGGTCCGACTCATGACGTCGCTTCCCGAAGCGTGGCCGTCGCTCAATTTCGAGGATCTGCAGTGGCAGAGCCGGTACGCGGAGCACGGTCCACGAGCCGCGCGCCGGGAAACGACCACCGAGCCGTACCGAGCAGCGGTTCCACCCCGCATCGCGCATCGTTCCATGCGGCTGTCCGACGCCGTGTCGGTCCTCGCAGACGAGGCGTCGACAGCACTCACGCGCTTCGATGAGTCCCTCGGGAGCGAGGTCGCGCCGTTCGCTCCGCTCCTGCTCCGCTCGGAAGCGGCTGCCTCGTCGCAGATCGAACACCTGACGGCGAGCGCGCGGCAGATCTTCACTGCGGAACTCGGCGGCGTCGGGAAGCGCAACGCGGGCGAGATCGTGTCGAACACCCGCGCGATGCGCACCGCGATCGAGTTGTCCGACCGGTTGACGACGGAGACCGTGCTGGCCATGCACGAAGTGCTGCTCCGCGGCGACCGCCGGCACGAGGCCGGGCGGTTCCGCGAAGAGGCCGTGTGGATCGGCACCAGCGGGCGAACGCCGGTCGGCGCTGACTACGTGGCGCCGGCCTGGGAACGCGTCCCGTCGCTGGTCGACGACGTGATGGAGTTCGCGCGTCGACTCGACCTGCCCAGACTCGCGCAGGTCGCGGTGACGCATGCCCAGTTCGAGACGGTCCACCCGTTCACCGACGGCAACGGACGCACCGGCCGGGCGCTCCTCCAGGCGATGCTCCGGTCGAACGAACTCACCCAGAACGTGACGGTGCCGGTCTCCGCCGGCCTCCTCACCGACACCGCGGGGTACGTCCGAGCGCTCACCGACTACCGCCGGGGAGACATCGAGCCGATCATCCGTCTGGTCGCCGAAGCCTCCTTCGAAGCGATCGGCAACGCCCGCGAGCTCGTGGACGAGATCTCGTCGATCCGAGCGCGCTGGCGAACGGCCGTCACGGCCCGTCGCGACTCCGGCATCTGGCAGGCGCTCGATGTGGTCGCCCGGCAGCCCGTCCTCAACGCATCGACCCTCGCAGCCGAGATGGGTGTCGACGCGAAGAACGTGTACCCCCACCTCGACCGACTCGTCGCCGCTGGCATCCTGACGAAGAAGAACGAGTACCAGCAGGGCATCCTCTTCCGGAACGACGAGGTGCTCGGGGCGCTCGATGCGTTCGCCGCACGCGCCGGACGACGCGGCTGAGCCGGGCGCGATCGCAGCGGTCAGTACCAGCGGCGGACGAACTGCTCCAGGACGTTCTTCACGACCTGGACGGGGCCGGGCGCGGGCTCCCCGCTGTCGCGGCCGATCCGGCGCAGGAGGGCAGCCTGGGCGTCCTCGTACTCGGCGACCTCGTCGGCGGAGTAGTCCGACGGCGGGACGGTCCGGATGGCACTCACCGCTTCGAGCCGTTCCAGCCCCCACCGGAACCCGACCGGGTCCGGCGCCGCTTCGACGAGCGCCACGAGCGCCGCGTCCGAGTAGGTCCCCCGGGGGTCGGCTGCGGCGGAGATGAAGTCCGTCAGCCCGCGGAGCGCCGGCTCCGACCCGCCGGCTCGCATGTGCACGCGCCGCGCTCGGCTGCAGAGGTCGTAGAGGAGTCCGTCGTCCACGGACCGAGCGTGGCACACCGGAGTGCCTCCACGCCACCAGGACTGGGTACTCCCCCGTCGGTCGTCGCACTCGTAGGCTCGGTCGCCGTGACCGACATCGCTCCCGGAGCCCACGTGCCCGCCACCCGACCCGACGCCGCGCCGACCGCGGGTGCTCCGACCGCGGTCGCTCCGCTGAGCCTCATCGCGGTCGTGGCCATCGCGCTCGCCTTCGTCGCGCCGATCGGCGGGGTCGTCGTCGGGTTCATCGCCCGCCGTGAGGTCCGGCGCACCGGCGAGCGCGGCGACGGCCTCGCCTTCGCGGCGGTGCTCATCGGCGCGACCCTGACGCTCGTCACGGTCGTGCTGCCGGCCGCCGTCGCCGCGTCCGGCTTCCTCGGGTTGGGCGTGCCGTTCGGCCTCGGCCTCGGCCTGCCGTTCGGCGAGGGCTCCTGACCGTCAGCTGCCGACGAGTGACGTGACCGCGTCGACGACGATCTGCCGTCGCCGCGCCGGCACCACCGCGCGCGTCAGGGCCTCGGACTCTGCTGAGGCCTCGCTCCAGAACGCCGCGAGGTGCAGCACGAGGCCGAGCAGCACGGCGGGTCGGTAGCTGCGCGGCAGGACGCCGGCCCGCTGCGCCCGCTCGACCTCGGCGACCATCGACGTTCGACGTTCGACGATCGCCTCGAGCGGAGCGGTCGACGCGCGCTCGAGCCGGTGCCAGGTCGCCAGCCGCTGGGCCCACGGCCGCTCGGTCCACGAGTCGTGCAACCGGCCGGCGAACCCGGGCAGGTCGTCGGTGTCGAGCGGGACGAGGTCGAAGGTCTCGGCGACGGTCTGCTCGACGAGCGCGTCGAACAACCCCTCCTTGCTGCCGAAGTAGTGGAAGACCTGCGCCTTGTTGCTCGACGCGGCGGCGGCGATCCGCTCGACCTTGCCGCCGACGAGCCCCGCCGCGGCGAACTCGTCGCGCGCGGCGAGCAGGAGGCGTGCGCGGACGGCGTCGGCGGCTGGGGGCGTGAATCGTGCCATGCCGACCACCGTACCGATCCGGACGGTCGTCCCGGGTCGTCAGGGACCACCGTCCCCGCGGATCAGGACGACGCCACCGTGACGAACAGGTACACGGCGAGCGCGACCGAGCAGCACGCGATCGCGACCCGGAGGACCCCGTGCGGCACCCGCCGGGCGACGGTCGGTCCGATGAGCCCGCCGACCACCGCCCCCGCGCCCAGGGCCACGGCCGCGGACCACACGACGTGCCCGGACAGCGCGAACACGACCGCCGGCAACAGGTCCGCGGCGAGGAGCAGCACGTTCTTCACGGCGTTCGCACGGTGCAGGGACGGTTCCCCGGTGAGCAGCAGCACGGCGATCATGAGCACACCGGACCCGGCGCCGAAGTACCCGTTGTACACGCCGACCCCGACGATCCCGGCCGAGGCGGCGGCGCCGTGCCCACCCGCGGCGGCACCGGCGGCCCGTGCACGACGACGGTCGATGAACGGCTGCAGCAGCAGGAGCAGTCCCCCGGCGAGCACGAGGAACGGGACGATGCGGTCGAAGAGGTGCGCCGGCGTGACGACCAGGAGCACCGCGCCCGCGAGCGAGGCGGCGACGGTCGTCGGCATCCAGCGACGCAGGACAGCTGGTTCGGCGCGCACCTCGTGCCGCGCGCGGAACGCGGAGCTCGCACCGCTGCCGATGAGCGCGACGGAGTTCGTGACGTTCGCGGCGAGCGGTGGGACCCCGACGGCGAGCAGCGCCGGGTAGGCCACGAGCGAGGTGATCCCGCCGGCGGTGCCGATCACCCCGGCCACCACGCCCGCGACGACGAGGATCCCGACGGTCAGCACGCTCCATGCTGACACGGCGCAGTGGCCGGGGGTGCGATCAGTTGATGCAGGTGCCCTGCTTGCCGTACGCGTTGCCGACCGGGGTGGACGACGGGGTGGCCGCCGGCGCGGACGACCCGGCACCGGACGACCCGGAGGCGCCGGACCCGGACGACCCGGAGCGAGCGCCCGAGCCGGCCGAACCCGAGCCGGAGCCGGTAGAGCCCGAACCGGCCGAAGCCGCGCGGGAGCCGGAACCGGACCCGGCAGCCCCCGCGGCCCCGACCGTGCGCCCGTCGGTCCCGAGCACGAGCGTCACCCCCGACACCGTGGCCGAGCGGACCGCCGTGGCTCCGGGGACCGCCGCGACGACGGCCTTCGCCGCGGCCTCGGCGCCCTTCGGGTACTCGACGACCGTGGCCGCCGTGGTGGTGGTGTCGCTCGGCGCCCCGACCACGAACCCCTTCGCCGTGAGCGCTGCCGAGGCGGCCGTCGCACCGCCCGGCAGGGAGCCGCCGTTCTGCACGGACACGTGCACGCTCGACGGGGACGCCGCCTTCGCCGCCGTGTACGCCGCGGGCGCGCCCACGATGCCCTGGATGAACGCCGGCACCGCGCCGAAGTCCACCGCCACCGTCGAGTAGCCGTCGATGGTCGGGGTCCCCGCGGTGGGGATGGTCGTCGACCGGATGCTCGACAGGTCGATGCTGCGGAACGTGTTGACGAGGCTGGGGATGCTCAGGCCGTCGTCGATCTGCACGGCGTCCCCGACACCGTGCAGCAGGTCCGACACCTTCACCGGGTTGAGGAGGGTGCCGGCGGAGAGGACCTTGCGGGCCTCCTGCGAGAGGAAGTACTGCTGGCGGACCTCGCGGTCGAGGTCACCGCGCGGGAGCCCGTCGCGCTGCCGGACGAAGGAGAGCGCCTGCGAGGCGTTCAGCGTCGAGTTCCCCGCCGGGAGGTCGACGTTCGAGTTCGGGTCGTGGGCGGGTTCGTTCAGGCAGACCTGGATCGGCCCGAGCGCCTTCACGAGCTGGTAGAAGCCGAGCAGCGAGACGCGCACGAAGTGGTCGATCTGCAGGCCGCTGATGTTCTCGATGGTCTGGATGAGCAGGCGCATGCCACCGGCGTCGCCGCCGCCGTTCGCCGCACCGTCCGAGAACGCGCTGTTCAGCTTGAACGTGCCGTGGCCGGGGATCGGCACCCACGAGTCGCGCGGGAACGAGATCATCGTCGCGCTGCCCCCGCCCGCGGGGATGTGCAGCACGATCATGGTGTCGGTGTTCGTCGCCCCGTCGTCGAGCTGCGTGCCGAGCTCGGCGAGCTCCTGCGGGGTGGCGTCGGCCGGACGGTGGTCGTCCCCGACGAGCAGGATGTTCTCGGCCGACCCGTCGACGTCGGCGGACGCCGAGGGGTGCGGGAGCGCCACGTGCACCTTGGTCACGGCGCTGTCGAGCTGCGCGTACGACCAGGCCGCGTACCCGCCCGTGAGCACGAGTGCCATCGCGAGGACGCCGCCGATCGCCGGGAAGAGGGTGCGGGCTGCGCGCCGCTGGCGACCGTGGCGCACGGCACCGTGCTCGGTCGGCACGATCGGGTGCTGTCCCCCGTCAGGTTCGTCATGCATGGCGTCACCCTAGGGACGGTCGCTGCACGCCTACGGAATCCGCCTGCGGAGCGGTTCAGCGTCCGACGCGCGAGAGCGACTCCGACAGGGCGTCCCTCGTCGCGAGGAGCCGCTGCGCCCGCGCGTCCATGTCGTCCCGGATCGCGACGACCTGGTCGATGATGCCCGGGCACTGGTCCTCGACCTTCCGGCCGCGGGTGCACGGCAGGACCTGTTCGATGAGCGCCGTCGGCAGCCCGAGGTCGAGGAGCATCTTGATCGTGCCGACGGTCTCGACGTCGGACTCGTCGTAGTCGCGGTAGCCGTTGGCCCGGCGCTCCGGTCGGATGAACCCGAGCTGCTCGTAGTAGCGCAGCGACCGGGCACTCGCCCCGCTGGCCCGGCTCAGATCGCCGATCTGCATCGTCGCTGCTCCTCGCTTGACCTTGACACTGATGTCAGAGTTTAGCGTGCCGTCCATGCAGATCTTCGTCATCGGCGGCACCGGCTACTTCGGCTCGGTCCTCGTCGAACACCTCCGTTCCGCCGGCCACTCCGTCACCGCGCTCGCCCGTTCCGAGCAGAGCGCCGCCCGCCTGCGCGCGGCCGGCGCAGTACCCGTCGCCGGCTCGATCACCGACACCGAGGTGCTCCGCACCGCAGCCGCGGCCGCCGACGCGGTGGTGTACGCCGCCTCGGACTACGCACCGACCGCGCAGTCGACCGAGGACGAGCTCGCGGCCGTCCGGGCCGTCACCGCCGGAGCAGCAGAAGCCGCCGGAACGAACGGAACGCCCGGAACGCCCGGAACGCCCGGAACGAACGGAACGCCCGGAACCACCGGGACCTCCCCGAAGCCCGTCGTCTACACCTCCACCGGACTCGTCTACGGCTTCGACCCGACGGACGTCACCGAGGACGCGGTCCTCCCCGAGGTCAGCGCCCAGCCGGTCAAGGCACAGGCCGAACGCATCGTGCTCGGCGCGCCGGGCATCACCGGGATCGCCGTCCGCGCCGGACTCGTCTTCGGCCGCGGCGGGACCGGGCTCGTCACCGGCCTCATCGACGCCGCCGTCGCGAACGGCGCCGCGACGTACATCGGCGACGGTGCGAACGCCTGGTACCCCGTGCACGTCGACGACCTCGCCGACCTGTACGTCCGGGCGATCGAGCACCCGGTCGCCGGCGTCGTCAACGCGGTCGGTTCGGTGCCGTTCACCTTCCGGGAACTCGCGGAGGCGATCGGCGACCTCACCGGCACCCCGAGCGTCTCCGTCCCGCTCGAGGTCGCCGAGGCACAGATGGGCCCGGCGGTCCGGACGCTGACGACGTCCACACACCTCCTCGCGACGAAGGCACGGGCCACCTTCGATTGGCAGCCGTCCGAGCGGTCACTCGTCGAGGACGTCCGGAACGGGTCCTACACGGCTCCGCCGCGCCCCTGACTCACCGCGTCGGCGGGGACCAGACCGGTGTCCCGCCGACGGCCTCGGCGATGCGTCGACTGACCGCGCCGAGCTGCCGCACCTGGGCCGGCGTGAGCGCGTCGAAGACCACCCGCCGGACGAGCGCCTGGTGCGCCGGCGTGGACGCCACGACCTGCTCGTGCCCGCTGTCGGTGAGCACCGCGAGGGTGAACCGCCCGTCGGTCGGGTCGACCACGCGGTGGACCCACCCCTTCTGCTCCAGCCGCGTCACCGCGCGGGACAGCCGCGACAGGGTGCAGCTCGCGGCGGCGGCGAGCACGCTCATCCGCAGCGTCCGGTCGGGTTCGCTGTCGAGGGCGAACAGGACGCCGTGCTCGAAGTGCGTCAGGCCGGCGTCACGCTGCAGTTGCGCGTCGAGCGCGGTCGGCAGTCGTTCGAGCACGGTCGCGAGGGCGACCCAGACCTCGAGCTCCTCAGCACTGAGCCCGGTGGTGGCGACGTCGTCCGGCATGGGGAGAGCGTACCACCGTGACTTGCTCAGGCAAGTGATCCTGCGTACATTGACTTGCTCAGGCAAGTGAACGACACGACAGGAGTACGACGTGGATCTCGACATCAGGGGCCGGACGGCGTTCGTCAGCGGCTCGACGCAGGGCATCGGGTACGCCGTCGTAGCAGCCCTCGCGGCGGAGGGAGCCCGCGTCGTGCTGAACGGACGGGAACGCACGGGGGTCGACGCCGCCGTCGCCCGGTTGCGAGCGGCGCTTCCCGGCGCCGAGGTGTCCGGGATCCCGGCGGACTTCGCCGACCCGGCGCAGGTGGACGCGCTGCTCGAGCAGCTCCCGGAGGTCGACGTGCTCGTGAACAACGTCGGACTGTTCGGCCTGGCCGACTTCGGATCGGTCGACGATGCCGAGTGGCGGCGGTACCTCGACGTCAACCTGATGAGCGGCGTCCGACTGTCCCGGGCACTGCTCGACCCGATGGTCGAGCGCGGCTGGGGCCGGATCGTGTTCGTCAGCAGCGAGTCCGGCGTGAACGTGCCCGTCGACATGGTGCACTACGGCGTCACGAAGGCCGCGGTGATCGCGCTCGGCAACGGCCTGGCGAAGCGGACCCGCGGGACGGGCGTCACCGTGAACACGGTCCTCGGCGGCCCGACCTGGTCCGACGGGGTCGCGGCCACGATCGAGACGATCGCGGCCGCGCAGGACGCCCCGGTCGAGGCCGTGCAGGCCGCGGTGATCGGGCAGAACCGCACGACCCTGCTCGAACGGTTCATCCGGCCCGACGAGATCGCGGACCTCGTCGCCTACCTCGCCAGCCCGCGGGCGTCCGCCACGAACGGTGCGGCGGTCCGCGCCGACGGCGGGGTGCTCACCGGGATGCTCTGACCTGGATGCCCGCCACGGACGCGACGGGAGGCGCGGTGCGAGCCCGCACCGCGCCTCCCGTCCGTGCCGTCGTCGGTCCGGTCAGACCCGCTCCCAGGTGACCGTGCGCCGGTCGGACGGCTCGACCTCGCGCACCGGCCCGGTGACGCGGACGACCGCACGCGCCGTGGCGGACCCGGGGACGGGCGCGGGGCCGGTCCCGCCGCCCACCGCGACGATCCCGTCGGCGCGCACCCCACCGGTCGGTCCGGACGCCGCGGCGTGGGACGCGACCCACACCTCCACGTCCCCGGGCTCGACCACCTTCCGCAGGGCGCGGTCGGTGAACGCGACGCGCTGGACGGGCACGCTGAACCGCAGGCGCACGGACTCCCCCGGTCCGAGCGCGACCCGGGCGTACCCGAGCAGCTGGGCGACCGGCCGGGTGACGCTCCCCTGCACGTCGTGCCCGTACAGCTGCACCACGTCCTCGCCCGCACGCTCCCCGGTGTTCCGGACGGTCACCCACGCGTCGAAGGCCCCCGCGCTGGACACGGTCGGGTCGACGACGAGCTCCTCGTACGCGAAGGAGGTGAACGAGAGCCCGAACCCGAACGGCCGGACGGGCGTCGAGTCGGTCGCGGTCACGTCGGACGGCCCGCCGAGGCGCGGGTGCAGGTACGTGTACGGCTGCGCGCCGGCGGCCCGCGGGAGCGAGACCGGCAGGCGACCGGACGGTGCGGCGGCGCCGGTGAGGAGGTCCGCGATCGCGAGACCACCGCCCTCGCCGGGGAAGAACGCCTGCACCACCGCGGCCGGACGGGGAGCGTCGCCGTCGAGCGCCCACCCGATGGCGTACGGCCGTCCGGTCAGGAGCACGACGACGGTCGGCGTGCCGGTGGCGACCACCGCCTCGACGAGCTCGCGCTGGACGCCCGGCAGGTCGAGGGACTCGGTGTCGTTCCCCTCGCCGACGGTCCCGCGGCCGAACAGTCCGGCCTGGTCGCCGACGACGACCACCGCGACGTCGGAGCGCTCCGCGACCGCGACCGCGTCGTCGAACCCGGAGCGGTCGTCGCCGGTCACGGCGCAGCCCGCGGCGAACCGGACGGTGTCGGCTCCGAGCGACTCCGTCAGCGCCTTGCGCACGGTCGGTATGGCGAAGCCGAGCGGCAGGTCGGGGTGCGCGGCGAGCACGTGGTTGGCGAAGGAGTAGCAGCCCTGCAGGGCCTCGGCGCGATCGGCGTTCGGCCCGATCAGGGCCACCGACGCACCCGGGGCCAGGGGCAGGACCGGGGCCTCGGGTCCGTTCGACAGCAGCACGAGCGACCGCGCCGCGAGCTCCTTCGCGAGCGCCCGGTGCCGAGGGGTGTCGAGGTCGATCCCGGTCGGCGGCTCGTCCTCGAATGCGTCCGGGTCGAGCAGCCCGAGCCGCTCCTTCTGCCGGAGCACGCGGAGCACCGCACGGTCGACCAGCGCCTCGTCGACGTCACCGGAGCGGACACGGTCGACGAGCGGCCCGAGGTAGGCGTCCCCGGTGGGCAGCTCGACGTCGATGCCCGCGGTGAGGGCGAGTGCGGCCGCTTCGCCACGGTCGGCGGCGACGCCGTGCATGACCTCGAGGAACGCGACCGAGAAGTAGTCGGCGACCACCGTGCCGTCGAACCCGAGCCGGCCACGGAGCAGGTCGGTCAGCAGGTCACCGTTCGCCGCGACCGGCACACCGTCGACCTCGGCGTACGAGTTCATGACGCTCCGGGCCCCGCCGTCGCGCAGCGCCATCTCGAACGGCGGCAGGAAGACGTCCGCGACCTCGCGCGGCCCGGCGTGCACGGGAGCGTGGTTCCGCCCCGCCTGCGACGCGGAGTACCCGAGGAAGTGCTTGAGCGTCGCGTCCACCCCGGCGCGCTGCAGGCCCCGGACGTAGGCGGTGCCGATCGTCCCGACGAGGTACGGGTCCTCGCCGATGCACTCGTCCACCCGCCCCCACCGCGGGTCGCGGACGACGTCGAGCACCGGGGCGAGGCCCTGGTGCACGCCGAGCTGTCGCATCGAGTCGCCGATCGCCTCGCCGACCTGCTCGACGAGCTCCGGGTCGAAGGCAGCGCCCCACGCCAGCGGCGTCGGGAACGTGGCGGCCTTCCAGGCGGCGAGCCCGGTGAGGCACTCCTCGTGCACGAGTGCCGGGATCCCGAGTCGCGTCTCGCGCTTGAGTCGTCGCTGCTCCGACCACAGCCAGGCCGCGCGCTCGTCCGGCTCGACGGGGCGGGTGCCGTAGACGCGGGTGAACTGGCCGAGGCCGTGGTGCGTGACGTCGGCCAGGGTGCGGCCGTCGGCGTCGTCGTGGGCCGCCATCTCCCCCTGCATCGGGGCGACCACGCCGTTCTGGTCGAGCCAGTAGCCGACGAGCTGCGCGGTCTTCTCCTCGAGCGTCATGGCGGCGAGCAGGGCGGTCGCGCGGTCGGCGCCGGTCGCGTCCTCGACACGGCGCGGGTCGGACTGGAGGCGCGGCTCGCGTCCGACGGTCCGTGTCGCGTCCGTCGCCGTCACCCCTTCACCGCCCCGGTCAGGCCGCCGACGATGCGCTTCTGGAAGATCGCGAAGAACACGAGCGCCGGGATCATCGAGAGCGAGGTGAACGCGAGCACCCGGGCGGTGTCGACCGAGTACTGGGACGCGAACGCCTGGACCCCGAGCGGCAGCGTGTAGGTCGACGCGTCGTTCAGGATGAACAGCGGCAGGAGGTAGCTGTTCCAGCTGCCGATGAACGCGAGGATGCCGACCGTCACGACACCGGGGAGCGACAGCGGGACGACCATCCGGAAGAAGAACCCGAGCTTGCTCGCGCCGTCGATGGCGGCCGCCTCCTCGAGCTCGTCCGGGATCGCCCGGAGGAACGGCACCAGGATGATGACCGTCGTCGGCAGGGCGAACGCGATCTGCGGGAGGATCACACCCGCCAGGTTGTTCGTCAGGCCGAGGTCCTTCACGAGGATGTAGAGCGGCGTGATGGCGACCGTGATCGGGAACATCAGGCCGGCCGCGAACAGCGAGTAGAGCGCGCCGCTCCCCCGGAACCGGTACCGGGCGAGCACGAAGCTCACCATGAGGCCGAGCACGACCACGCCGAGGGTGGTGGTGACGCCGGCGATCACCGAGTTGCCGAGCTGCTGCCAGAACACGCCGCTGGTCAGGACGGTGACGTAGTTGCCGATCTGCCACGGGTTCGGCAGTCCTGCCGGGCTGGCGGTGATCTGCGAGTTCGTGCGGAACCCGCCGAGCACGATGTACGCGACCGGGCCGATGCACACGGCGATGAACAGCAGCGCGATGAAGTACGTGCCGAGGTTGCGCTCACGCCGGACGGGTCCGGTGTCACGCTGGCGGCGCTTCGGCGCGACGATGGAGGCGGTGGCGGTCATCGGTCGCTCTTCTCGGTCAGGGCGCCGGCGGTGTCGCGGCGCAGGACGAACCGCTGGTAGACGAGGGCGACGACCAGCGAGATGAGGAAGATCACCACGGCGACGGCGTTGCCGTACCCGTAGTTGCCGGACAGGCGGCCGTTGCCGACCATGTAGGTCGCCATCGTCGAGGTCCCGGCGGTCGAGGCGATGTACTGCCCCCAGATGATGTAGACGAGGTCGAACAGCTGCAGTGACCCGATGATCGACAGGAACGCCCAGATGCGGAGCGTCGGTCCGAGGAGGGGCAGCGTGATGCGTCGCTGGATCTGCCAGTAGCTCGCACCGTCGAGCTGCGCGGCCTCGAACAGTTCCTCGGGGATGCTCTGCAGGCCGGCGAGGAAGAGGATCACCGCGAAGCCGATGTACTTCCACGAGATGATCCCGAGCAGGGTCCAGAGCGCGATGTCGGGGTTCGACAGCCAGTCGTTCCGCAGGCCGCCCAGGCCGATGCTCTGCAGCAGGTCGTTCAGCGCACCGCTCGACTGGAGCATGAGGCTCCACCCGGTGCCGACGATGACCTCGGAGATGACGTACGGCAGGAAGATGAGGACGCGGATGAGCCCGCGGCCGCGGATCCGCTGGTTGAGCAGCAGCGCGAGGACGATCGCGATCGGGCCCTGCACGACGAGCGAGCCGATGACGATGAACAGGTTGTGCCAGAGCACCGCCCGGAAGTCGGGGTCGGTGAAGATCACGGTGTAGTTCTGCAGGCCGACGAAGTCGACCGGGGCGCCGTAGCCCTGCCACTTGTAGAAGCCGTAGTAGGCGGCGAGTGCGACGGGCAGGATGACGAACCCGACGAACATGATCACCGCCGGACCGGCGAGGACGGCGATCTCGACCCGGGTGCGGACGTCGGTGCCCTTGCGGACCCGTCGGGCCGGGGCCGACGGCGAACCGTCGGCCCCGCCCGTGCGACGCCCCGTCCCGGCCGGCGCTTCGTTCGAGCGCGGTGCGACGGAGGTGGTCATGTGTCTCAGCCCTTCGCCGCGGCCTGGTTGACGGTCGACACGATGTCCGAGACGGACCCCTTGCCGGCGAGCAGGTTGACGACGCTGGTGTTGAGCGCGTTGCCGACGTTCTGGCCGTAGAGCGTGTCGAGGTAGTTCGAGACGAACGGGGCGTCGTTGTACGCCTTGAGCACCGTGGTCAGGTACGGCTCGGTCACGACCGACTGCGCGTCCTTGTTCGCGGGGATCGAGTTGAACGCCTTGTAGTAGTTCTCCTGCACGCTCTTCGTGGTGACGAAGTTGAGGAAGTCGGTGCAGGCCTTCTTCGGGGCCTTCGCCGAGCAGGAGAGCCCGCCCACGGCGCCCATCATCGAGCCGGGCGCACCCTTGCCGCCGGAGACCTCCGGGAACGGGAAGAAGCCGAGGTCCTGCAGCGGCTTGCCGTCCGGGGTGAGCGAGGAGATCACGCCCGGGTCCCAGGCGCCCATGAGCTCCATCGCGGCCTTGTGGTTCGCGACGAGACCGGCGGAGCTGCCGGCACCCTGCTGGGCCGAGGTCGTCAGGAAGCCGTCGTTGAAGGGCTTCGTGTCGAAGAAGGCCTTGGTGTCCTCACCGGCCTGCTTCCAGCACTTGTTGTCGAACTTGAGGTCCTGCGCGGTCTTGTTGAGGACGTTCGACGAGCAGGCACGCAGTGCGAAGTTGTAGTACCAGTGCGCTGCCGGCCAGGCGTCCTTCGCACCGACGGCCACGGGCTGGATGCCCTTGTCCTTGAGCTTCTGGATGTCGGCGTTCAGCTCGTCCATCGTGGTCGGCGTGCCCTCGATGCCGGCCTCCTCGAAGAGGTCCTGGCTGTACCAGATGCCCTCGGGGTCGACGTTCGTCGGCATCGCCCAGGTCTTGCCGTTCAGTTCGAAGGCCTTGAACGATCCGTCGCTGATCCCGCTCTTGGCGCCGGAGCCGATCGAGTCGGAGATGTCCATGAGCTGGCCGGCGTTGACCATCGCGGCCATCTTGCCGCCGCCGCGCTGCGAGAACACGTCCGGGGCGGAGTTCGAGTTGAGGGCGGTCTGGAGCTTGCCGTCCAGGTCCTCGTTCTGGATCGCCTGGATCGTGATCGTGACGTTCGGGTTCTTCGCCTCGAACGCCTTGACGGTGTCCTGCCAGAAGGCCTTGCCCGGCCCGGTCGTCGAGTTGTTCCAGAAGGTCATCGAGACCTTCCCGTCGCCGCTGTCGCCCCCGGCGGCGTCGCTGCCGGCCGAGCAGCCTGCGGCCACCAGTGCTGTCGCCCCGATCAGCGCGATGGCTGCCGTGGCACGGATCTTCCTCGTCATCGTGGATCTCCTGAAGTGTCGTCGTTGACAATCAGCGACATCGACTGCCGCTGCGGAGAGCGTGCCAGGTGCCATCGAGCCGTGTCAATCGATATCGATAACGTTTTCTTTACCAATTCGAGCGTCAGCTCAGCGGTACGGTGTGCACATGGACACGGCTCTCGGCATGCGTCCCGGAGCCGGCCGGGTCACCATCGCGGACGTCGCACGCGCCGCCGGAGTCTCGATCCCCACGGTGTCGAAGGTGATCAACCAACGCGACGGCGTCGCCCCCGCGACGATCCTGCGCGTGCAGGAGGTCGTCGAGCAGCTCGGCTACGAGACCTCGCTCGTCGCACGCAGCCTCCGCAGCTCGCGGACGAACGTCATCGGCATCCTCGTCACCGAGTTCGAGCCGTTCTCGACCGAGCTCCTGCGCGGAGTGTCCGGCGCCACCACCGGCACCGGGTACGAACTGCTCGCGTACGCCGGGCTCGTGACCGGTGCCGAGCAGAAGGGGTGGGAACGCCGGTCGCTCTCGCGGTTGTCCGGCACGCTCATCGACGGCGCGATCGTGGTGACCCCGAGCACGGCGCTCTCGAGTTCGTCGATCCCGGTCGTGGCGATCGACCCGCACACCGGCCCCGAGGGGCACGCCACCGTCGACTCGGACAACGAGGCCGGGGCCGTCCAGGCCGTCGAGCACCTCGTCGCGCTCGGGCACACCCGGATCGCGCACCTCCGGGGTCGTCCGGACCTGGCGTCGGCACAGCTGCGCGAGGCCGGCTACCGACGCGCACTGGCGGCAGCGGGCCTGTCGGTGGACGAGTCACTCGTCCGCGACGGCGGCTACCAGGAGGACCGTTCGGCCGAGGTGGCCCGCGACCTGCTCGCCGGACCGGACCGTCCGACCGCGGTGTTCGCGGCGAACGACTCGTCAGCGGTGGGTGTGCTCCGCGCCGCAGCCGAACTCGGACTCCACGTGCCCGGGGACCTGTCGGTGGTCGGGTTCGACGACGTGCCCCAGGCCGCGACCACCACGCCGCCGCTGACCACCGTCGCGCAGCCCTTGGTCGAGCTCGGCTCGCGGGCGGTCGAGATGCTCCTCACGATGCTGCGCGGCGAGCCGACGTCGGACCACGTCCGGCTGCCGACGACCCTGCGCGTGCGCCGGAGCACCGGACCGGCGCCCGCGGACCGCTGACACCGCGCGGCGGACCCCACCGTCCGCGCCGCACCGCGCGGCGGACCGCACCGTCAGCGCCGCACCGCGACCGTCAGCGCCGCAGTGTCTGCTTCGGGTACTCCCCGAACCGCTCCGCGTACGCCGCCGAGAACCGCCCGAGGTGCGCGAACCCCCACCGACGAGCGACGTCCCCGACCGCCCCGGCGAGCGGATCGGCGTCGAGCAGCTCGGCGCGCACCCGGTCGAGGCGCACCTGCCGCAGGTACGTCAGCGGGGACACGTCGAACACCCGACGGAACGACTCCTGCACCGAGCGCACGCTCAACCCCGACGCCGCCGACAGGTCGCCGATCGTGACGGGCTCCGCGGCGTGGTCGTGGACGTACTCGACCGCCGCACGGAGACGGGCGTTGCGCGGTTGCCCGAGCACCCCGGGCAGGTCGTCGAGCTTCGGCGGGAACATGTCGAGGAAGACCTCGGCGGCGGTGACCTTGGCGGTCTGCCAGGCGACGGAGTCCGTGCCGCCGACGCGCAGCGACCGTGCGAGCGCCGTCAACGCCCCCTGCCAGCGCCGCGCCGTCTCGGACCCCGGCACGTGCCGGTCGTCGAAGCGCAGCGCGTGGTCGCCGACGTCGGTGCGCGTCACGGCGACCCGGCGGACGAATGCTCGGTCGAGGTGCACGACCCGCTGGTCGTAGTCCGCGGTGCGGAAGGCGTAGTCGTGGTCCGGCGGGAAGAGTGCCGGGGCGTCGAGCGGCAGGGCGTACCGCTCCCCCAGCCGTTCGATCTCGGCCGTGCCGGAGCTGATCCACGTCACGACGTAGTCGCCACCGGCCGGCACCACCCCGGAGAGGGCGCCGCGCAACTGCGACCGGCGGATGGTCACCTCGGCGTCGCCGATCGCCGTGTACCGGTAGTCGAACGGCGCGTCGGTCAGCCGCGCGACCCACTGCGTGCCGCCGTAGACCGCGCCGAGGTCCCGCACGGCGTCGTCCGGATGTCCGCCGGACACCTCGAACCGGACCGTCGCCGGCGTCGTGGTCTGCCCCTCGGCGAAGTCGTCGGTCAGCGGGTCGGCCATGCGTACCCCCACGGCTCGGATGTCCAGATCCCGCGGTCCCCCTCGTTATCTGGATACGCTGTCCCGGTGAGCGCGGCGTATCGTTGCGCGGAACCGATCCGCACCGAAGGGGCGACCGCGTGAGTGAGATCGACCTGACGGCCGCCATCACCCGGCTCGAAGCCGCGATGGGAGCGCTGCGGGGACGACTCCGCGAGCGGATGGACGTCTCCGGCTCGGACCTGACGGTGCTGCAGTTCGTCGCCCGCGCCGAGGCCGCCGAACGCAAGGTGCGGGTCAAGGACCTCGCGTCGCACCTCGGCCTGAGCGGCCCGGCCGTCACCGGCACCGTCGACCGACTGGAGCGTGCCGGACACCTGTGCCGCGTGCCGAACCCGGACGACGGGCGGAGTCGCTACATCGAGCTGACCCCCGAGACCGAGCGTGCCTACGCGACGGCGATGGACAGCACGAACGAGCATCTGCACGAGCTGTTGTCCTCCTTCACGGAACGGGAGCGGGCGAAGTACGTCCGGGTCATCGACCGGGTCATCGAGGCGCTCGAGTTCGGCGCCCCGTCCCCTTGACGGCAGAGTACGGGCGCGGGCGGACGCACCTCGAACGTTTGTCCACCAAGCGCAGTTAGGTAACTTCCCTACCTATCTTGCCGGACGGACGGGCCACGCACCCGTACCGTCACGATCGGATGCCCCCGATCGGGGGTACGACCACGAGCGGGGAGGAACCATGGGCAAGTACGAATCCCAGCAGGGCGTCGACCCGGTGCGCATCGAGACGTTCCGTCGGATGCGCAAGCGGTGGAAGTACGGCGAGCTGCAGGACGGTGCCGGCCTCTACGAGGACTTCTTCACGGACACCGCCCGCGACCCGCGTCGCCGCTGACGACTGGTCGCGATCGGACGGGAGGCGCGTGGCGGGTCCGCCACGCGCCTCCCGTCCCGTTCCGGGCCCGGCTCAGCCCTTCACCGCGCCCGACGTCAGGCCGGACACGATCGACCGGCGGAACACCAGCACGAGGATGACGATCGGCACCGTCGCCGCCACGCTCGCCGCGAAGATCTGGGCGAACGGCACGGTGAACTGCGTCCCGAACAGGGCGATCCCGACCGGGATCGTCCGGAACGAGTTCTCGCTGTTGAACGTCAGCGCCATCAGGAACTCGCTCCACGACGCCGTGAACGTGAACACCCCGACCGTGAAGAGCCCGGGCTTCGCCATCGGCAGGATCACGGAGAGCACCGTGCGCCAGGCTCCGGCACCGTCGATCTCGGAGGCCTCCTCGATCGTCGAGGGGATCCCGACGAGGTAGTTCCGCATGATCCAGATCGCGAAGGGCAGGTTGAACGCCACGTACGGCACGATCAGCCCCGGGTAGGAGTTGAGCAGCCCGAGGTTCCGCTCGAGCAGGTACAGCGGGGTCAGCACGGCGATCGCCGGGAACACCGAGAGCATGAGCAACGAGGTCATGATCGCCGTCCGCCCGCGGATCCACCGCCCGGCGAGCGCGTAGCCGGCGAGGAACGACAGCGCGAGCACGATCACCGTCGTCGACACCGACACGATGACGCTGTTCACCATGTACTGGCCCAGCGCGTTGTCGCGGAACGCCACCACGAAGTTGTCGAGGGTGAACGACTGCGGGACGGCGGTGGGCGGCGACTGCCCGATCTCGGACGCCGGCTTGAGCGACGTCGACACGAGCCAGTACAGCGGCAGCGCGGTGAGCACTGCGATGACGACACCACTGACGTTGACGGTGTTGACCCACTTCCGCCAGCCCTTGCGGACGCGTTGACGGGGCATCAGGCATCCCCTCCCTTCGCCTGGTTCCGGAACGCCCGGAGGAACAGCAGACACCCCGCCGCGACGATGATCGCCGTGGACGTCGCGATCGCCGCACCGGGGCCGATGTTGATGTCCTGGAAGAGCACCTTGTAGCCCATGATCGCGAGCGACTGGGTGGCGGTGCCCGGGCCGCCGTTCGTCAGCACGAACGGCAGGTCGAACACGCCGAACGCCTGCAGGATGCGGAACAGCACCGCGATCGTCAGCGTCGGGGTGAGCTGCGGCAGCACCACCCGCCAGAACGTCTGCCAGGTGCTGGCACCGTCGAGCTCAGCGGCCTCGTAGTGGTCCTCGGAGATCTGCACGAGCCCGGCGAGCAGGATGATCGCCACGAACGGCGTCGTCTTCCAGATGTCCGCGACCATCAGCCCGGTGATCGCGGGCACCGGTTCGCCGAGGATCACCGGGGCCTCGCCGAAGAGCCCGAAGAACCAGGTCGCGACGCCGTACGTCGAGTCGTAGATGTACTTCCAGAGCTGCGCGTTCACGATCGTGACGAGCGACCACGGGATGAGCATCAGCGCCAGCATCCAGCCCCGGGTCGCCCCGAGCCGCTCGAGCACGAGGGCCACGAGCATGCCGAGCACGAGTTCGACGAACACCGTCACGACCGTGTACAGCACGGTGAACCCGAGCGCCCGGTACCAGTCCGCGCTCTGCAGCAGGGCCGCGTAGTTGCCGAGGCCGAACGACCGGATCGTGAACCCCTCGTAGCCGACCTCGACGTCCGCGAAGCTCAGGACGATCGAGTAGACCACCGGGAAGATCGTCACCGCCGCGACGACGAGGAGCGCCGGGGCCGCGAAGCCCCACGCGCCCCGCGCACGGATGCGGTCGAGCCGCGACCGCCCGCTGAGGCGGGGCGGCGGGTCGAGGCGACCCGCGCCTCCTGGACGGGTCGACGACCGCGTCGCGGTCCCGGCGCTCACAGTGCCTCGCCCTTCAGGGCCAGCGCGATGGCCGACGCCATCGTGCTCGTGCCGCCGTCGACGGACGCCTGGCCGCCGAGGATGCTGTTGCCGTTCTGGTACACGCCCTGCGAGACCTTCGGGTAGTAGGCCGTCGACGTCGGACGGGGCACGAGCGTGATGCCCGCGGCGGTGTCGTACGTCGGGCGCTGCTGGCGCTTCGCGTCCTGGCTCGTGAGCGACTCGCTCCGGGCCGGCAGGACCCCGCCCTCGCGGGTGAGGAACTGCTGCGCCGTCTCGCTCGACATCCAGCTCGCGAACGTCAGCGCCGCGGCGGGCTGCTGCGTGTGCGGGTTGATGTAGTTGCCCCACCCGCCGATGGTCGAGTGGTGCTCGTCCTGCCCGTCGAAGGTCGGCCGCGCGGCGAGTCCGACCTTGCCGGCGACCTGGCTGTCCGGCCCGTTCGCGATGCCCCACGCGTACGACCAGTTGCGGAGGAACGCCGCTCGGCCGCCCGAGAACGCGTCGTTCGTGTCCTGCTCCTGGTACGTCAGAGTGGCGCGTGGGCTGGCGCCGTCGGTGATGAGGGACCGCATGAACTCGAACGCGCGCTTCGTCTCCGAGCTCGTGGTCTCGGGTCTCGTCAGGTCGTCGTTCAGCAGCGAGCCGCCGGCGTCCGCGACGAACTCGGTGACGTTGCAGGTGAGTCCCTCGTACACGTCGCCCTGGAACGCGAACCCGTAGCTGACGTCGCCGGTGTCGACGAGCTTCGCCGCGGTCTCGCGCACTTCCTCCCACGACCTCGGGACCTGCAGGGAGTGCTTGGCGAGCAGGTCCTTCCGGTACAGGAAGAACGACTCGTCGATGTAGAGCGGGAACATGTAGTACGTGCCGTCGACGCTCGCGGCCTGCCGGAGCCCCTCGGGGAACTGGTCGAAGAAGTCCGCGCCGACGAGCTCGTTCACCGGGGTCGCGAGCTTGTTCTTCGCGAACTGCCCGGGCCACGCGACGTCCCCGAGGTAGACGTCCGGGGTGCTGCTGCCCGCGGCGATCTGGGTCGTCAGGCTGGTGCGGTTCGTGTCGGTGTCGCTCGGGGCGCTCACGATGCGCACCCGGATGTTCGGGTGCTCCTTCTGGAACTCGGCGATGAGCCGACGCCGCAGGTCGCCGCCGTCCTTCGAGGCCACCTGCCCCGCCCACCAGCTGATCGTGACGTCACCCTCGGGAGGGTCGGTCGGCCACTCCTGGACCGTGGTGCGCTCGGGTCGGGTGGAGCAGCCGGCGAGCAGCAGCACCCCCGCTCCCCCGAGCAGGAACATCCTGCGGTCGATCGCCATCCCGTCCTCCTCGACGTCCCCTGGTGCGAACCTGTACGTCTACACAACCAACGCACCCTGGGTGCCCGGTGGGTGCGACGGACGGGAGGCGCGGTGCGGTGCCGCTGGTGCGGCGGACGGGAGGCGCGGTGCGGGGCCGACCCGCGCCTCCCGTCCGTCGGGTGGTCGCGTCCGCGCGCGGCGACGCCCCGAGACTCGGCCATGCGGACACATTCGCGGTGTCGGAGCCGCGAACGTGTCCGCCCAGGCGAGACTCGGCGAGCGCCCCGCGCGCCCTGCGCGCCGGTCAGGCGGGCGCGGGTGCCGTCGACTCGGCCGTGCGGAGGGTGCACGGCAGCAGGAAGTGCGGCAGCTCGTCGGACTTCCCGTCGAGCTGGTCGATGAGCGCGTCCGCCGCACGGGTCCCGAGTTCGCGCCCCGGAGCCACCATCGTCGACAGCCGCGGGTAGTGCTGGTCGGCGTTGGCCTCGGACGAGGCGATGCTGAGCACCGAGACGTCCTCCGGTACCCGGCGCCCGGCCGCGTACAGGCCGACGAGCAGCCCGGCGGAGGAGTCGTCCTTCATCACGAGCACGGCGGTCACGCCGGGGTCGAGCGCGAGCATCTCGCTCGCCGCGGCACGTCCGCCGTCGCTCCCCGGACCCGCGGTGACCACGGTGCCGCCGAGTCCCCGCGCGGCCGTCACCTGCCGGAAGGTGGCCTCGGCGCGGAGGTGCGGCGCGTAGCCGGCCATCGGCGTGCCCTCGAGGTCCTCGAGCACGAGCGCGAACCGCCGGTGCCCGAGCGACTGCAGGTGGTCGATGCTCGACTCGATCGTGGTCTCGAAGTCGATGTCGACGAACGGCAGACCACTGCTGTCCCGGGTGCGGCCGATGAGCGTGAACGGGACGTCGAGCGCGGTGAGGACGGCGACGCGGGGGTCGTCCATCCGCACCTCCATGAGGATCACACCGTCGACGAGGCCCCCGGAGACGAGGTCGTCGAGGTCGTCGCCGGCGGGGTCGACCGGCCAGAGCACGAGGTGGTACCCGCGCTCGGACGCCCGCTCGGCAGCGCTCATGAAGAACTGCGAGGTGGTCGGGCTGAAGCGGTTGCCGGTGGTCGGGAACAGCAGCGCGATGATCCGGGTGCGGCGGCTCGCGAGCGCCCGAGCGACGACGTTGCCGCGGAACTTCAGCTCGCGCATCGCCGCCTGCACGCGGGCGGTCGTCGCGGGGGTGACGTACTTCGTGCCGTTCACGACGAAGGACACGGTGGCGATCGACACACCCGCCCGATCGGCGACCTGCTGCATCGTGGCCATGCCGCTCAGCCTACCGTCCGGGATGCGAAAAAAGCGCTTTACAGGTGAAGCGCTTTTCTGTTAGCTTCTCGCCCCAAGGAACACAGCGACGATGACGTCAGCGGATTCGTGGTTGCGCGCCTGCCCCCTGCATCCGTCAAGAGAAGAGCTCTGCAATGAAGCAAAGATTCCCCTCCCCGTCGCGCCGGACCCGCGCCCTCGTCGGCGCGGTCGCCGTGCTCGCCACGATCCCCCTGGTCCTCACCGGGTGCTCCGGTTCCGGATCGGCCTCGTCCGGCGGGAGCAAGGCCCTGACGATCGAGGACTACTACGACGCGACCTACAACCCCGTGTACAAGCAGTGCGCGAAGGAGGTCGACGCGACGGTCACGATCAACCACGTCGCCGGCGCCGGTCTGATCTCGAAGGTGCTGCAGCAGGCATCCTCGCGGACCCTGCCCGACGTGCTCATGCTCGACAACCCCGACGTGCAGCAGATCGCGGCCTCCGGGGCACTCTCCGACCTCAGCGACTACGGCCTCAGCGCCGAGGGCGACGTCCCCGGCGTGAAGGCGGCGAGCACCTACAAGGGCAAGCTCTACGGCCTGCAGTCGAACACGAACTCCATCGCGCTCTACTACAACAAGAAGCTGCTGGCGGACGCCGGTGTGCAGCCGCCCAAGACCTGGGACGAGCTGAAGGCCGCCGCGAAGAAGCTCACCTCCGGGTCCACGTACGGCTTCGCGATGAGCAACATCAACACCTACGAGGGCACCTGGCAGTTCCTGCCGTTCTTCTGGTCGAACGGCGGTGACGAGAAGGACATCGCGACGCCCGAGGCCGCGCAGGCCCTGCAGCTCGTCGAGGACCTGCAGAACGACGGCTCGATGTCGAAGAGCTCGATCAACTGGGCCCAGGCCGACGTGAACAGTCAGTTCCTCGCCGGCAAGGCCGCGATGATGATCAACGGCCCGTGGCAGCTGCCCGCCCTGAACGCGAAGAAGGGCCTCGAGTTCGACAGTGTGCCGATCCCGACCCGCACCGGCTCGGAGACCGTCGCACCGCTCGGCGGCGAGGCGTTCACCGTCCCGCAGACCGGCGACAAGGACAAGATGCAGCTCGCCGCCAAGTTCGTCGGCTGCCTCCACTCGGAGAAGACGCAGAAGGCCCTCGCCGAGGTGAGCGGCAACGTGCCGACGAACCTCGAGGCCGGCGCCGCATGGGCGTCCGACCACCCGCAGGTGGCCTCGTTCGTCACGACCGTGAAGACCGCCCGGGCCCGCACCGGTGAGCTCGGACCGGACTGGCCCAAGGCCGCGACGAAGATCTACACCGCCGTCCAGCTCGCCCTGACGGGCAAGGCCGACCCCGAGGCAGCGCTCAAGCAGGCGCAGTCCCAGAGCCAGTAGTGCACGAGGGAGCCGGCCACCCGGCCGGCTCCCTCCCCACCCTCGGAAGGAGCGGTTCCGGCATGAGCGCCACGACACAGACCCGACCACGGACCCAGGCGTCCGTCCCACCACCACGACCCGGCCAGCGCCGCGCGCGCATGCGGATCGGGATCACCCGATGGCTCTTCGTCATCCCGGCCGCACTCTTCGTGGCCGTGTTCTTCGGCTACCCGGTCGTGAAGAACATCATCATGTCCTTCCAGGACTACACGACCAAGACCTTCTTCACGGGCGAGGCCCCGTGGGTCGGGCTCGGCAACTACATCCAGGTGTTCCAGAGCTCGGTCTTCGCGACGAGCGTCGTGAACACCGCGCTGTTCACCGCCGGCTCGATCATCCTGCAGTTCGTGATCGGCCTCGCCCTCGCACTGTTCTTCCGGCGGCACTTCCCGCTGTCGGGGTTCCTGCGCGGACTCCTCCTCCTGCCGTGGCTGCTCCCGCTGATCGCGTCCAGCGCGGTCTGGAAGTGGCTCCTCGACCAGGACAGCGGCGCGCTCAACCAGCTCCTCGGCGTGGTCGGCATCGCCCCGGTGCCGTGGCTGGTCAGCCCGAGCCTCGCCCTCATCGCCGTCATCGGCGTGAACGTCTGGCTCGGCATCCCCTTCAACACGACGATCCTCTACAGCGGGCTGCAGTCCGTGCCGCCGGAGCTCTACGAGGCCGGCGCGCTCGACGGCGCCACGGGCTTCAAGGCGTTCTGGTACATCACCTGGCCGAGCATCCGGAGCGTGGTGAGCGTCGTGATCGTGCTCGGGGTCGTCTACACGCTGAAGGTCGTGGACATCATCCTCGGCCTCACCGGTGGCGGCCCGGCGAACTCCACGCAGACCCTGGCCACGAACGCCTACCACCAGTCCTTCATCAACTTCCAGTTCGGCATCGGAGCCGCCGTGAGCAACGTGCTCATCGTCGTCTCGTTCGTCTTCGCGATGGTCTACATCGCGATCTCCAGGAAGGCGGTCGACGAATGAGCGTCGGACTCGCGAACCAGACCGTCACCGCCACCCGGGCGATCACCACGAAGCGCAGTGCACGGGTCCCCGGACCGAAGCGCGGCGTCAAGGGCATCCCGCTCACGATCCTCGGCTGCGTGTTCCTCGCGATCATGGTGTTCCCCGTCTACTGGATGGTGAACACGAGCCTGCAGGCCACGTCCGGGGCCGCCACCGCGACCTGGTTCCCGTTCTCCCCCACCTTCCGCGGGTACGAGACGGCGTTCGCCCAGCAGGGGCAGAACTTCCTGTCGAGCATGATCATCGGCCTCGGCACCGTCGTGCTGACCCTGGCGATCGCGACCCCGGCCGCCTACGGGCTGGCTCGGTTCAAGATGCGCGGCACCCGGGTGTTCCTGCTCGTGCTGCTCATCACGCAGATGATCCCGGCGATCGTCATCGCGAACGCGCTCTACACGCTGTTCAACAACGTCGGGCTGCTGAACAGCTACATCGGGCTGATCCTGGCCGACAGTGCCGTCCAGGTGCCGTTCGCCGTGCTGCTCATGCGTGCGTTCATGGAGTCGATCCCGCCGAGCCTGGTCGAGGCCGCGCTCGTCGACGGGGCGAACGACTTCCGGGCGTTCGTCTCGATCGTCCTGCCCATCAGCCGGAACGCCATCGTCACGGCGGCGCTGTTCACGTTCCTCGGCGCCTGGGGTGACTTCCTCATCGCGCTCACCCTGACGTCGACGACCGCGGTCCGGCCGATCACGCTCGGCATCTACAACTACATCGGTTCGAACGTCACCGACTGGGGGCCCGTCATGGCGACGTCGGTCCTCGCGTCGCTGCCGGCGGCCGTGCTGCTCATCGTCGCCCAGCGGTACATCTCCGCCGGCGCACTCGGCGGCGCCGTCAAGTGACGGCAGCCCACGCCGGGCGGCCGGCGACGACCACGAACCCCAGCCAGAAAGGCACACCATGACCACCACCCCGCTGCGCATCACCGTCTGGGGCGAGAACGTCCACGAGCAGGTCGAGCAGCACGTCGCCGAGCGGTACCCCGACGGCATGCACGGCGCCATCGCCGACGGCATCCGCGAGAACCTCCCGGACGCCGTCGTCCGCACCGCCACGATGCAGGAGCCCGAGCACGGCCTCACCGACGAGGTCCTCGCCCAGACCGACGTCCTCACCTGGTGGGGCCACGCCGCACACCAGGACGTGGACGACGCCGTCGTCGACCGCGTGCACAAGCACGTCCTGTCCGGCATGGGCCTCGTCGTGCTGCACTCCGGCCACTGGTCGAAGATCTTCGGGAAGCTGATGGGCACGACCTGCACGCTCCGGTGGCGCAGCGAGCACGACCAGGAGCTCGTCTGGACCGTGAACCCGCAGCACCCCATCACGCGCGGCGTCCCGAACCCGATCGTCATCCCCGAACAGGAGATGTACGGCGAGTACTTCGACGTCCCGACCCCCGACGAGCTCGTGTTCATCTCGGGCTTCACCGGCGGCGAGGTGTTCCGGAGCGGCATGACCTACCGCCGCGGTCTCGGGAAGATCTTCTACTTCTCCCCCGGCGACCAGGACTTCCCCGTGTACCACCACAAGGACGTCCGACGCGTGATCGCGAACGCCACCGAATGGGCGCGGCCGGAGCGTGAGCGGGAGATCCCGACGCTGCGCCGGTACGACCTCGGCGAGTACTTCGACGGCCAGCACTACCGCGGCCCGTTCGACGACGCACCGGTCGAGGAGCACGAAGGGGCACAGGCATGACCCTCCGCGTCGTGCAGGTCGGCGCCGGCGGCATGGGCCGCGCCTGGCTCGCCACCGTCGCGGCCGACCCGGACGTCGAGCTGGTCGGCATCGTCGACCTCGACCTCGACGCCGCCCGGGCCGGAGCCGCGGTCGCCGGCGACCCGACGATCCCCGTCGGCACCGACCTCACCGCCCTCGCCACCGAGACCGGTGCCGAGGCCGTCCTCGACATCACCGTCCCGGTCGCGCACCACCCCGTCACGCTCGAGGCCCTCCGCGCCGGGCTCCCCGTCCTGGGCGAGAAGCCCGCGGCGCAGACGGTCGCCGAGGCACTGTCGCTCGCGGCCGCCGCCGAGGCCACCGGCAAGCTGTTCATGGTGTCGCAGTCCCGGCGGTACAACGACCACCTCGTCGCCTTCCGGCAGCACGTCCGTGGGCTCGGGGGCGTCGGCGGGCTGAGCACGCGCTTCGCCAAGGCCCCGCACTTCGGCGGCTTCCGCGAGGAGATGGACGACGTCCTGCTGCTCGACATGGCGATCCACGCGTTCGACTCCGCACGCTACGTGCTCGAGCGGGACCCGGTGTCGGTGTACTGCGAGTCGTGGAACCCGTCGTGGTCCTGGTACCGGGGCGACGCCGCGGCCGCCGCGGTCTTCACGTTCGAGGACGACGTCCGCTACGTGCACGACGGCTCGTGGTGCGCACCGGGTGCCGAGACCTCGTGGAACGGCGACTGGCGCGCCTCCGGCCCCGCGGGCACGGCGCTGTGGGACGGCGACCACGACCCGTGGAGCGACCTCGACGGCACGCCGGGCGCACCGGACGCGGCCCCGAGCGTCGGCAACGAGATCGCCGGTGCCCTCGCGTCCTTCGTCCGTGCGGTCCGCTCCGGCGAGCGCCCCGACGGCGAGGTGCACGGCAACGTGATGAGCCTCACGATGGTGGACGCCGCGATCGCGTCCGCCCGCACCGGGCGGCGCATCGTCATCGACGAGGTGCTCGAGCAGGCCCACGCCACGGCGCTCGAGGTCGAGCAGGACGAAGCCATCCGCGAGCGGCTCGCGTCGTGGGGTTCGGTGCGCGGCGCGCTCGCGACGGGGTCGCCGGACACGGCCGCGCTCGGCTGAGCGACGCAGGCGGTCCAGGAGGCGCGGTGCGGGTCGGACCCGCACCGCGCCTCCCGTCTGCCATCCGTATGTATGCAAACACTTGCCATATCAGTTGGTCACTGGAAAGATCTTGCCGGTCAGTCGATCCCGACTGGCACGGATCAGCCCCAGGAGCCGCCTTGACCGACACCAACCCGCCCGCGCGGACACGCGCCCGCCTCCGCCGAGCCGCGACCATCGCCGCCGGCGGCGGCATCGTCGTGAGCACCCTCGTCATCGCCCCCGCGGCGATCGCCGACCCGGTCGACCACCTCCGGGCCGACACCTGGACCGTCGACGGCCAGCGCGCGACGACCACCCTGCCCGGGGACCTCGCCGGCCTCGGCGACGTCGTCGCCGTCAACCAGGACCCCGCACAGGCCGTGTCGGTCGCCGGAGCAGGGTCGCTCGCGGCGACGGTCGGCTCGCTGCAGCTCCGGCCCACCGCCGCTGCCGTGGGTGCGGCTGCGAACTGCCTCTCCGGCGCTCCGGACCTCACCCCGGTCACGTGTGCGACGTACGGCAGCGACATCACGTTCCCGGCCCCGGTCGTCGACCCGGTGCTCCGACTCTCGGCGTCGGGCGGGGCGAACAGCTCCACCGCCGGCCGGTGCACGTTCGACTGGTACGACGTCGCCGTCTCCGGGATCGACGGCGCACCGACCGACGCCGCTCGGCTCAGCCTGCTGACCTCGCCGAACGGCTGGACGCTCGAGGGTGACACCATCACCCGGCCCGCACAGTCCGCCGCGTCCGCCTGCGACCCGCCGATCGGCGGCGCGATGTACCTGCAGGTGCACGGGGTCGTCCGGTCCCTGCACCTCGACAACGCGTTCCGGGCGATGGTGAACTACGGGGGTCCGACCAACGTGCTGTCGACCTTCCAGGGCGTCGCCGTGCAGGTCCTGCTGCCGACGACCGACCTCGTCGCCGAGGCGTCCGCCCCGGCGCTCCTGCCCGCGGCGGGGACCGCCGAGTGGACGTTCTCGGTGCGCAACGACGGCGCGAACGCCTCGCACGGGTACGTGCTGACGGCCGAACTCCCCGCCGGCGTCACGGACATCGTCGCGCCCGACGGGTGCACCGTCGCCGGGACCACGGTCACCTGCACGGTCGCACCTGCGGGTTCGACCCTCGCCCCCAGCGGCACCGTGCCGACCTTCGCGGCGCTGACCACGCCGAACGGCACCGCCGACGCCGTGCTCGCCGCTGGCGCATCGGCCCAGCCGATCGTGGTGCGTGCGACGACCCCCTCCGACCGCGACGCCGCCCTCACCGCGACCGCGCTCGTCTCCGGAGCCGACCTGGACACGGCACCCGCGTCGAACGCCACCACGGTGACCTCCGCGGCGCAGCGCCCGTCGCTCGCGATGACGAAGCACGCCGATCGTGCGTCGGTGACCGGCGCCGGGCAGACCCTCGTCTACTCGTTCGACGTCGAGAACACCGGCGACGCGGCGCTGTCCGGCCTCACGATCGACGAGGGCCGCTTCTCCGGCACGGGCCTGCTCGGACCCGTCCGCTGCGCGGCGACCGACCTGCGGCCGGCCGAGACCACCTCGTGCTCGGTCCGCTACACCGTCACGACCGAGGACGCCGCGACGCCCGCGATCACCAACGAGGCCACGGCGAGCGCCCTCCCCGCGGGTGAGCCGCAGCGGGTGTCGTCGGCGGCCTCGTCGGTGTCCGTGCCGGTGACCGTCGCCACCGTGCCGGGCGACGTGACCGGCGAAGCCGACGGCGGACAGTCGTCCGGCTCGGGCCGACCGGGTGACAGCAGCGCGACCCCGGGTGTCGTCGTGGGGTCCGCGGACGCCGCGCAGTCCGGTGCCGAGCGCTCGCCGGACGCGGGGGACGGGCGCGACACCGGCTCGGACGTCGGCGCGCTCGCCTACACCGGCGCGGAGCTGCTGCCGCTCGCCGTCGGGAGCGTGCTCGTCCTCGTCGCGGGACTCGGCATCTGGACGGCGGCGCGTCGGCGACGCGCCTGATCCGGCCGCCGGGTCGCGCCGTGTGACGCGATCCGGTCCAGGAGGCGCGGTGCGGCTCTCGACGCGACCGTCGCGCCGGGCGCGGTGCGGGTCGGACCCGCACCGCGCCTCCCGTGCGCGTACAGTCCCACGCAACACGTGGCTGGCGGGCGATCGGGGAACGCGATGCGACAGATCATCGGGACGACACTGGTCGTGGCGCTGGCAACGGCCGCGCTGATCGGTGTGGCGCCGCCGGCGCACGCGGCCGGGTCGGGCACGATCGCCGTGCAGCTCGCGACGCCGGACGGCACCCCGATCCGGCTGGCGGACGTCGAACTCGCCGCGATCGGCACCGACGCCGTCGTCGGGACCGCCACCACCGACGTCGACGGCACCGCGACGTTCGCCGGCATCCCCGCCCCGGACACCGTGACGGTGACCACACGGCAACTGCCTCCGCGCGGAACGGAGACCTACGCCCCCGGACTCCGTTCGGACATCGCGGTCCGCGGTGGCACGACGGTCGCGGTGACCGTGCCGCTCGTCCGTGGCGCCACCGTGCAGGGTGGGGTGGTCGGCCCCTCGGGTCCCGCTGCCGGACGGCTGATGTACGCGTGGAACGAGGACACCTCGCAGGTGTTCCGGACGACCTCGGACAGCGCGGGACGGTACCGGTTCCTCGGGTTGAGCACCGGTCAGTACCGCATCGAGGCGTACGCCAGCGGCACGGCGTCGCCCGCCGTGTGGAAGACGCGGGTGTACCAGCAGCGGGGGACGCTCCCGGCGTCGCAGGTGACGTTGTCGCAGCACTACGCGCACAGCGACTACGACCTGGCCGTCTTCGCCAACACGGCGTCCCGCACACCTTCGCCGCAGCTCAGTGGCGCGAGCGTCGTGGTGACGGAGGCGACGAGCGGAGCGTCGTTCTCGACCCGGTTCTCGACGCTGCTCGACGACGAGCAGACGGCCCAGTTCCAGATCCCCTCCGGGCAGTACGTGGTCGAGCTCCGGACGACGGCGACGACCACGACGCCGGCGGGTTCCCTGTGGCTCGGCCGTCCGGGAGGCGTGTACCGGTACGTGACCGACCGGGCGCAGGCCGTCCCGGTGAAGGTCGTGTTCGGCGGGTTCAACGGGTGGGGTGGAACGGTGCCGGAGGCAGCGTCGCGCTGACCGGCGACGTTCCTCAGCCGGACGCGCTCACGGACGACGCGATGGTGATCAGGTCGGACACCACCTCGTGCAGCGGTCGAGCCGCGTCGAGTTCGTGCGTGCACCCGGCGCGGAGGAGCGGCTCCACCTCGACGAGATCCGCCTCGATCATGCGGCGCTCGAGCGCGGTCTTCCCGTAGGGGTTCGTCGTACGGCGCGCGACCCGATCGAGCATCACGTCGAGCGGAGCGCTCAGGAGCACGATCGCATCGAACCGGTCGGAGAACTCGGACTGGTTCCGGACGCACCCCTGCACGAAGAGCGAGCGGTCGTCCACCGCGTCCAGGAGCCCGGAGATCTTCGCCTCGACCCACATCCACTCGCCCTGGTGCGCCTCGTCGGGTGGATCCGGCAGCGCCCGGTACTCGCGCCACCCGGGATCATCGGTGTCCACGACCCGGTAGCCGTGCAACGCGAGCTCGCTCAGCGCGGACGATTTCCCGGTCCCCGACATCCCGGTGATCAGCACCTTCGACACGGCACCACACTACGACCAGGTCGAGCGCTGACGGCTGCGCCCTTGCTCGCGGTGTCACGGTCTGACAGCGTTGGGACATGGGCGACGACGTGACCACGCTCCGTCGCGTGCCGGGCTTCCTCCCCTACTGGTCGGCCGCGACCGTCTCGTCGTTCGGATCAGCCGTGAGCGCGGTCGCCGTGCCGGTCCTCGTGGTGACGGTGCTGCACGCCAGCCCGTTCGAGCTCGGACTGGTGAACGCTGCCCAGTTCCTCCCGTACGCCGTGTTCGGTCTGGTCGTCGGCGCGTACGTCGACCGCTTCCGGCGGAAGCCGCTGCTGATCTGGGCGAGCATCGGTCGCGGCGTGAGCCTCGGTGCGATCCCGGTGCTGTGGTTCACCGGGCTCCTGAACCTGTGGGCGACTGCGGCGGTGCTGTTCCTGTTCGGCATCCTGTCCGTCGTGGGGTTCGCGGCAACGCAGTCGCTCCTCCCCAGGATCGTGCCGCGCCCGCTCCTCCTGGCGGCGAACGCGCGGGTGGACCAGAGCGACGCGGCGGCGCAGACGGCAGGCTCGGCGCTCGGCGGGGTCCTGGTCAGCATCGTGACGGCGCCGGTCGCGATCGCGCTCGACGCGGTGAGCTACTTCGTCGACGCGTTCCTCATCGCCCGGGTCCGCGTCGTCGAGCACCAGCCGGCGCGGCCGGCCAGAACGAGCCTCCGAAGTGACATCGTGGACGGTCTGCGCTGGACGTACGGCAACGCCGTGCTCAGACCGCTGGCACTGTCCACCCACGTCTGGTTCCTCGCCAACGCCGCCGGCCTGACGGTGTTCGCGACCCTCGCCCTCCGCACGCTCGCGCTTCCCGCAGCGCTGTACGGAGCCGTCATCGCGGTCAGCGGGATCGCGATGCTCGTCGGCGCGACCGCTGCGACACGCCTCGGCACCCGGTTCGGTGCCGGCCGGACGATCATCGCCGCACGAGCCGCCTACCCGATCGCCTGGGCGGCCATCACGCTCGTGACGCTCGGTACCGGCGGCGCAGCACGGCCGACGACGGTCGTGGTCCTGTTCGTCGCCTTCGCTGTGCACGGTGCCGCAGCAGGCTGCGAGAACGCGAACGAGATGGTCCTCCGCCAGACCGTCACACCGGATGCCCTCCTCGGCCGGGTGAACGGCACGATGCGCAGCGCGAACCGGACGCTCGCCGCGGTGGGAGCAGTGGGCGGGGGTGCCCTCGTGACCCTGACCGGGGACGGCTTCGCGCTGCTCGCCGTGACGGTCGTGTTCGCGGCCGCCGTCGTCGTCGCTGCGTGGTCTCCACTGCCCAGCGCCACCGTTCGCTAGGAAGGCTCCACCCGACACAGGGGTGGTCACCCCGGCCAGGACTCCCGCGACCACGACCCGTCCGGGCGCCGGTGGTAGGCGAGCCGGTTGCTCGCCGCGTCCGTCGCCCCGCGCCAGAACACCATCCGCACCGGTGTGAGCGCGAACCCCGCCCACGTGCTCGGCGGCTCGAGGTCCGTGCCGGCCCGTTCGCGGCCGAACGCCGCCCAGGCCTCCCGGCGCCGGGCCGGTGTGTCCGCAGCGGACGCGTGGTCGTTGACCCACGCGAGCACCTGCAGGTACCGCGTCCTGGCCGCGTAGGCCGCACGGGCCTCGTGGTCGGAGACGGGCGCCACGTCACCGACCACGACGAGCTGTCGCGCGGCCTCGGGCCAGTGCAGGGTCACCGCGGCACGGGGCACCGCCGCGAGTTCGGCGGCCTTGCGGCTGCGCGAGTCGGTGTGGAAGTGCAGGCGCTCCCCGTCGAACAGGGAGAGCAGGACCGTCCGGGCGTCGGGGTAGCCGTCGAGCCCGACGGTGGAGAGGGTCATGGTCGGACCCGGGGCGTCCGACGCGGCGGGGAGCCACGATGCCGCGAGGGTCAACGGGTCCGCCGGCACGGGCTCATCGTCGACCCCTCGCGGCACGGTCACGAGACCGCGGCGTCGGCGGGGCGGGCCACCGCCGGACGGCTCACCGCCGGGTCGAACCGTGCGATCTCGTGCAGCGACGCCACGGCCTCGGCGACCGAGTGCTCCCAGAGGACGGCACCGTACGACGCCGTCGCCCGGCTGGCGTCGCCGACGACCCCGGGCGTCCCGAAGTCGTCGGACAACCACCCGAACGACACCGGGCCGCCGTTGAAGGCGATCTTCTCGAAGCCGGCGATGTGCTCCGGCACCCATCGCTCCGCGAGCGACATGTCGACCAGGTCCGGGCGCAGGTGCAGGATCATCGACGTCTCCGCCGCGCCGCCGTGGATCCCCAGCCCGAGCTCGTCCGCGTCCTCGCCGTCCGGGCCGGGGACACGGGCGAGGGTCGGCATGAGGAAGGTCTTCAACCCGTAGCGCTTCCGGATCTCACGCAGGGCGACCTGCAGCAGGGCGACGTTGCCGCCGTGCCCGTTGGCGAACACCAGGGTGCCGGCACCGGTGAGGGCGACCGCGCGGCCGATCTGCACGGCGGTGTCGAACATCGTGTCGCTGTCGAGCCACACCGTGCCGGGTGCCCAGCTGTGCTCGTCGGACTTCGTGAACGACAGCGTCGGGAGCTGCCAGACGTCCAGCCCCTCGGCGGCCGCCTGCTCGACCGCCGCCCCGCCGATGTGCTCGGCGAGCAGGTGGTCGGTCAGGAGCGGCAGGTGCGGGCCGTGGTGCTCGACGGCGCCGGTGGGCTGCACGACGATCGTGTCCGGCCCGAAGCCCGCCGCGACGGCCGGACCGGACAGTTCCGCGAGCCGACGCGAGCGGACCGTACTCACTCCGGCGCTCACTTGCCGAACCCCGGGACGACGGGCTGCGCGGACGCGGTGGAGCCACCGCTGACCACGAGCGACGGGTCGATGACGTGCCCGGGGTTGAGCAGCCCCGCGGGGTCGGTGCGCTGCTTCAGCGCCACGAGCTCCTCGACGCCGTGGTCGACGTAGTACTGGTGCGGGCTGTGCACCCGGACGCCGAGTTCGCGGAGCACCGGGTAGCCGGCGTAGACGTCCTCGGCCCCGGTGTAGGGCGCGGTGAGCATCCCGATCGGTCCGACGTGCGCGGCCTCGATGTGGAGCATGCCGCCGGGGTAGACGGCCTCGACCTCGGCGATCCGGTCGATGAGCGCCTCGCCGCCGACCTCGACGTGGAAGTACTCGGTGTCGCTCGTGTTCCGCTTCAGCCACCAGATCGGGTGGTTGTACGACAGCATCGACACCTTCGTGGTCTGCTGCAGGCCCTCGCGGACGTCCAGGACCTCACCGCCAGCGGCCTCGATGCGTGCCCGCGCCTCGTCGAGCACGACGTCGTCGATGATCGCTCGCAGGCTCGCCCGGTCGTCCGGGATGGCCAGGTCGGACGGCAGCGTCGCGGCGATCTCGGCACGGTCGGCGCTCACGAGCCGCGGCACCGGGTCGAGTCCGCGCAGCGTGCGGACGGCGACGAGCGCGTCCTCGAAGGTGGGGAACGCCGCGTAGACGGCTCGCCACTCCTGCAGCGGCTCGAGCCGGACGGTGGCGCGGGCGATGACGCCGGCGGTGCCGTAGGTGTGCACGAACGGCTGCGCCTCGTCGCCCTCGACGTGCAGCAGCTCGTCGGCGCCGGGGAGCGCGACGTCGAGCGCCGTGACGAAGCCCTGCCAGTTCGACCCGTGCGCGATCGACCCGGTGCCGCCGGAACCACCGGACAGGAAGCCGCCGATGGTCGACTGGGCGGTGGACGGGTACATCCAGAGCTGCTGGCCCGTGGCGGCGGCCGCCTGCTCCAGGGCGACCATGGATGCGCCGGCCTCGGCGGTGATCCAGCCGTCGCCGACCTCGACGACCGCGCGTGCCCGCGACGTGTCGAGGACCAGGCCGCCGTGCAGCGGGATGCCCTGGCCGTAGTTGCCGGTGCCCTTCCCGCGGGTGGTGACGGGGACGCCGTGCCGGACCGCGGCCTGCAGGGTGGCGGCGATGTCGTCGGCGCTGGCCGGCGACGCGACGAGGTCGGCGAGGCCGAGGGGCAGCTGCTCGCTGAGGATGGGACTCATGGTGGCCTCGTCGACGGAGGCGCGGGCCCGCGTGCGCTCGTCGGCGCTCACGCCGCGCTCACCGAGCAGAGCGACGAGCTCGGCGCGCAGCGCCTCGACGGAGGTGGGGGTGACGGTGGTCATGCTCACTCCTGGTGGGTGGGTGGTGCGGGGACGACGGACGGGAGGCGCGGGGCGGCGTGGCACCGCGCCTCCCGTCCGCTTGTTGGTCAGGAACCCAGACCGATGGACTTGTCGAGGAACTCGTTCGTGTACAGGTCGGAGGGCTTCAGGCCGCTCTTGACGTCACCGGTGCCGGCGAAGACGGGCGTCGCCTTGGCGATGAAGTCCTGCATGCGCTGTTCGTCCATCGACCCGATGTAGCCGTCGGTGTCCTTCGCGAGGCCGAGCTTCACCATCTGGGCCGCGGCGAACGCGCCGACCTTCGAGTCGTAGGTCCAGCCGTTGTTGTACTGCTGCACGAGCTTCGTGATGAGGTCGTTCGTGGCACCCGGGGACTTCAGGTAGTCCACGTCGGCCTGCTGCATGACCGGCACGAGCTTCTGCAGGCACGGCTCGAGCTTCTTCAGGTCACCGGTACGGACCGACATCGCCTCGGGGTAGGGGTTCCACCCCGTGCTCGAGACGAGCGCGTAGTCGACCTTCTTGCCCCAGGCCGCGACCTGGTTCTGGTAGATGTACGGCTCGGCGGTCGCGAAGCCCTGCTGGGCGTCCTTGCCGCCTGCGGACACGAACTTCGACGGCGTGCCGTCGTAGCTGCCGTCGAGGACCTTCTTCGGCAGGATCCCGGACTGCTCCAGGTAGGTCATGTACGCGGCACCGTTGAAGTAGCGGACGACGCCGCCGTCCTTCTCGAGGGCCTTGCCGAGGCCCTTGATGCTGTCGACCTCCGGGTACGTCTTCGGGTCCCACATGATCGACATCGGAGACTGGTCGTTCTCGGCGAACACCGCCGTGGTGGGCAGGTTGCCGGAGAACTGCACCTGCTCGTCCGTGGACATGTACCCGAGGGTGATGTCCTTGTCCTGGTACATCTGCGACGCGACCTTGGTGTAGCCGATCGCCGGGCCGCCGGCACGGATCTCGAGCTTGACGCCGGTGCTCTTCCCGTTGGCGTAGAGGTCGCCGGTGACGGTCTTGCCGGAGGAGTCGATCACCGGGTTCGGGCCGAGCATCTGGTAGAGGTGGCCGTGCTCGCCCTCGGGGTTCCAGTCGGTCTGGACGACGACGGTCGCGGGGCACGCGCCGGCGAGGTCGACCTTCGGCCCGGAGGCGGTCGACGAGGTCGCGGCGGTCGTCCCGGTGCTGCCGGACGACCCCGCCGCGCAGCCGGTGAGGGCGATGGCGGTGGCGGCGAGGGCGGCGGTGGCGACGCCGAGGCGGGAGGTGGTGCGCATGGAGGCTCCGTTCGTGGTGCGGGTCTCGTGGTGCTGTGGTGGGAAGGGGTGTGGGTTCTGGGGGGGATCAGCTGAAGTCGTGCCAGCGGCCGACGGCCAGGCGGCCGATCAGGCCGAACACGAGGAAGACGGCGACGCCGTAGAGCGAGGCGATCAGGATGGTCGCGTACAGCTCGGGGCCCATCAGGCGCGATGCGGTCACCTGGATGAGGACGCCGAGCCCGGGGTTGCCGCGCTGGAAGAACTGGTCGCCGACGATCGCCCCGATGACGCTCAGCCCGGCGGAGGTGCGCAGGCCGACGAAGATCGACGGCAGCGCGGCGGGGAACTGCAGCTTGACGAGCTGGGCGAACCGGCCGGCGCGCTGCAGCTGGAACAGCTCACGCTGCGCGCGGTCGGCGGACTGCAGTCCGAACAGCGTGTTCGACACCATCGGGAACAGCGCGATCATCACGGTGACGATCACGCGGCTGACGAACTCGTAGCCGAACAGGGCGCCGATGAGCGGCACGAGGGCGAGGATCGGCACGCACTGCAGCACCACCGCGTACGGGTACAGCGAGTTCTCGAGCCACTTCGCCTGCGCCATCGCCATCGCCCAGACGACGCCGATCACGATCGCGAAGCCGAGGCCGGTGAGCGAGACGACGGTGGTGCGTCCGAGGGCGGACCAGAGGTCGGAGCCGAACGTGGACGGCGACCCGTCCGGCATCGTCGGCGCGACGATCGCCTTCGCCACGAGGTGCGGGTACGGCACGAGGAAGGCCAGGCCGCGGACGTGGTCGTAGTACGCGGCCGCGGCGTACCAGATGCCGACGAGCACGGCGAGGACGACGACGGGCTGCCACCACGCGATGCCGCGGCGGGCCCGAGGAGCGGCGCGACGGGCGGCGGCCCGGACCGCGCGGGTCTCGGCGGCCTCCTGCAGGGTGACCATCAGCGGTGTCCTTCCCGGAGCGCGTGCGAGACCTCGCCGACCAGTTCGGCGAACTCGGGTGTGAAGCGGATGTCGGGGTCGCGGGGCATCGGGAACGGCACGTCGAACCGGCCGACGATGCTGCCGGGGCGCCCGGACATCACGATCACCTCGGTGGAGAGGTACACGGCCTCGGACACGGAGTGCGTGATGAAGAGCCCGGCGAACTGCTGTTCGACGAAGAGCCGGAGGAGTTCGTCGTTGAGGCGTTCGCGGGTGATCTCGTCGAGGGCGCCGAACGGCTCGTCGAACAGGAAGAGCTCCGGGTCGAGGGTGAGCGACCGGGCGAGCGAGACCCGCATCCGCATGCCGCCGGACAGCTGCTTCGGCAGGTTCGTCTCGAAGCCGTTCAGGCCGACGAGCTCGATGGCGTGGGCGGCCTTGGCGGCTCGCTCGGCCTTCGGCACGTGTCCGAGCTCGGCGAGCAGCTCGACGTTGCCCTGCACGGTGCGCCAGGGCAGGAGCGTGGCGTCCTGGAAGACGTAGCCGATGCGGTCGGCCGCGACACCGGCCGACCCGTCCGACGCGGTCTCGAGGCCGGAGGCGATGCGGAGCAGCGTGGACTTGCCGCAGCCGGACGGGCCGACGACCGAGACGAACTGACCGCGGTCCACGGTGAGGTCGACGCCCTGCAGGGCGATGGTGCCGTTCGGGAAGGTCATCTCGACGTTGCGGAAGTCGAGCAGCGTGTCCGTCGTGGCGACGGGTGGCGGGGCGGTGGTGGTCACGATCACCTCGGGTTCTCGGTGCGGGCGGGCGGAGGGGTCAGGCGGGGACGGCGGCCGCGGCTGCGGCCGGCGCGGCGACGGTCCGTCGCACCTCGGTGCGGGCGACGAGTCGCCCGCGGGACAGGACGATGCGGTCGGCGGGGGCGTTCGCGACGGCGTCGGTGACGCTCGTCGCGGCCACGGCGAGCAGGTCGGCGCGCCGCCCGGGGACGGGACCGGCGGCCGGGAGGCCCATCACGCTCCGGGCGGTGTCGCTCACCATCGCGTACGCCTGGTCCGGCGTCACGTGGCCGGCGGAGACGAGCAGCGATGCGGTCTCGAAGGCGTCGCTCCGGCCGACCGGGTTGAAGGGGTCGCGGACGTTGTCCGCGCCGGCGGCGACGCGGACGCCGGCGTCGAGGAGCGCCTGGATGGCGGTCAGTCCCCGCGGCGTGGCGACCGGGTACTGCCAGCCCTGCAGGTACAGGTTCGTGATCGGGAGCGTGATCACCCCGAGGTCGGCTGCGGCGACGTCGGCGACCACCTCGGCGAGCCGCTCCGGCCCCAGGGTGCCGAGCCGGACGCAGTGCCCGGCGGAGTACTGCCGGTCCCGTCGCAGCGAGCGGGATGCCCGGGCGTAGTGGTCGAGGGTCACCGGGCCGTCGAGGCTCTCGTCGGCGTGCAGGTCGACGCCGAGGCCCCGTCGGTGGGCGATGGCGAGGAGTCGGTCGACGTCCGCGAGGGGGTCCTCGGCGAGGTGCGGGGCGCCGCCGACCAGGTCCACGCCGAGGTCGAGCACCGCCTCGACGTGCTCGTCGGGGGCGAGCGGGCCGGCGAGGGCGACGAGCTCGATGTCCATCAGGCCGGCGAGTTCGTCGCGGACCTGCACGAGGGCACGAGCGCCGCGCAGGGCCTGCTCCGTGGTGGCGGGCCGGTCCGCCGCGCTGTGTCGGCCGCTGAGGACGTCGACGTGACTCCGGACGGCCGTGGTGCCGGCGGCGAGCAGCGTGAGGGCGGCGGTCCGGGCCCGGTCGGCGATGTCCTCGACGGTCATGGTCGTCGCGTGCGCGGTCCACGAGGCGATCGCGGCACCGAGGTCGCCGAGCGGCGGCCGGATGACGTCGGCGCTGAGGGCCTTGTCGAGGTGGGCGTGCGGTTCTGCCGGTGCGGTCAGGAGCAGCCGGCCGCCGAGGTCGATCGTCTCCTCCGCCGGCGCCGCGAGGGTGCCGGCCGGGGCCACGGTGGAGACGGTCTCGCCGTCGATCGCGACGTCGACCGACCGGCCGTCCGGCAGCAGCGCGGAGCGCAGGAGGGCGATCGGGCGGGGCACTGACGAGTCCATCCGGAGCCTCTCGATCGTGTGTGAGAATGTTGATCGCATCAACATCTCCGATGCTAGGGCGGCAGTGTTTCCCTCTCGTTTCGAGGCGGTTGCCGTGTGTGACGCCCGCCCCGACGCGACCGGGAGCGGGAACGAGCGTTCCGGCCGAGCGGTCGGGACGGCCCCACCGAGGACGAGAGGAGCGCGCGTGAGCACCGGCACCACCACCGAGACCGACCGCGTCGTCGACGACCAGACCCAGCGGATCGGTGAGCACATCCGTGCCCGCCGACGCGCCGCACGACTGACCCTCGTGCAGGTCGCCGAGTTGACGGGTCTGTCGCACCCGTTCCTCAGCCAGGTCGAGCGCGGGCACTCCCGCGCCAGCATGGTGTCCCTCGAGAAGATCGCCGCGGCGCTCGGCACGACCCAGGTCGAACTGCTCGCCGCCGGTGCCCCCGAGCGACCGGAGCACGAGGTCCGCCTGCCCGAGGTGATCCGTGCCGGCGAGGGCGCCCGCGGACCGTTCTCGAGCGGCGAGGCCCGGCTGCTCGTGCACGCCGGCCCACACGCGTTCGAGCCGCTGGAGTGGGTCGGCGACAACACGGACCTCGGCGAGTACTTCGAGCACCACGAGGACGAGTTCCTCACCGTGCTCGCCGGCCGCGTGCACCTCGACCTGCGCGGACGGGAACCGCTCGACCTCGGACCCGGCGACTCGGCGTACTACCGCGGCGGCACCGGCCACCGGTGGTGCAGCGCGGACGGCAGCCGCTTCCACATGATCGTGGTCAAGGAGACCCCGCGCGCCGGAGCGATCGCGTGAACGCCGTGCCGGAGCGTCGGCGGCTGCGCGTCGCCGCCCGCCACGAAGTCGCCACGGACGTCGTCGCACTCGACCTGGCCCCGGTCGACGGTCCGGCACTGCCGGACTGGGAACCCGGAGCGCACGTCGACCTCGAGGTCTCCCCCGGGACCGAGCGCCAGTACTCGCTCGTCACGACGACCGCCGACGGGCACTGGCGCATCGCCGTGCTCCGCGAGCCCGACGGCCGCGGCGGATCGGTCGCCGTGCACGAGGGGCTGGCGGTCGGCGACGAGGTCGTGGTGGCCGGGCCGCGGAACCACTTCGGCCACGACCCGGCGCTCCCCGCGGTCTTCGTCGCCGGGGGCATCGGGATCACGCCGATCCGGTCGATGATCGCCGCCGCCGAACGCGCCGGCACCCCGTGGGAGCTCCACTACGCGGGGCGGTCCCGCGACCGCATGGCGTTCGTGCACGAGCTCGTCGCCGCGCACCCCGACCGGGTCGTCGTGGCGGCGACCGACGAGGGCGTCCGGCTCGACGTCGACGCGCTCCTCGCCGCACCGCGCGACGCGGTCGTGTACTGCTGCGGGCCGCGCGGGCTCATGGACGCGGTCGAGGCCGCCGCCGCGCACTGGCCGGCGGGCAGCGTCCGCGTCGAGCGCTTCGAGCCCGCCGCGGACGTCGACGCCCCCGGCGAGGCCTTCGAGGTCGAGCTCACGGTCACCGGCGTCACCGTGACGGTTCCAGCCGACCGGACCCTGCTCGAGGTCGCGGAGGACGCCGGCGCCTTCGTGCTCTCGTCCTGCCGGGAGGGCACGTGCGGCACCTGCGAGACCCCCGTGCTCGAGGGCGCGGTCGAGCACCGGGACACCGTGCTCAGCCCCGAGGAGCAGGCCGACGACCGCACCATGATGGTCTGCGTGTCCCGCGCCCGGCGCGGCTGCCCGCGACTGGTGCTCGAACTCTGACCGGACGGACTACGGACGCTCGGTGCCGTCGAGCGGGCCGCCGGTGAGCGCGGACAGGCGCTCAAGGCCCGCTTCGGCCACGAGCTGTCGGGCGAGCGGACGCGCCCGTTCGACCGCCTCACGGACGTCCACCCGGGTGACGTCGCCGTCCGCGACGCTCAGCTCGCCGTCCACCCAGACGTCGCGGACCTCGCGACTGCCGGCGACGAAGACCACCGCCTGGTAGGGGTCGTGGACGTTGGCGAGGGTCGGGGAGTCGCCGTCGAGGACGACCAGGTCCGCGCGCTTGCCCGGCTCCAGCGAGCCGATCTCGTCCTCCATGCGCAGGGCACGGGCGCCGCCGATCGTCCCCATCTCGAAGGCCTCGCGGGCGCTCATCGCGGTGGCCTGCAGGTCCCGCACCCGAGCGAGCAGCGCGGCCGTCTTCATCGCCTGCAGGAAGTCCTGGGAGTCGTTCGACGCCGGGCCGTCGACCCCGATGCCCACCGGGACGCCGAGCGCACGGAGTTCCGCGATCGGGGCGATGCCGCTGGCGAGGATCCCGTTCGCGACCGGGTTGTGGGCCACGCCGACGCCGTTGGCCGCGTACCGCTCCCGGTCCTCGCGGTCCACCCAGACGCTGTGCGCGGCGATCACCGGGACCTGGAACATGCCCGTCGCCTCGGCGTGCCCGATGGCCGTCCGTCCGGTGCGCTGCCGGGCCGCGGTGACCTCCTCGCGCACCTCGTGGAAGTGCACGTGCACGCCGTGGCCGCCGGCGACCGCGTAGTCGACGTGCTCCTGCCAGGTGTCGTCCGTGTACCGCCCGATCGACGAGACGCCGACCCGGAACGTGCTGTACCGGCTGGCGGCGGCGGCCTCGCGCAGGGCCTCGAACTCCTCCAGGATGGGCGTCGCGCCGAAGTCGCGGTCGACGTCGCCGGAGCCGAACGACACGACCCCGCGCAGCCCGAGGTCCTCGAGCGCCTGCACCACGCCGGGTGTCGCCGGTTCGTCCGGCACCGGGTCGGCGCAGAACATGTCGTTCGCCGTCGTCACCCCGCTCCGGAGCAGCTGGATGCCCTGCAGCACCGTGCCCGCGTAGGCCTTGTCCCGGGTCATCACCGGGTTGACGCGCCCGATCAACGCCGTGAGCCACTCCCACAGCGTGTACTGCGAACCGATCCCCGTGATGAGCCCCTCGCTGAAGTGGCCGTGGGTGTTCACGAAGCCGGGCGTGACGATGTCGTACGCACCGCCGCGCACCGGTGCGTCCGGGTGGGCCGCGGCGAGTTCGGCGTACGTGCCGACCGCGGCGATCCGGTCGCCGTCGAGGAGCACGGCTCCGTCGCGGATCGCGGCGGGCGTGGCAGCGCCGTCGGGTGCTGCGGTGAGCACCCATCCGGCGCGGATCAGGGTCTGCGTCATGGGGCGAACCTACGGTCCGCGTGTTCCCCGGGTGTTTCCGCGCGGTTACCCCGCGATGCCGACCGAGGGTCCTGGAACGCCGGGACGGAGCAGCTGCGCCGGCCGTGCCCACCCCGTCCGAGCGCACCCCGTCACGGACCGGAAACAGGGGACTGCTAGAAACACCACCATGCTGACCGTCACCGGAGCCCTCCGCGTCCTCGTCGACCCCCGGACCGAACGGGAGGGCGACGTCGTCGTCGACGACGGCAGTGACCTCGTCACCACCCTCGACGCGTCCGGGTGCGTCGTCACGGCCGGTCTCGTCAATGCGCACCACCATCTCCTCCAGACCGCGTTCCGCACCCTGCCCGGAACTCGCGGCGTGCCGATGGCGGACTGGCTCCCGACCATGGCCGCGGCGTACGGACGGGTGGGGCACGACCCCGAGCTGTACGCACTGGCGGCGTCCGCCGGAGCCGCGGAGGGCCTCCTGTCCGGCGTCACGACGATCGCCGACCACCACCTGAACTGGCCCGCGGAGGCGGCCACGGACGACACCGTCGCGCTCGCCGCGGCCACCGTGGGCGCGGTCCGCGGTCTCGGCGGTCGGGTCGTCTTCGTCCGCGGCTCGGCACGGGACGACCCGGACCGCGCGGCGGCCTCGGCGGACGCGATCGCGTCACGACTGCTGCACGGCGACGCCGTCGGCGGCGTGGACCCGGACGGCGGGCTCCAGGTCGCCGTCGGTCCGGCCGGCGTGCACTCCGACGGCGAGGCGACCTTCCGCGCGCTCGGCGAGGTGGCGGCGCGGCACGGACTCCGCCGGCGGACCCAGGCCAACGAACAGGTCGACACCGCGATCGCGCTCGAGCGCTACGGCCGTCGTCCGCTCGACCTGCTCGAGGAGTGGGGGTGGCTCGCGCCGGACGTCACGATCGCGCACCTCTGCGACGTCACCGACGACGAGATCGCCCGGCTCGCGGCAGCGGGCGTCACCGCCACGCACGCACCCGGGTGCGACGTGCCGATGGGCTGGGGCATCGCTCCCGTCGCACGGCTCGCCGCGGCCGGGGTCCCGGTCGGCCTCGGCACGAGCGGCGGCGGCAGCAACGACGCCGGACACCTGCTCGCGGACGCCCGGTTGGCCATGCAGGTGTCGGCGCTCGTCGGGCCGCAGCTGCCGGCGCGGCAGGTGCTCGGCGCGGCGACCGAGGGTTCCGCGGCGGGGCTCGGGCGTCCGGAGCTCGGGCACCTCGGCGCCGGGAGCGCGGGCGACCTGTGCGTGTGGGACGTCTCCGGAGTGGCGGACGCGGGAGTCGCCGACCCCGTCGCGGGACTCCTCTGGGCCGCCCCCGGGCGGCGGCCCCGACACGTCGTCGTGGGTGGGCGCGTGGTGGTGCGTGACGGGGCGCTCGTCGCGGCGGACGAGCGGGAGATCGCCGCGCGGCTCGCCGAACGACTGGTCCGGACACCCGCCGTCGCCTGACCGGATCGTGCGCCGCCGGCTCAGCTCGCGGACACCGCCCGGCGGTGGATGGGACCGGCACCGTCGACGAGCGCACCGCCGCCGGCGCCGGTCCGGACGGCGATCACCTCGGCCATGATCGCGACCGCCATCTCCGCCGGCGTCGTCGCACCGATGTCGAGCCCGATCGGGGACCGCAGCCGGTCGGTGTCCGGCGTCCCGAGCGCCCGCAGCTCCGCCATCCGGCGTGCGTTCGTCGTGCGGGAGCCCATCGCCCCGACGTACCCGGCACCCCGTCTGAGCGCCGAGTCGACCACGGCGGCGTCGAACCGGTCGTCGTGCGAGAGAACCACGACGGCGGTGGTCGCGTCCACCGGCAACGCCTCGACCACACGCGTCGGCCAGCCCACGATGCGTTCGTCGGCGGCCGGGAAGCGCTCGTCGGTCAGGAACACCGGCCGCGGGTCGACGACCGTCACGGCGTAGCCGAGCACCGCGGCCGCGTTCGTGAGGGCCACGGCGAACTCCACCGCGCCCACCACGATGCACCGCGGCCGGACGTCGGCCCGCTCGACGAAGAGCCGGCCGCCGCAGCCGTCGGGGACGTGCACGACCGCGCCGAGCGTCGCCGGGTCGAGCGAGAGGCCGAGCGACGTCGGCACCCCGGACGCCGCGCGCCGGAGTGCGTCCACGACGTCGACGTCGTCGGGACGGACGCGACGGACCAGGACCTCGACGCGACCACCGCAGCGGAGCGCCGGTGCCCACATCGCGTCGACGTCGTCCGGGTCGTCGTCGAACCCGAAGCGTTCGAGCACCGCCTCGCCGGTCTCGAGGACCTGCTCCGCCGTGTCGAACAGCGCCCCCTCGACGCACCCGCCGGAGATGGTGCCGACGACCTGGCCGCCGGGCAGGACGGCCATCGACGAGCCGACGCCGGTCGGCGCGCTGCCCGTCATCGCGACGGCCGTCGCGACGACCACGGGCTCCCCCGCGTCGAGGGCGGCCAGGAGGCGCGGTGCCAGTTCGAACATCACGCACCCCCGGCGTCGGTCGCGTCCTGGAGCATCGCCCAGACGCGGTCGCGCGTCATCGGCAACCGGTGGGGGCGCACGCCGACGGCGTCGCGCACCGCGTTCGCGACGGCTGGCGCGACCGGGTTGTACGGCGCCTCGCTCATCGACTTCGCGCCGAGGGGGCCGAGCGGGTCGTGCGTGTCGGCGAAGCGCACCTCGGTGCGGGGCACGTCGGAGATCTTCGGCACCCGGTACGCCCGGAACGCGTCGGTCGTCACCCGACCGGTCTCGTCCAGCACGACCTCCTCGTAGAGCGCCGAGCCGATCGCCTGCGCGGCGCCGCCCTCCACCTGGCCGCGGAGCTGCTCCGGGTTCAGGACGGTGCCGGCGTCCACCGCCTGCACGCTGTGCAGCACGCGGACCTCACCCGTCGGCCGGTGCACCGCCACCCGGGCGCCGTGCACGGTGAACGCGAGCGACCGTGGCGTGCCGTCGTGGCTGCCGTGCGCGACGAGCGGGCCGTCGGCGAGCAGCTCGGCGTGCCCGACGAGCTCCTCCCCGATGCGGACGCCGTCCGGCCCGATCGAGACCGCCGGCCCGAGCGGACCCGACGCGGTCCGGGGTGTCCGGGCGGCGACGATCCCGAGGGCGCGCGCGGTCATGTCCTCCCGCAGTGCCTGTGCCGCGGCGTACAGCGCCTTGCCGGCGACCACGACCCCGGCGGACCCGAACGCCCCGGTGTCGTGCCGGGCAGCGTCGGTGTCCGATTGGTGCACGTCGACCCGGTCCGTGGTGGTGCCGAGGGCGGTGGCGACGAGCTGCGTGTGCACCGTCGTCGTCCCGTTGCCGAACTCGGCCGTGCCGACGCCGATGCGGTACCGGCCCTCCGCCGTGGCCTCGACCGACACGTGCGCGTGGTGCCCGCGCGGTGGCATCGTGGCGATCGCCGCAAGGGCGACCCCGGTGCCGAACGCCCAGTCCCCGGAGTCGTCCAGCGGTGGCCCGTCCATGCGTGGGACCTCGGGTACCGGTGCACGGAGGGCGTCCTCCACCAGGTCGATGCACTGGTCGAGTCCGTAGCTGCCCTCCCAGCGCAGGTCGTCCTGCTCGTGCGGGTCCGTGACCACCAGGGGGTCTCCGGGGACCACGACGTTCCGCCGCCGCAGGTCGAGCGGGTCGATGCCGAGCTCCCGGGCGAGCTCGTCCATGGCGGACTCGATCGCGAACACGACCTGGCCGAGCCCGTACCCGCGGAACGCCCCGGACGGCAGGTTGTTCGTGTACACGGACTCCGCGTCCACGCGCTTCGACGGGCACCGGTAGACGGCGACGGACTCGCTGACGGAGTGGAACATGACACCGATCCCGTGGTTGCCGTACGCGCCGGTGTCCATGGTCTGGTCGACGTGCAGTGCCGTCAGGTGCCCCTCGGCGTCGGCACCGAGCCGGACCCGCACGCGCATCGGGTGCCGGGTCGGGGCGATCGTGAACTCGTCACGCCGACTGAACTCGTACTGCACCGCGCGACCGGTCCGCAGCACCGCGAGGGTGACCAGGTCCTCGGTCAGCAACTCCTGCTTCCCGCCGAACCCACCGCCGACGCGCTTCGCGATGACACGGACTCGGCTCGGGTCGAGGCCGAACACGTGCGCGATCTCGTCCCGCACCAGGAACGGGACCTGCGTCGCGGTCCGGAGCACGAGCCGCCCGTCGCGGTCGACGGACCCGCGGGTCGCGTGGGTCTCGAGCGCGGCGTGCGAGACGCGTCCGGTCGTCCAGGTGCCCTCGACGGTGGCCGCGGCCGTCGCCAGGGCTCCGTCGACGTCGCCCGTCTCACCGTGCAGGGCGGCGACCACGTTGCGGCCCGGCTCGGCGATCCGGTGCTCCTGGGTCGTCTTGTCGGCGTGCAGGAGCGGAGCGCCGGCGGCACGGGCCGCGTCCGGGTCGTGCACGCTGGGCAGCACCTCGTAGCGCACCCGAACGAGGGCGCAGGCCTGCTCGGCGATCCGGACGCTGTCCGCGACCACTGCGGCCACGCGCTGCCCACGGAAACGGAGCACCCGGTCGAGCACCCGGGTGTCGTCCGGGTCGTCCAGGCGGGACTCGTGCCGACCGGTGGAGAACAGCACGCCGGGGTCGTCGTGGTGGGTGAGGACGGCGTGCACGCCCGGGAGGGCTTCGGCCTCCGCCGTGTCGATCGACACGATGCGGGCGTGCGGGTGCGGGCTGCCGAGGACCGCGAGGTGCAACAGACCCTCGGTCCGCCGCACGTCGAGCGTGTACTCCTCGCGTCCGGTCACGATCGCCATCGCGGCGGGAGCGGCGACCGACGTGCCGATCGCCTGACCGGCCGCCGCGCACGCCGTGTTCGCGACCCCGTCCAGGGCGTCCTCGATCGCCCGGTACCCGGTGCACCGGCAGAGGTTGCCCTTCAAGGCGCGGTGCCGGTCGGCCAGGGCGTCCTCGTCGAGCGTGGACGCCGTGACGACGTACCCGGCGGTGCAGAAGCCGCACTGGAAGCCCGGGGCCTCGGCGAACGCGCGCTGCACGGGGTGCGGGTCCTCCGGCGTTCCGAGCCCGGCCGCCGTGGTGACGGCACGACCCGCCATCCGGTGCGCCGGCGTGATGCAGGAGTGGACCGGCACACCGTCGACGAGCACCGAGCACGCACCGCAGTCGCCCGCGTCGCAGCCCTTCTTCACGGACGTCACCCCGTGCTCGCGGAGCAGGGTGCGGAGGACCTGACCGGGCTGCGGTTCGGCGTCCACCGTCGCGCCGTCGACCTCGAACCTCATGCCGCACCGCCCGTCGTCCCGAGCGCCTCAGCGACGACCTCCGCCGCGAACCGCCGGGTCACCGCGCGCCGCCAGTCCGGGGAACCGTGCGGGTCGTCGTACCAGGCGTCGTGTGCCTCCAGTCGTGCGTCGACCTCCGCGGCGGTCGGGACCCCGGGGTGACGGAGCACGAGCGGCCGCGGGGTCGCCCCGGTCACGACGAGGACGAAGCCCGACGCCGACCACCGCGCCGTGACGAGTGCACCGGTCCGGCCGTGCGGGCTGAGGGACACCCGTCGGAACCCGGTGCGCGCCACGAGGGCCGCTCGTGGCACGTCGAACGCCCGGATGACCTCACCCGGCGCGAGGTCGGTCGTCCGCGGCCCGGTGACCAGGTCCGCCACCGGGACCCGGCGCTCCCCGCCGTCCGGCGTCCAGACCTCCGCGATCGCGTCGAGCGTCACGAGCAGCGCGGTGATCGCCCCCGCCGGCAGGGCGACCGCGACGTTGCCGCCGACCGTCGCCTGGTTCCACACCTTGAACGACGCCAGCAACGCGTTGGCGCACCGGTCGACGAGCGGCCAGGCACGCCAGTCGTCCTCGGGCGCCACGCGCAGCAGCGACGCGATCGTGCACGTCGCGGCGATCCGGAGCCCTCCGGCGCTGCGCTCGGTGTCGCGCCACCCCAGTGTCGTGAGGTCGACGAGCCCGGTCAGGCCCGGCTGCTCCTCCGAGTACAACCAGGTGCCGCCGGCGAGGGGATGCTCACCGGGACCGAACGAGAGGTCGTCGCGGTGCGACGGTGTCCGCACGGTGCGGACGGAGACGAGGTCCATTGCAGGGTCCGATCGGGATGGTGGGACGGGTGTCGGTGGCGCCGTCGGACCGTCGTCCGTGCGCGATCATCCCGCGGTTCCACGCCGAGGACCGCCGGGGTGCGGATGTGTGCGCCACGGGGCCCTCCTCGATCGGGTGCGTCGTGGCGGCAACGCTATGGAACGGGTGTTTCCGTGTGGTTACGGGCGTTCGACGGCTGCGTCACGACCGGGCCGTGGCCGCTGACGGAGCTCGTGACCTGTTCGACCCACCGCCGAAACACGCGGGTGTCATCGTCGCCTCCATGGAGATCACCGACGTCCAGCCAGTCCCCACCACCACGACCGTCCACCTCGGTGCGAACCAGTACGGCAAGGCCGAGGTCCGGCTCGTCCGGGTGACGCGCGACACCGACCGGCACGAGATCGAGGACCTGACCGTCACGACGCAGTTGCGCGGTGCGGCGCTCGCCGACTCGTACACCGAGGGCGACAACGCGAAGGTCGTCGCGACGGACACGCAGAAGAACACCGTCTACGCCTTCGCGAAGGAGCACGGGGTGGGCACGCCGGAGGAGTTCCTCCTGCGCCTCGGCCGGCACTTCAGCACCGCCTTCGACTGGTACGACGGCTCCACCCTGTCCGCCGAGCAGCACACATGGGAGCGGATCGTCGTCGACGGCCGGGAGCACGACCACTCGTTCGTCCGGGCCGGCCGCGGAACCCGCACGGCCGTGGTGCAGGTCGACGGCGACGACGTGCACGTGCTCGCCGGGGTCACCGACCTGACGGTCCTGAAGTCGACCGGCAGCGAGTTCCACGGGTTCCCGCGCGACGGGTACACGACGCTCGCGGAGACCGACGACCGGATCCTCGCGACCTCGGTGACGGCCCGCTGGCGCTACACGCCCGAGGCGGTGGCGGCGGGCATCGACTACGACGCCGTGTACGCGGGCGTCCTCGACCAGATGCTCGCGACCTTCGCCGAGCTGCACTCCCTGGCGCTGCAGCAGACCCTGTTCGCGATGGGCCGCTCGGCGATCGAGGCGTTCCCGGAGATCGCCGAGGTGCGGTTCTCGATGCCGAACAAGCACCACTTCCTGGTCGACCTCGCACCGTTCGGCCTGGACAACCCCGGCGAGGTGTTCTTCGCCGCCGACCGGCCCTACGGTCTGATCTCCGGCACCGTCGTGCGCGACGGCGTCGCCGAGGCCCCTGCCGCGTGGACGTCGGTGCCGGCGTTCGTGTGACCGACGTGGTGGGCGTGCTGCTCGCCGCCGGTGCGGGGACGCGGATGGGGCGGCCGAAGGCGCTGGTCGCCGAGCCGGACGGCACTCCGTGGCTGCACCTCGGCGTCGACGCGCTCCTGGTCGGGGGCTGCGACCGGGTCGTCGTCGTCCTCGGCGCCGCCGCCGCCCGGGCGCGGGCCCTCGTGCCCGCCGTGGACGCGGTCACCGTCGTCGTCGCGGACGACTGGGCAGCGGGTCCGGGCGCGTCACTCGCCGTCGGGCTCGCGGCCGTCACCGGTCCGGCGTCGGCGTGCGTCTCCCTCGTCGACCTGCCCGGCCTCCCCGCGTCGGCCGTCCGGCGGGTGATCGGCGACGGTGACCGCCCGGCGGCGCTCCGCCGCGCGGTCCACCACGGCGTGCCGGGACACCCGGTGGTCGTCGGCTCGGAGCACCGCGCCGCGCTGATCGCCGCGCTGTCCCGCGACCCCGCGCACGGCGCCGGGCCGTGGCTCGCGTCGTCGGGCGCGGAACCCGTCGAGTGCGGCGACCTGTGGGACGGTCACGACCAGGACCACCCCCGCTGCTAGCGGGGGTCTCGGTCACCCATCGCGTCTCACTGGACCGACCGCTCACGGCGGTCGAGTTCGGTCAGCATCGCGTCGGTCCGGCGGACCGCTCGAGGGGCAACGATCAGGGAGGCGACCAGCATGACGAGGAAGAGGCCGACGAAGATCCAGGAGAGCGGTTGTCCGGACGCTGCGACCCAGACGGAGAGGCCGGTCATCGGAACGTACACCAGCGGGGCCGCCCATCGCAGCGGGTGGTACTGGTTCCGGTGCTGCTGCACCGCACGTCGCCATCCCTCGACGTCGACGTCGGGCGGGACGACCCCGCGCCGGACTGCTCGACGGAAGCCCGCGTCCTGCAGGACGGTGCCGTACCCGCGCCGCAGCCGGATGAGGAAGATCGCCATGACGATGCCGTACGCGGCACCCGTGATGGCGGAGATCACGGCTCGCTCGACAGCGTTGAGCTCCGGCATCACGACGATCGTCACCAGGAACCACAGGCCGCCGAACGCGACGGCGAGTGCCAGCGCACCGCGACCAGCTGACGGACGGGAGGCGCGGTGCGGGCCCGCCCCGCGCCTCCTGTCCGTCGCACAGCGCGTCAGCGCGGGATCACCGAGAACAGGAACCGCTTCCGCACCATGTACCAGGCCAGCAGGATCAGCAGGGTGTGGGTCGCGAAGCCGATCCAGCCGTTGCCCCAGTCGACACCCGGGATCGACGCGATCGCCAGCGCGAAGAACACCTGCCAGACGAACACGTAGAGACTCGCCTGCCCGATCGGGATCCACAGCCATCCGATGGCCTTCGCGATCGGCTTCCAGAACACGGTGAGGATCGCGTACGACACGATCGCGAAGAAGGCGATGTCGACCAGGCGCCCCCACTGCAGGTCGACGCGCTGGTAGGCGGTGTTGTACAGCTGGTCGTACATCGTCGCCGGGAACGGCACGGGCGTGAACCCGAAGTGGTCGCCCGCCCAGACGTAGACCAGGAACAGGGCGTACCCGCCGATGCCGACCCCGACGAGGACCTTGCCGAGGCGACCGGTCAGTGCGCCGATGATCTGCCGGCGGTAGTACCCGAGCACGAGTCCGTGGGTGAACACGACCTGCCAGGTGAGGAGCGGGAAGACCGCCTCGAACTGGGAGTTCAGCGGCCGGAACTCCGGGTTGAGCGCCTGGTAGACGTAGAGCGCCCAGCTGACGATGAGCAGCGCCCACCAGAACCCGCGGCGGATCACCCACATGAACGCCGGGATGAACAGGCTCAGCACCACGAAGAGGCCCATGATGTTGAACGGCCACGGGCCCATCTCGAGCAGCAGGAACTGCCGGATCGCGTACCAGGGCGGCGGGTACGCCAGCAGCTGCATCGCGTTCGGGTAGAGGTCGTACACGCGCCCCTCGGCGCCGACTCCCCCGGTGCCGGTCCCCCGGTCGGTGAAGGTGGTGATCGCGTCGGTGTTCAGGAAGGGCACGAAGCTCAGCGCGAAGACGACGAGGATCACCCCGAGCGTGACGAGGTACTGCTTCCGCGCGCGTTTCCACGCCCCGATGGCGGCCGCCCACTCGCCGAACTTCTTGATGGCGAACGGGTAGGTCATGCCGAGGACCATGCCGGACAGGAACACGAACATCTCCGCGCCGGTGATCGCGCCGACGGCGTGCAGCGTGATGTACGAGTACGGTCCGCCGATCTCGATGTGGGTGATCACCACGGCGAGGATGATGAACCCGCGGAACAGGTCGAGCCGCAGGTCGCGCCCGGGCTTGCCGTCGTCGGGGTAGCGCCAGCTCGGCAGCAGTCGACCGAACAGGCCGCTCAGCAGGAACACGACCGCGAGACCGACGGCACACCAGACGATCCAGGCCATCTGGTCGCCGCCGGTGTCGTACTGCTGGTCGGTCGCCGCGGCACCGTCCCGTGGCGTGACCTCGTCCGTCACGGGTCCGAACACGAAGTCGCCCGCGCGCTCGAGGTCGGTGCGGAACGAGCCGGCGATGCCGGGCACGGCGGTGTCGCGCCAGTCGGCCACGCGGTTGCCGGCCTCGGGTTCGCGGCGGTTCGTCTCGAGGAACGTCACGCCGCGGATCAACGGGCGGTCCTGCACGGCGGCGATCACCTGTCGCCACCAGCCCTGCTTCACCGGGAGTTCGTCGGCACCCCGGAGCGAGTGGTCGTACAGCGCCCCGGTGTCGAGCAGCATCGGCCGGTCGTCGGCCACGGCGAAGCGGTCGTAGAAGCTCCCCTGCTGTCGCTGCTCGTAGCCCCAGGTCTCGTCGAAACGAGCGGTGACCTCGCCGGCCTCGGGGACGTCGTTCCGGGTGAGCGGGACGTCCCGACCGGCTGCCTCGGTCGCCTTGCCCTTGCCGAAGTACAGCATCGACAGCCCGACCCAGTCGACGGCGGAGTCCCCGGGCCAGTACGGCTCGTAGGGGTCGTCGGCCGCGGTGAGTTGTCCGTCGCCGTTCGTGTCGAGCTTCGAGACGTCGGTCGCGGAGAGGTCCTGCAGCCGGCCGGCGGACTCGCCGAAGGGGTAGCCCGCACCGTAGGACGGGGACCACACCATCAGCGCGTCCGAGCTGCCGCCGTGGACCGCGGTCGCGAGCGTCCGGAAGGCCGTGACGAACTGTGTCGGCTGCTGCCCCCACCGCACCCACGTGCCGTTCATCTGCGGGGCGAACCGGACGAGCACCTGGGTGTCGTACTGGCGGTGGACCTCTTCCAGCAGGGCGTTCGCCGCACGGGCGTCGGCCGCGGTGAGGGACCGGAGCGACTGGTCGGGCTCGAGGCTCACCACGAGGACGGCGCCCTGCGTCGCGGCAGCGCGGGTGGCCCGGAGGAACTCCTTGCGGGCACTGCGGTCGAGCGGGTACTGGATCTCCACGCCGTACATCGACGGTGTCGCACCGAGTCGTCCCGCGTACCCGGCCGGTGCGTCGTCGCCCCAGTCGATGTCCGGTCCGAACCAGGTCTTCCCGTCGGACGGCGCGATCGACGCACCGCTCGTCGCGGCAGCCTGCACCGCTGACGCCGGCAGCGCGCCACCCAGGGCGAACGTCGCGAGCACCACCAGGAACGCGACGAGCCGGGCAGCGGTCCGGCTCACCGTGCGCACACCAGGGTCCAGACGTTGTGACCACCCTCGTGTCGGTGCTCGAGCCGGTCGAGCGCGGCGATCGCGAGGGCCAGGCCCCGACCGCTCTCCTCGTCGGCGTCGGCCATCGTCACGGCAGCGAGGTCGATGTCGACCGGCAGCCCGTTGTCGGTGAGCACGGCGACGAGCTCGTGGTCGGTCGCGTCGAGTTCCACGGTGTAGCGCCGGCCGGCTTCCTGGTCGGCGCGTCGGGTGTGCTCGACGATGTTCGCGGCGATCTCGGCGAGGGCGGTCTCGAGGCCGAAGCGGAGCCGGACGTCGTCGATGCCGAGGGTGTCCCACCACGCGCCGAAGCGGTCCTGCACCTCGTCGAGGGACGCCGGCACCGCCGGGACGTCGAACTCGACCCGCGCCGGGCTCACAGGGGTCCCCCGGCCGTGCTCGACTCGTGCTCGGACTGCGCGGTGCCCGGTCCGCGGTAGAGCACGGCCCGGATGACGATGCTGAAGATGAACAGGTCGAACACGACCCATGCGGTGTTCACGAGCGGCGCGATGCCGGACGCCTGGCCGGTCAGGTACCGGATGCCGATCAGGATCAGCGCCGCCACGAGGGCCCCCATCGCGATGAGCTGGGGCTTCACGAGGTCCCACCGCGGCTTCTGCTCGGACTCGTCACGGACCTTCGGGGTGACCCGGAAGCCCAGCGGCTTGCCCCGGAACACGTTCTCGAACGCACTCGTGACGGACTCGATCCAGACCGGGAACAACGCCAGCGAGTACTGCTGCCCGCGCCACGTCGGTCTGCCGGCCGCCACCACCCAGAAGAGCAGCTGGTTGAGGACGAGGAACGGGATGAGCCGGACGAAGAAGTCGACGCTGTACGCCTGGACCGGCACCACACCGAAGGACAGGCAGAGCACCGGGGCCGCGATGTAGACGATCGCGGCGAAGCCGGACAGGTAGCTCCACATCGTCGAGAAGTACATGAGCCGCTGCCCCCACGACAGGCCCTTCTGCACGAGCGGGTTCTCGCGGAAGAAGACCTGCATTGTGCCCTGCGCCCAGCGGAGCCGCTGCACGAGCATGGTCGGCAGGTCCTCTGGGGCGAGGCCCTTCGCCAGGATCTCGTCGTGGTAGGCCGACTTCCAGCCGAGGCCGTGCAGGCGCATGGCGGTCGCCATGTCCTCGGTGACCGAGATCGTCGCCAGGGGCATGATCGGCTGGGCTTCGTCGTCACGGTTGACGTCGAGCGCCCGGGTGAGCACGGCGATGGACTCGATCGCGGCGACCGGCGAGGCGTCGCGGCGGCCGAGGACGTCGAGTGCCGCGTCGTCGAGGCCCGCGAAGGTGTTCGCGTCGGTCGACATCGCCGCGAGCTCCTGCAGGTCGTTGCGGACCGATTCGAGGTCGGACGCGGCGAACCGGTAGGAGATCGTGTCGATGCCGCGTTGGAAGTCGTAGGTGACGTCGCCGAGCGGCTCGCCCCGCTGGACCTGGTCGCGGGCGCGGTCGACCACGGCCTCGGCCTCGTCGAGCGCCCCGAGCACCCGCGGGTCGGTCTCCGTCTCGCGTGCACGGGCGAGGAGCTTCCGGGAGGTCTTGATCGTCCGCGCGACCGACGCCTCGACCTCGCGCACGTACCGGGTGACCCCGAGCTGCATGAGCGCCTCGCGCCGGAGGATCGCGTTCGACCCGCAGAAGAACGCGGCGTTCCACCCGTCCTTCGACTGCTGGATCGGCCCGTAGAACAGGGGCGCCTGGCTGCCGAGCAGGTCGGCTTCGGGGACGTTCTCGAACCACTGCGGCGTCTGGACCAGCGCCATCCGCGAGTCCTTGAAGTACCCGAGCGTGCGGTCGAGGATCGACGGTTCCGGGACCTGGTCGGCGTCGAGGATGAGGAGGAACTCCCCCTGGGTCGCGAGCAGGGCGTTGTTGAGGTTCCCCGCCTTGGCGTGCCGCGGTCGGTCGATCCAGTCGGCGCCCCGGGTGATCACGCCGATCCCGAGCGACTCGGCGGCGGCGCGCATCTCCGGACGGTTGCCGTCGTCGAGGATCCACGTGGTGTGCGGGTGCGTGATCGCCTTCGCCGCCGTCGCGGTGCGGACGACGAGGTCGACGGGCTCGTTGTACGTCGTGATGAAGACGTCGACGGTCACGGGGTCCTGCGGCGGGGTCGGCGGTTCCCCGCGTTCACGGAGCCGCCAGGCCCCGAACGCGAAGAGCAGCGAGTCGATCACGCTGTACGTCTCGGCGAGGATCAGCGGGACGGCGATCCACCACGAGTGCCAGTTCACCGAGGCGGCCCAGCGCCAGACGATGTAGTTCACGCCGGCGATCGAGGCGAGCAGGGCGACGGTCCGGACGGCGACGAGGCGCTTCCGGGGTGTCCCGGTCGTGAGACGGCGGCGGTCCTGCCGGCTGACGTCGAGCGCGGTCACCGGGTGCCCCCGACGACGGCGTCGCCGAACGTGCTGCGTCGCAAGCGAGCCTCCCTGATCCGTCGGCCCCCGGCCGCGGCGCGCGCCCGAGGGTGGTGGTCCGTCCGGGGAGACTCCAGGTGTGCCGTCCCGAGCGTGGACTCGGTCGTCGGGTACGACCGGGGCCCACGACCTGTCTACCGCAGGAACGGGCCCCCTGTCAGACCGGCACCCCGCTCTGGGGACAACAGGACGCGGCCAACGGACGACGCGACCCGCGACCGACGGACGGCGCGACCCGCAGCGCGACCCCGTCAGTCGAACTCGGCGACGAACCCGAGTCCCTCGGCCAGCCGCGCGATGACCTCGTCGAAGTACGCCGCACCGTCCGACACCGAACCGACGAAATGCCCGAACAGCTCGAACGACACCGTGCCGAACACCGTCGTCCAGGCCATCAGCGTGCGGACGAGGACCTCCTCCGGCAGCTCGGTGCCGAACGCCCGCAGGGACGCCACCCCGTCCGCGACCGCCGCAGCGACGGGCCCCGGACCCGACCCGGCCGGGAGCGGTGCGCGGTACCCCGGGTCCGCCACCGCGTCCGCGACCACCCGCACGATCGTGAGCGTCGTCCGCGACGCCGGGTCCACGGTCGACCGCGGCGCGACGTACCCGGGCACCGGCGAGCCGAACAGGAGCGCGAAGTCCCCCGGGTGCGCGATCGACCACGTCCGGATCGCCCGGCACACCGCGACCCACCGAGCCCCGGGTGCCGGTCCCGCTGCCGCCTCGGCTGCCTCGACCGCGCCGCCGAGCTCGTCGTAGTCGGCGATGAGGAGCGCCGTGAGCAGGTCGTCGCGGCTCGGGAAGTACCGGTAGACGGCCGACGACACCATCCCGACGTCACGGGCGACGGCGCGGAGGCTCAGTTGCGACGGCCCCTCCTCGGTGAGCCGGACCCGGGCAGCGGCGAGGATGCCGGCCCGCACGGTCTCGCGTGCGAGGGATCGTGCAGTGGGCGCCTTGTCCGTCATGCCTCCACCATGACACGAGAGAGCACTGCACACAATCGAGAGCACTGCTCTTGCAATTCGGCGACCGCTCGTGCATGCTGAGAACCGAGAGCGGTGCTCTCGCAAACAGACGAAAGCAGGAAGCCATGTCGCAGCACCAAGTCGTCATCGGTGCCGGTCCGGTGGGCCGTCACGTCGCCGCACTCCTCGCGGAACGGGGCGAGCGGGTCACCGTCGCCACGCGCTCTGGCCGGGACACGGGTGTCTCCGGCGTCGAGCACCTCGCCCTGGACGCCTCGGACGCCGACGCGCTCACCCGGGCGACCGAGGGGGCCGTCGCTCTCTACAACTGCGCCAACCCCGGCAACTACACGCAGTGGGAGCAGACCTGGCCGCCGCTCGCGACCGCGCTGCTCACCGCAGCCGAGCGGACCGGCGCGGTGTACGCCATCACCGGGAACCTCTACCCCTACGGACCCGTCGACGGACCGATGCGCGAGAGCCTGCCGGACGCCGCGACGGACCACAAGGGCATCCTGCGGGCACGGCTCTGGGCCGATGCACGCACGGCGCACGAGGCGGGACGGCTGCGTGCCGTCGAGGTCCGCGCCTCGGACTACGTCGGCGCCGGCATCGGCGAGAACGGCCACATCACCCGCGTCCTGCCGGCAGCGCTGCAGGGGAAGGCGGTGTCGATGATCGGCCGGACCGACCTGCCGCACACCTTCACGGACGTGCTCGACGTCGCCCGGATGCTCGTCGCGGCCGCGGCGGACGAGACCGCCCACGGACGCACCTGGATGGTGCCGAGCAACGCGCCGCGGTCGCAGGTGCAGGCCCTCACCGAGGTACTGGCCGCGGCGGCGAAGCCCCCGGTCACCGTCCGGCGTCTCCCCGCCGGCATGCTCCGCGCGATGGGCCTGTTCTCACCGATGATGCGCGAGATCGCCGAGATGAGCTACCAGTGGACGGCCCCGTACGTGGTCGACGACTCGGCGGCCCGAGCCCACTTCGGCATCGAGCCGACCCCGTGGGACGAGGTGTGCCGACGGACCGTCGAGGGCGTCGCCTGAACCGGCTGCGCACTGCATGACGGGAGGCGCGGTGCGAGCCCGCACCGCGCCTCCCGTCAGTCACCTGGTCGGGTCCGACCTCAGATCACCAGCAACCGCGAGAACTGTCCAGCGGACAGCCGCTGCGCCACGCCGCCTGCGGCGTCCAGCCGCCAGAGGCCGGTCGTCGGGCCGGCGCTCACGTCGAAGAACAGATTGCCCGCCTCGTCCGCCGCACCGATCCACACGCCACGGCCCTGGGCGGTCACGCCGCTCGTGGTCTGCTCGGTGGTCGTCCCGTCGGCCGTCCGCGAGGACAGCGAGGTGATGGTCTTGTCGGCGGTGCAGCCGCCGGGGCTGCCCTCGCTCGGAGCGGCGCACCACCCGGCGGACTTGGCGGACACCAGCGCCCGCCCGTTCGTCGCCGCGTAGGTGAAGCCGATCCGGGACTCGGCCGACACGAGCTCGCTCGAGCCCTTCGCCAGCAGCACCCATCCGCTCGCACCGGACGCGCCGGTCGAGAGGTAGTTGACGTAGAGGTTCCCGCCGCCGTCCGCGATGACCGCCGCGAAGATCCGGTAGCCGGTCTCGGGGATCGACCGGGTGGTCCGGACGCCCGTCGGCGACACGGAGACGACCTTCGTCGCGGCGCCCTGGGTCCCGAAGGTCACGGCCGAGACCGTGCCGTCGCGTCCGACCGCCCAGCCGGAGCCGGCCGAGGGGATGATCGCCGTCGGTGCGGCCCCGGACACCGGGAGCTTCGTGATCGCACCGGAGACCGAGTCGACCCAGTACAGGTTGCCGGCGACGTCCGAGCGGAGGTCCGCCGTGAGGCGCAGGCCGGTCGCCACGGTCCGGGCAGCGGCGCCGCCGGCCGGGTACATCACGATCGAGGTGCGGTCCGCCGAGGGCACGAACACGTCGCCCACGTCGTCTGCTGTGAAGCCGGCGGCGTTCGGCGCGATCGTGGTCGGGGCGGACGTGCCGGAGGTCGGGAACCGCACGACCGAGCCCGCGCCGTCGAGTGCGAACAGGGACTGCACGGTCTGGACCGACCCGGGCGCGGTGTACCGCACCGAGACGGCCTTGCCCGTGCCCCGGGTCCCGACCGCACGGACCGAGAACGTGTACGCGGTGCTCGCGGTCAGGTTGCCGAACCGGTCGGACCGCGCGCCGGCCGGGAGCCGGTCGACGCCGGCGTCCGGCTGCTGCTGCGCGGGCGAGACGGTGACGCGCCAGCTGGTGACCTTCGCGCCGGACTTCGGGAGTCCCCAGGTCACGGTCGCGCTGTCCGCGGCTCCGGTGACGCGGACGGAGGTCGGTGCGCCGGGCACCGACGAGGGTGCGGCCGTCGCCGGCGCGGCTCCCCCGATGACGAGCGCCACCGCGGCTGCGGCGGTCAGTACGGCTCTGAACACGTGCGTTCCCCTGTTCGTCCCGTGGTCCATGCGCCACGACTACGGACATCAGAGCACCGGTCGGACGTCGCGGACCCGTCGGCGCCGGGATCGTGCGGGCCGCGCAGGCCCTCATGCGTCATCCCGCAACCCGGAAACGACGGGAGGCGCGGTGCCAGCTGGCACCGCGCCTCCCGTCGAGAGGACGCGCGTCAGTGACGCGGCTTGCGCTCCGCACGGTCGTCGCGGTCGTACCGACGCGGCCCGCGGTCGTCACGGTCCCGACCACCGGCACGCGGCCCACGGTCGTCGCGGTCGTACCGGCGCGCCCCGCCACCGCCACCACGGCGGTCCGGCTTGATCTCGATGAGCTTCCCGCTGATCCGGGTGTCCGTCAGCCGGTCGAGCACCCCGGCGTCCATGTCGGCGGGCAGCTCGACGATCGAGAAGTCCGGGCGGATCTGGATCGCCCCGAAGTCGTCACGGCGCAGACCACCCTCGTTCGCGAGGGCCCCGACGATCTGGCGCGGCTCGACGCGGTGCCGACGCCCGACCTCGATGCGGTAGGCGGTCATCGGCTGCGAGCGGCGCGGGCCACGGTCGGCCCGGTCGCCACGGGCACCGCGGTCGTCGTCACGGTCACGACGGTCGCTGCTCCGGCCGTCGCGGTCGACGCGGTTCCGCAGCTCGTCGGCCTTCGGGTCGAGCAGCAGCGGGTCCTCGCCCTGCGCGACGACGGCCAGCGCGGCGGCGACGTCGTCGGCCGGGACGTCGTGGTGCTCGACGTAGTGGGCGATGATGTCGCGGAACGCGGTGATGCGGTCCTGCTGCTCGAGCGCCGCGGTGATCGCGTCGTCGAAGCGGGTGAGGCGCGTCTCGTTGACGTCCTCGATCGTCGGCAGCTGCATCTGCGTGAGCGGCTGCTTGGTGTGCCGCTCGATCGCGGACAGCAGGCGACGCTCGCGCGGGGTGACGAAGCTGATCGAGTCACCCGAGCGGCCGGCGCGACCCGTGCGGCCGATGCGGTGCACGTAGGACTCGATGTCGACGGGGATGTCGTAGTTCACGACGTGCGTGATGCGGTCGACGTCGAGGCCGCGGGCGGCGACGTCGGTGGCGACGAGGATGTCGAGCTTGCCGGACTTCAGCTGGTTCACCGTGCGCTCGCGCTGGGCCTGGGCGACGTCACCGCTGATGGCCGCTGCGGCGTACCCGCGGGCGCGGAGCTTCTCGGCGAGGGTCTCGGTCTCGCTCTTCGTGCGGACGAAGATGATCATGCCCTCGAAGTCCTCGACCTCGAGGATGCGGGTGAGCGCGTCGACCTTCTGCGGGTACGACACCATGAGGTACCGCTGCGTGATGTTCGCCGCGGTCTTCGTCTTCGTCTTGACCGTGATCTCGGCCGGGTCGGTGAGGTACTGCTGCGAGATGCGGCGGATCTGGGCCGGCATCGTCGCGGAGAACAGGGCGACCTGCTTGTCGTCCGGGGTCTCGGCGAGGATCGTCTCGACGTCCTCGGCGAAGCCCATCTTGAGCATCTCGTCGGCCTCGTCGAGCACGAGGTACTTCAGCTCGGACAGGTCGAGCGTGCCCTTGGCGATGTGGTCCATGATGCGACCGGGCGTGCCGACGACCACGTCCACGCCGCGACGCAGGGCGGACAGCTGCACGCCGTACGCCTGGCCGCCGTAGACGGGCAGGACGTGCACGTGCTTCATGTGGGAGGCGAACTGCTCGAACGCCTCGCACACCTGCAGGGCGAGCTCGCGGGTCGGCGACAGCACGAGCGCCTGCGGCACCTTGCTGCCCGCCTCCATGCGGGACAGGATCGGCAGCGCGAACGCCGCGGTCTTGCCGGTTCCGGTCTGCGCGAGGCCGACGACGTCGCGCCCCTCGAGCAGGGTCGGGATCGTGGCCTCCTGGATGGCGGAGGGGGTCTCGTAGCCGATGTCCTTGACGGCCTTGAGCACAGCATCGCTCAGGCCGAGGTCGGCGAAGGTCACCACTGGCCCGTCGTCGAGGGTCTCAGTGGTGGTGGCGGTGTCCGTGCTCATGCGGAAACGGTATCTCGAATACGGCGCGAGCAGTGACGAACGGGAGGATCGGGGCGGGCCCGCACCGCGCCTCCCGTCCGCCTCCTGGTCACGTCACGGGCGCGTGCCGCGTGGTCAGGACGCGTCGCGCCGGTCCGTGGCGCCGATCCCGAGGACCGCGTCGGCGCGGTCGTTGAGCCGGGCGAGGAGCCCGGCGAGGGTGTGCAGCTCCCCCGTGGCGAACGCCCCCGTGAGGTCGTCGAAGACCTCGGCGCCGGCGACGTCGAGCGTGTCGAGCAGCGTCCGGCCGGCCGGGGCGATCGAGACGAGGCTGGCGCGTCCGTCGGCCGGGTCCGGGGCGGTGCCGAGGTACCCGGACTCGACGAGCGATGCCACGCGGCGGCTGATCACCGGGCGCGACAACCCCGTGGCGTCCGCGATCGCCATGGACCGGACGGCCCCGAAGTGGTCGACCGCCCGCAGGATCACGCGCGCCGTGGGGTCCAGTCCCCCGCGCGACTCGATGAGCGACGACCGCAGGGTCTGCCGGACCCACAGCCGGTCGAGCTGCGCGCGCAGCAGTCGCTCGGCGTCGTCCCGGTCCTCGGTCATGCCGGACAGCGTAGCGGCCACATTTAGTTGCTTGTCGGAAGCAATGGATGTATCGTTGCGCGGTCTGCAAACTTTCACAGCAGGAAACACAGCACGAAGCAAGGAGCTCGATGACCGCCACCGCACCCGTCCCGGTGCAGCACGGCCGACGCGCAGCCGGGGTCCCCACGGACTCCGCCGCACCCGGCCAGCAGCCGCTGATGACCCACCGCCAGATCCTCCTCGTGATCTACGGGCTGATGGCGGGCATGTTCCTGTCCTCGCTCGGCCAGACGGTGTTCGGCACGGCGATCCGGACGATCGGTGACGACCTGCACGGGCTCGACCAGCAGGCCTGGGTGACGACCGCGTACCTCATCACCTCGACCATCGCGACGCCGATCTACGGCAAGCTCTCCGACATCTTCGGGCGCCGGCCGCTCTACATCTTCGGCATCGTGGTGTTCATCCTCGGCGCCGTGCTCTCGTCGATGTCGACCTCGATGCTCATGCTCGCCGGCTTCCGCGCCGTGCAGGGCATCGGTGCCGGTGCGCTGATGTCGCTGCCGCTCGCGATCATGGGCGACATCCTCGCTCCGCGCGAACGTGCCAAGTACCAGGGCTACTTCCTCGCCGTGTTCGGCATCTCGTCCGTGATCGGCCCGCTCATCGGCGGCCTGCTCGCCGGTTCCTCCGAGATCCTGTGGATCACCGGCTGGCGCTGGGTGCTCCTCATCAACGTGCCGATCGGCATCGCGGCCCTCGTCATGGTGCTCGTCTTCCTGCACCTGCCGAAGGTGCACGGTGGCGACACCGCGAAGCCGAAGGTCGACTGGTGGGGCGCGACCGCCGTCATCGTCACGCTCGTCCCGCTCCTGCTCGTGGCCGAACAGGGCCGCACCTGGGGCTGGGGCTCGGCCGCCGCGATCGCCTGCTACGTCATCGGCGTCGTCGGCCTCGTCGCGCTGCTGCTCATCGAGTCGAAGATGGGCGACGCCGCGATCATCCCGCTGAAGCTCTTCCGCTCCGGCACGTTCTCGATGGCGACCGTCATCGGGTTCCTGGTCGGCTTCGCGATGTTCGGCGCCATGCTGACCATCCCCCTCTACCTGCAGATCGTCGTCGGCCTGACCCCGACCGAGTCCGGCTTCGCGACGCTCCCCCTCGTCGGCGGGCTCATGATCGCGTCGATCACGAGCGGCCAGATCGTCGCCCGGGTCGGCCGCTACCGGATCTTCCCGGTGATCGGCACGGCGCTGGTGTCCTCGGGCTACGTCGTCCTGACGTTCATGAGCATCGACAAGCCGCTCTGGTTCCTGATGATCGGCATGTTCCTCATCGGGCTCGGGCTCGGGTCGGTCATGCAGTCGCTCACCCTCGCGTCGCAGGGCTCGGTCGAGGCCCGGGACATGGGCGTCGCCACCTCGTCCGCCACGTTCTTCCGCCAGATCGGTGGCACGCTCGGCACGGCCGTGCTCCTGTCGATCCTGTTCTCGGTGATGCCGTCGAACATCCTGCACGCGACCGCGAACCAGAAGGACCTCGGCGCAGCCCTCGACGCGGCGACGAACCCGACCGTGGCCACCGCGCCCGCGAACCGGGGCGTCATAGACGAGATCTGGACCCCGATCGTCACCCCGCTCGAGCAGAACGTGCAGGCCTCGCTCGACGACGTCACCGCCCAGGTGCAGCAGTCGACCGCGAGCGCCCCGGCCGCCGTGCAGGCCCAGGCCCTCGCCGCGGCAGCCGACCAGGCCCACGCCTCGGTGCAGGACGGCAAGCTCGTCGTCGACTGGTCGGACGCGGCGCAGCGGTCCTACTGGGTGGGCGAGCTCACCCCGGCCGTGGCGAAGCAGGTCTCCGACGGCAGCGGCTCCGGGTCGAGCACCATGAGCACGAACGACACCTCGTTCCTGACCGGTGCGGACAGCCGGCTCACCCGGCCGTTCATGGCGGGCTTCAACGCCTCGTCCGTGACGATCTACTGGGTCGGTCTCGGTGTGATCCTGCTCGCCTTCGTCCTCACCTGGTTCTTCCGGGTGCCGCCGCTCCGTCAGCGTTCGGCGCTGCAGGAGCGTGCGGACGCCGCGGGTGCGCAGCGCGCCGACGACGACCGGCTCTCGGCGGAGGACGAGCTCGAGACGGCCGCCGGCCTGGCCGCCGCCGAGGCGGGCTCCTTCACCGGCCCGATGACCGGATCCACCCCGACGCAGCCCGCGCAGCGCCGGTGACCGACCGGGGCGCCCGCCCGCTGTCCCCCTTCGTGGACGGGCGTCCCACCCCACCAGCACCAGGAGTCACCGTGACCACCACCCCCGCGACGACGGCGACGGAGCCGTGCTCGCTGCGTGAACGGAAGAAGCAGCAGACCCGCTCGGCGCTGCACGACGCCGCACTGACGCTCGTCTCGGCGCACGGCCTCGACGGGGTGACCGTGGAGCAGATCTGCGCCGACGCCGACGTCTCCCCCCGGACCTTCTTCAACTACTTCTCCTCGAAGGCGCACGCGGCGCTCGGGCTCGACACGGTCGAGGTCCCGCCGGCCGCCGCGACCTGGTTCGCCACCGCCGAGGGGCGCTTCATCGACGACCTGTGCGGCCTCGTCGCCGCCACCGTGCCCCTCTCGCAGGACCGGCGCCGGATGAAGGAGCTGCTCGTGCTCCGCCCGGAGATGGCGCCGATGGTCATGCAGTGGATGGCCGAGTCCCGGCAGTCCCTGCTCGCCACGGTCGGCACGCGGACCGACGAGCAGACCGCCCGCACCGCGGTGGCCCTCGTCATGTCCGCGCTGTCCGAGGTGGCGCACCGCGAGACCGTCGGCGGGCCGGACGAGCTCGCGGTCCGACTGCGCGCCGTGGTCGGCGAGATGGGCGCGCTCGCGTCCGCCTGACCGGACGCCTGCCTGCGTGGACCCGCAGGCCGTTTCGGCATCCCGCAGGGGTCCTCCCACCGGGCGCGGAGGCTGCCTACGCTCCTCGCACCGGCCGCACCCGTCGGCCGGCTACTCGCCCCGCGGCGCGCAACGGCGCGTGTCGCGGGGCGACCACGCGTCCGCGTCGACGCGGGTGAACGTTCGCGCTCACCGACACGTCACGCGCGCACCGGCCCGTGGACTGTCGCCCAGCGCGTGGAGACGGTACCGCTTGTCGGACGGGAGGGACGGTGCCGGCTCGCACCGCGCCTCCCGTCCGTCAGGTGGTCGCGTCTCAGGCGCGTGCCAGCGGGTCCAGCTGCTCCGGCGTCGCGTCGGCCGCCTGCGTCGACCGGCTGAGCGCCTCGTGCCGCTCGTCCTCGGCCAGGAGCGCGCGGCCGGCGGCCGTCCCGTGCTCGAACGCGTCCGGGCCGACGAGCAGGCGGAGCGGCGGCTCGTCCATCGCCACGACCTGCAGCACGAGCTCGGCGACCAGGTCCGGGTCGCTCGCACCGATGCTCGTGCCCCCGTGCATCCGTGCGGACGCCCCGACGGTCGCCTCGTACTCCGGCCGGACCGGCGCGACCGTCATGGACGACCCCGCCCAGTCGGTGCGCATGCCGCCCGGCTCGAGGACGGTGACGCGGATGCCGAGGGGCCCGACCTCCTTCGCGAGCACCGAGGAGAACCCGCCGACGGCCCACTTCGCGGTCTGGTACGCGCCGAGCCCCGGCGTCGACATGCGCCCGCCGACGGACGAGACCTGCACGATGTGCCCGGAGCCCTGCTCGCGCATGACGTGCACGGCCTCCTGGCTGAGGGTCACCACGCCGAACAGGTTGGTCTCGACCTGGGCGCGGAAGTCGGCGGGGTCGACGTCCTCGATGCTGGCGAGGTTCGCGTACCCGGCGTTGTTCACGAGCACGTCGAGTCGGCCGAAGCGCTCGACCGCGGTGCGGACCGCTGCACGGGCGGCGTCGGGGTCGGTGACGTCGAGCGCGACCGGGACGAGCTCCGCGCTGGTGAGGTCGTCGAGGGCGTGGAGGTCCCGGACCCCGGCGACCACCTGGTGACCGGCGGCGAGGGCTGCGGTGACGATCGAGCGGCCGAGGCCCCGCGAGGCACCGGTGACGAGGAAGACGGACATGGTGTTCCTAACTGACTGGTTGGTTGACAGCACTCATGGAACACCTCCGGTTCTCACTTGTCAACCGTCCGGTTGATAACCTGGACGGATGCCGATGCCCCGCGACGCCGACGCCACCCGCGCCCGACTCCTCGTCGCCGCCCGCGACGAGTTCGCCGCGGTCGGGATCGCCGGCGCGCGCGTGGACCGGATCGCCACAGCCGCCGCGAGCAACAAGGCGCAGATCTACCACTACTTCGGCAGCAAGGACGGCCTGTTCGACGCGGTCTTCGACGCGATGGTCGCCGAGACGCTCGACGAGGTCACGATCGACGCCGACGACCTGCCCGAGTACGCCGGACGCCTGCACGACTCCTACGCACACCGACCCTGGGTGCAGCGCCTGGCGACCTGGTACCGGCTCGAGCGGGGCGACACCTCGCACCCGATCGACGCCGTCGTGCGGAGCAACGCCGCCAAGCTCCGGGCGATCGAGAACGCGCAGCGGGACGGGCGGCTGCCGACGACGTTCTCGGCGGCGGAGCTCCTCGGGATCGTCATCCACACCGCTGCGCTGTGGAGCGGTGCGACGCCGGAGTACGCCCGGCTGACCGACGAGGTGGGGGCGGCGCGGCGGCGGGAGGTCGTCGTGGCGACGGTGGCGGCGGTCGTGCGGGGCTGAGCGGGGTCCTTCGGCGCTCAGCCGCCCGTCGCGGCGAACATGCCGAGCACGATGCCGACGCAGAGCATGGCGATGCCCAGGGCCCGGAAGAGTGCCGTGGGCAACTGAGCGTGACGATCAGCTGCCTTCTTGCCCTGGACGATGCGCATCTGCCGCCGCAGGAAGTCGTGCATCGCCTCCGGCGACACCGCGGTCGCGCAGCCGAGGAGCACGAAGGCGCCGCCGAGGACCCAGAGCGCCAGCGAGTCAGTCAACGACGTTCACCGGAGGAGCAGCGCGCCGGCGACGAGCATGACGAGTGCGATCACGACTGCGATCAGCCGTCCACGGTCGGAGGGCGGGTGGTTGCGGTTCCGCTGCGCCACCCACGGGATGCACGCCAATCCGCCGACCACCAGCACGAGCCCGAGGACGAGTGGGAGTGCGTTCAATGCGGCTCCGTTCTCATTGACGCGAACTCCGTCACTTGTTCCTGGCTCGCCACGAGACCAGGACCCCGCACAACACGTACACGCCGAACAAGCCCGCGAGCGCGCCCCAGATGGCGACGCCGGCGTCGGCGCGACCGGGCGAGAGGAGCGTGACCACACCGAGTGCGATCGCGACCAAGGCGATGACCGTCGGCAGCAAGAGGTTTCCCTTCATCCTGAACATCGGAAGCCCCTCTCCGGGCGAAGTGTCCGGCCCCCGGACGGCATCAGATCACCACGGCGTTCTGCCCGAGCAGAAGGGATTCCTTCATCGTGCGCGGGATCGGTCGCGGGATGAGCGCGCACAGCAGCCCACCCGAAGCGGCGAGCAGACCGACGATGACGATGGACAGCGGCATGTGTTCCCAGGATGTTCGTGGCGCCTCCTGAACGCTGCATGCCGAGCAGACGAGCACAGTGAGGAGACGGCCCTGTGCACGCATCGTGAACGCTACCGAGCTTCCCTCGCTCCTGCTCGCCCCGCGCTGGGGAGGAACGACGGCGCCAGCGCCCCTGTGGTCACGGCTGCGCGTCGACGGCGACCCTCAAGCGCGCCGGCCGGTGCCAGACCAGCGCCGACCGGGCGGCATCCCGCGCGACCCGGAGGACGCGGAGCACCACGATGTCGTGGTCGCCCGCACGGTGGACGCCCTCGACCGAGCACTCGAACCACGAGTGGGCACCGTCGAGGAAGACCGCACCGGACCCGGCGGCGACGTACTCGATGCCGTGCAGGCGCCGCGCACGGTCCCGGGACGCCAACTGCGCCGTGTGCGGCCCGTGTCCGTCGCCGAGCACCGAGATGCCGAGCGTCGGCGCTGCTGCGAGGTCGGGCCACGTCGTGGAGGAGTGCTGCACGGCGATCGTCGCCAACGGCGGGTCGTAGGAGACGCCGACGGTGAAGGACGTCGCCACCATGACCACGGGGGAACCGTCGACGCACGCGGCGATCGCTGCCACGACGGAGGGCACCTCGGCGATGGCCTCACGGATGTCGAGCGGGTCCTCGATGAAGTGGTCGTGCACGGGGTCCTCCTCGGGGAACGAGTGGTCGGGGACGAACGGTCAGGGACGAACGGTCAGGAGCGGGCGAGCACCGCACGGGCCCGACGCTCGTCGGACCGCATCGCGGCGACGAGCGCGTCCGGCCCGCGGAACCTGCGCTGGCGTCGGATGCGCCGACCGACGGTGAGCTCGACGACCGAGCCGTACAGGTCGCCGTCGAAGTCGAGCACGTGGATCTCGACCGTGCGCGGTCGGTCGGGGAAGGTGCTGTTGCTGCCGATCGACACGAGGGCCTGCCGTGGCGGAGCGCCGACGGGAGCCGCGAGCCATCCGACGTAGACCCCGTCGACGGGGACGGGAGCAGCAGACTCGTCCTCGGGCCGCAGGTTCGCGGTGGGGAACCCCAGGTCGTGCCCGACCCCGGCACCGTGGACGATAACGCCGGTCAGGACGACCGGGGCACCCGGACGGCCGGACAGCGCACGCGCGGCGACCACGGCACCGCAGGCCACGAGCGCGAGCGCACCGAGCGCGACCGCGTCACCCGCGGTGGCGAGCAGCACGGCCGTCGCGGTGCTGCCGAGCACGGCGCCGAGCTGCTTCACGGTGTTGAAGACGCTCGATGCCGCCCCGACCGTCGCGGGACCCGCACCGAGGACCGCGGCGAGGGAGAACGGCGACCAGACGAACGCGTTCGCGATCCCGAACCCGGTGAAGGCCGCGGCGATCGTCCAGAGGGGCGCCGCGGCACCGACGAGCACCGCGGTCAGTGCCACCGACACGACGAGCAGGACGGCTCCGACCGTCGCGGTCGCCCGAGGGCCGGCGGTGTTCGTCATGCGGCCCACGAACGGCGCCGAGGCGAGGCACGCGACCCCCATCGGCACGAGCACGAGGGCCGCCGATCCCGCACTCAGCCCGCGGGTCTGCTGCAGGTCGAGCATGAGCGGGATCGGGGCGGACCCGACGCAGAACGACGCGGCCGTGGCGCCCCACGACCCGGTCACGAAACCGCGGTCGCGGAAGAGGGCGAGCGGGACGAGGGCGCGGTCGCCGGCACGCCGCTGCCGGACGAGGACGGCTGCCACCACCGCGGCGCCGAGCAGGACCCCACCACCACGGGCGACCGGGTCGGCGAGCAGCCCGGTGTCCGTGCCCTGCACGCCGACGACCACACCGAGGACCCCCACGGTCACGCCGACGACGGCGAACAGGGGCAGCGGGACGGCTATGCGCCGGGAGACGGGCACGAAGCGGAGGACCGCGATCGCCGTGACGATCCCGACGGGCACGTTCACGAGGAACACCGACGGCCACCCCCACGCCTCGACGAGCAGCCCGCCGACGAGCGGCCCGGCGACCGTCGCCGCCCCGCCGCCGGCGCTCCAGACGGCGAGCGCGACGGCGAGCCTCGGCGGTTCGAACAGCGACCGGATCACGGTCAGGCACTGCGGGGTGAGCAGCGCAGCGCCGAGGCCCTGGACCGCACGCCAGGCGACGAGGGCGCCGATCCCCGGCGCGGCCGCGCACCCGACCGAGGCGATCGTGAAGACCGCGAGCCCGACGAGGTACACGCGCCGGTGTCCGAACCGGTCGCCGAGCCGGCCCGCCACGAGCAGCGGGACGGCGAACGCGAAGAGGTAGGCGCTGTTCACCCACACCGACGTCGACGCGTCGGCACCGAGGTCACGCCCGAGGTCGGGCAGGGCGACGGACACGATCGTGCTGTCGAGCAGCAGCATGAAGAAGCCGAGGCAGAGCCCGCCGAGCGCGAGCCACCGACGGGCCGGGGTCACCTCACACCGCCAGGTTCTCGCGGAGCGTGGCCCCCGGGTACCGCGGCGCGAGGGCCCCGCGGCAGCGGAGCTCCGGCACGAGCAGTTCGCTGAGGTCGGCGAACCCGGACGGCATCCCGAGCGGGCTGGACAGCATGTAGCCGCCCCGCCCACCGGTCGCGGCGAAGTTCTCCTGGAGGGCGTCGGCCACCCCCGCGGCGTCGCCGACGAGCATGTGGTCGAGGCCGGTCGCGGCGCGCCACCCGTGCTCGAAGAAGTCGTCTCGGTCCATCGTGTGGTCCTCCCCGAACTCGGCGACCAGGCTGCCGACGAGTCCGGCCGGGCTCGCCTGGGCGGCGACGATCTCGTCGCGCAGGTCCCCGAGCCGGAAGGAGGCCGGCAGCGTCGAGAAGTCGTACCCGGCGTTGTGCGAGATGAAGGTCCCGACGGCCTCGCGGTTCCAGAACGACAGGAGCGAGTCCCGTCGGGCCTGGGCTTCGGCGAGCGTCGCGCCGACGATCACCTGGGTCGCCCAGAGGATCCCGACCCCGGCGGGGTCCCGTCCGGCGTCCGTCAGTGCCGCGTCGAGGGCGTTCCGGTGTCGGAGCTGCCCGGCGACACTCGCCCCGAACCCGAACACGAGGTCGGCGAACGACGCACTCGCGGCGATGCCCCGCGGCGAGTTGCCCGCCTGCACGACGACCGGGTGGCGCTGCGGACTCGGGACGCTGGCGAGCGGCCCCCGCACCTTGAAGAACCGGCCGTCGTGGTCGATGGGGTGCACGCGCGACGGGTCGGCGAAGCGCCCGGTCGCCCGGTCGCGGACGATCGCGTCCGGCGCCACGGAGTCCCAGAGCGCACGGCAGACGCCGATGAACTCCTCCATCCGCTCGTACCGGAGGTCGTGGTCGATCAGGTGGTCGGAGCCGTAGTTCGCGGCGTCCGCACCCCGCGAGGACGCGACGACGTTGAACGCCATCCGGCCGCCCGTGACGTGGTCGAGCGAGTTGAGCAGCCGTGCGGTGGAGAACGGGTGCGTGAAGGTCGACGAGTAGGTGAGTCCGAACCCGATGTGCTCGGTCACCGTCGACATCGCCGCGATGACCGGCGACATGTCCTGCCGGGGCCACTGGATCCCCCACTCGACCGCCGGGTCGATGCTGCCGCGCCACGTGCTCGGGACGCCGGAGCCGTCGCCGAAGAACAGCATGTCGACGCCGGCGCGCTCGGCCGTCCGGGCCACCTCCATGTACATGCGGACGTCGGGGAAGTCCTGGCCGACCCAGCTGCCGGCGGCGGCCCAGCGCCCTTCGGTGTGGGTGAAGGACAGGTCGTAGGCGATGTGCATGCCGCTCACGGGGCACCCACCGGCGACGCCGCCCACGCCTGCCACAGCGCGGTGGTCTCGGCAGCGTCCGTGACGACACCGACGTTGAGCTCGATCATCGTGAGCGCGGCGTCGTGCACGTCGATGTCGTAGGCGACGGTGGCGTCCGACGGCACCACGACGGGCCAGCCGAGCTGCATCGCGTCCTGCGCCGTCGCGAAGACGCAGCACTCGGACGTGAGTCCCACGACGGTCAGCCAGCCGATCCCGGCGGTGGTGAGCCGCGCCTCCAGGTCCGTGCCGAGGAACCCGCTGTAGCCGCGCTTGACGACGCGGGTCTCACCGGGCGCCGGCGCCGTGCGGTACCACTCGGCGCCGGCGGTGCCGATGCGGCAGGGCTCGTCCTCCGGCATCGGTCCGTCGAGCGCACCGCCGCGCAGCCACGTGCTGCTGTGCCACGGGGCGGACGGGTCGCTGCCGAGCTCGACCCAGACGACGGGGACGCCGGTGGCTCGCGCCTCGTCGACGAGGGCGCCGATCCGGACGATCGCGGCGTCCACCGCGGCGAACGCACGGTCGTCGAGCCCGTAGCCGGCGATGCGCGCGGGTTCACCGAAGTCGCGCTGCACGTCGACGACGACGAGCGCCGGCGTGCGGCCACCATCACCGGACGACGAGGGGCCGTCCAGCAACCGGGCGAGTCGCGGGTCGAGCCCGCCGCTGCCGCCGGTCACCGGACGACCGCCGCGTCGTGCTGGCGGAGTGCCGGCAGGACGGTCTCGCCGAAGCGCACCATGTCCTGGTCGTACTCGGGGAAGATCAGCATGAGGCCGTCGAGCTCGCCCCGGTCGACGATGTACTCGATGTGCTCCGTGACGGTCTCGGCGGAACCGGCGACGTAGGCGGTCTGGAACGCGTCCTCACCCGCAGCACCGTCCGCCCACGCACGGGCCTGCTCGGCGGGGACGCCCCACGACGCCCGCATCGAGGCCAGTGCCTCGCGGTCGACGCCGGCACCCCACTCGCGCACCTTCCGCTGCGCGGCCTCGTCGGTCTCGTCCTGCACGACGGTGAGCATCGAGTAGGTCCGGCACACCCGACCCTCGTCGGCCGCGCGGTCGTGGACGTCGCGGGACAGGTCGCGCATCTCGTCGAGGCTGTCCGCCGCGAGGAACGCACCGTCGGCGTACTTCGCCTGGAACGCGCGAGCGGCCTCGGACTTGCCGGCGCTGATGATCGTCGGCCTGCTGGCCGGGTGCGGGCGGGACTCGCAGGCGTCGAGGTCGAAGTACGGCGTGTGCATCGTGACGCTGTCCTCGGTCCAGAGGCGGGTGACCGCTTCGGTCCAGAGCTCGGTCATGCGGTACCGGTCGGCGTGGCTGAGGCCGGCGTCCCAGATCCCGAACTGCTCGAACTCGGCCGCGTAGGCCCCGTTGACGATGTTCATGCCCGCCCGACCCCCGGAGAGGTCCTGCAGCGTCGTGTACATCTTCGCCGCGACCGCCGGGTTGTGGACGTTCGCGTGCATGGTCGCCCAGATCTTCACGCGCTCGGTCGCCTCAGCGATCCCGGCCATCATCGTCATCGACTCGAGGGAGCGCCCCCAGTGGTCGGTGCTCCCGCCGAAGCCGCGCCACTTCGCCATCGACATCACGAAGTCGAGGCCGATCGCTTCGGCGTGCAGGGCTGCGCGCTTGTTCCAGGCGTAGGTCGCCTCGGGGTGGGGGGCGGTGTCGGACAGCATCCATCCGCCGTTGCCGATCGGGAGGAAGATCCCGTACTCCTTCGCGGGCATGGTGCGCCGCCTCTCTGGTCGTTGCTCGGTGCGTGTCACGTCGTGCCGGGTGGGTCGCGCGTCCGCGCGACCCACCGTGGTCACGGCGCGGGCCAGACGGTCTCGCCGTCCTTCGTGATCGCGTCGATGTACTCGTTCGTGAACCAGCTCTTCGCGTCGTCCGCGGTCACCGAGCTCTTCACGATGTCGAACTGGTGCAGCATGTCGACGAGCTTCGACACGTTCTCGGGGTCGATGCCCCCGAGCGGCTGGCCCGGCGTCGGGTTGTCCGCGATGACCTTCGTCTCGGTCGTCCAGATCTTCGCGTTCTGCGCCTCGTCGTAGGTCGCGCCGGAGAGCTTCGCGGCGTACCCGACGCACTGCTTCGTCTTCGCGGCGCTCGACGAGCAGAAGTCGTAGGCGTGCAGGGCGGCGCGCAGGACGTCCTCGACGGC
>NZ_MJGQ01000033.1:2999-4033 GCF_001865095.1 Curtobacterium sp. MCBA15_013 | reverse complement strand
CGGGGGCGCCCCCACCGCGTCGATCTCCACCGCGGCGACCGGGCACCGCTTCAGCCTGCGCCGGTTCTGGCCGCAGTACGTGGCGATCGCGCCCTTCTACGTGCTGTTCCTCGTGTTCGGGCTGTTCCCGATCGTCTTCTCGATCGTGCTGTCGTTCACGGACTGGGACGGCGTCGGCTCCCCCGCGTTCGTCGGCCTCGCGCAGTACCAGTACCTGCTGACCGACCCGCGGTTCTGGAACGCCGTCTCGAACACCTTCATCATCTGGATCATCTCGACCGTCCCGATGCTGTTCCTCGCCCTCGTGCTCGCGTTCCTGCTGCACGGCAACATCCGGGCGAAGGGGTTCTACCGGGTCGCGTTCTTCATCCCGAACGTGACGAGCATGGTCGCGATGGCGATCGTGTTCGGCTCGGTGTTCTCGGACGGGTTCGGGCTCGTCAACGCCGCGCTCCGAGCCGTCGGTGCCGACCCGGTCGGCTGGCTCTCGTCGTACTGGGGCATCAAGGTCACGATCGCGGTCATGGTCATCTGGCGCTGGACCGGGTACAACGCGATCATCTACCTCGCCGGCTTGCAGTCGATCTCGACCGAGCTGTACGACGCGGCGAAGGTGGACGGCGCGAACACCTGGCAGATCTTCACGCGCATCACGATCCCGATGCTGCGGCCGGTCATCCTGTTCACGGTCATCACGTCGACCATCGGTGGCCTCGGGCTCTTCACCGAGCCGCAGATCCTGTTCAACGGGCAGGCGGTCGGTGGCCCCGACGAAGCCGGCATGACGATCGTGCTCTACCAGTACGACCAGGCGTTCAACCAGTTCGACTTCGGGTACGGCTCGGCGATCGCCTGGGTGCTGTTCTTCTTCTCCGTGGTCTTCGCGATCATCAACTGGCGACTGCTCAGCGAGCGCGACGGGCTCAAGACCCCACGGCGACTGCGCGCCCCGCGCACCGTCACGACCAGCGCGAAGGGACCCCGCGCATGAGCGCCGACACCGCACCCCGCACCACGAACACCGCCGCCGCCCT
>NZ_MJGQ01000033.1:2046-2345 GCF_001865095.1 Curtobacterium sp. MCBA15_013 | reverse complement strand
CACGAACACCGCCGCCGCCCTCGGCCGGCCGAACGCCGTCACCGACCGGCCCGACGACCACCGCCGAGGGTTCAGGCACGGCTGGGTCGGACGGCTCGTCACGCACCTGTGCCTCATCGTCGGCGTCGTGCTGTCGATCTTCCCGTTCTACTGGCTGCTCGTCATGTCGACGTCGTCGAACGCGCAGATCTTCGGCTACCCGCCGTCGCTGTGGTTCAGCGACCACACCATGCAGAACCTCGCCACGGTGTTCAGCAGCGTCGACATGCTGCGCGCGCTCGGCAACACCGTCATCGTCG
>NZ_MJGQ01000033.1:959-1376 GCF_001865095.1 Curtobacterium sp. MCBA15_013 | reverse complement strand
CGGCAACACCGTCATCGTCGCCGGCGGCACCGCGGTCCTGGTCATGCTGTTCGACTCGCTGGCCGCGTTCGCCTTCGCCAAGTACGAGTTCCCGTTCAAGCGCTCGCTGTTCACCGTCATGCTGGCGACGTTCCTCGTCCCCGGCAGCCTGTCGCTCGTGCCGAGCTTCGTGCTCATGGCGCACCTCGGGTGGATCGGTGGACTCCAGGCGCTCATCGTCCCCGGGGCGGCGAACGCGTTCGGCATCTTCCTCCTGCGGCAGTTCGCCACCGGGTCGATCCCGAACGAGGTCATCGACTCCGCGCGCGTGGACGGCGCCGGGTTCTTCCGCACCTGGTGGTCGATCGCGGTCCCGATGCTCCGCGGAGGCCTCGCGTTCCTCGGCATCTTCACCTTCATCACGGCGTGGAACGACTA
>NZ_MJGQ01000033.1:0-277 GCF_001865095.1 Curtobacterium sp. MCBA15_013 | reverse complement strand
ATCACGGCGTGGAACGACTACGTGTGGCCGTTGATCGTGCTGATCGACCCGAAGGGGCAGACGCTCCAGGTGGCACTCGCCTCGCTCAGCTCGGTGAACGCGACCGACCTCGGCTCGGTGATGGCCGGCGCGGTGATCAGCGTGTTCCCGCTCATCGGGGTGTTCATCATCGGCTCGAGGCACTTCATCGCGAACATCGCGGCGGGGGCGCTGAAGGGCTGACCGGACCCGCAGGCGCCGTGGAGGATGGCCCACGGCGCCTGCGCTGCGCCCGCCG
>NZ_MJGQ01000032.1:0-6491 GCF_001865095.1 Curtobacterium sp. MCBA15_013 | reverse complement strand
GCCAGCTGGCACCGTGCCTCCAGCCCGTCGACGGGTCGCGCCCGTCGACGGGTCGCGCCCGTCGGCGGTGCGGGTCACGCGAGCTCGATGAGCTCCGCGTAGTCCTTGTTCCAGTGGTCCTCGGTGCCGTCCGGCAGGAGCAGCACCCGCTCGGGGTTGAGCGCCTCGACCGCACCGGCGTCGTGCGACACCAGCACCACGGCACCCTCGTAGCCGGCCAGCGCGCCGAGGATCTCCTCGCGCGAGGCCGGGTCGAGGTTGTTCGTCGGCTCGTCGAGCAGCAGCACGTTCGCGCCCGACACGACGATCATCGCGAGCGAGAGCCGCGTCTTCTCGCCACCGGAGAGGACACCGGCCTTCTTGTAGCCGTCGTCACCGGTGAACAGGAACGAGCCGAGGACCCGTCGCGCCTCGGTCTCGTTGAGGTCGTTCGACGCGGACACCATGTTCTCGATCACGGTGCGGTTCACGTCGATGTTCTCGTGCTCCTGCGCGTAGTACCCGATCCGCAGGCCGTGTCCGGGCAGGATCTCCCCCGTGTCCGGCTGGTCGGCGCCCGCGAGGATGCGCAGCAACGTCGTCTTGCCGGCACCGTTGAACCCGAGGATCACGACGCGCGAGCCCCGGTCGATGGCGAGGTCCACGCCGGCGAAGATCTCGAGCGACCCGTAGGACTTCGACAGCCCCTCGGCCATCAGCGGGGTGCGGCCACAGGGCGTCGGGGTCGGGAAGCGCAGCTTCGCGACGCGGTCGACTGCGCGCTCGTCCTCGAGCCCGGCGAGGAGCTTCTCGGCACGCGCGACCATCTGGTGCGCCGCTGCGGCCTTCGTGGCCTTCGCACCGAAGCGGGCCGCCTGGTCCTTGAGCGTGGCGGCCTTCTTCTCGGCGTTCGCGCGCTCCTTGCGGCGGCGCTCCTCGTCGGCGGCACGCTGCCGCTGGTAGAGCTTCCACCCCATGTTGTAGACGTCGATCGACTGGCGGTTGGCGTCGAGGTAGAAGACGCGGTTGACGACCTCGTCCACGAGCTCGACGTCGTGGGAGATGACGATCACACCGCCCGGGTACGTCTTGAGGTGCTCGCGCAGCCAGATGATCGAGTCGGCGTCGAGGTGGTTCGTCGGCTCGTCGAGGATCATCGTCTCGGCGTCCGAGAACAGGATCCGGGCGAGCTCGATGCGACGGCGCTGACCACCCGACAGCGTCTTGAGCTGCTGGTCGAGGATGCGGTCCGGCAGCTTGAGGTTCGACGCGATCGACGCCGCCTCGGCCTCGGCTGCGTAGCCGCCGAGCGCGTTGAACTGGTCGTCGAGCCGGCTGTACCGCCGCATGGCCTTCTCGGCGACGGCGGTGTCCGTGCTGGCCATGTCGAGCGTGGCCTGGCGGATGCCCTCGACGAGCTCGCCGAGCCCACGGGCGTCGAGGATGCGCTTGCGGGCGGTGTCCTCCGGGTTGCCGGAGCGGGGGTCCTGCGGCAGGTACCCGATCTCGCCGGAGCGGTCGATCTTGCCCCCGGTCGGCTGGGTCTCACCCGCCAGGGCCTTGGTCATCGTGGTCTTCCCCGCGCCGTTCCGGCCGACGAGGCCGATCTTGTCGCCCTTCTCGACGCGGAAGGACACGTTCTCCATCAGGAGGCGAGCCCCGACGCGGATCTCGAGGTCGTGCACGGCAAGCACAGCAGACGTCCAATCAGTTGGTGGATGTGCACAACGGTGTGTGCGGGAGGTGCACCGCTACGCTGACGGGACCGATGGTCTCGAACGGGACCAGCAGTCCATTCTAGGAGAATCCATGACGAACGCCACCGGGTTCGCTCGCCGCGCAGTCCTCGCCGACCGTCTGCGCACCCACGGCCTGGCCACGAACGCCGCCCTGGTCGCCGGCGGAGCACTCTTCACCGCCGCCATGGCGCAGGTCGAGGTGCCGATGTGGCCGGTGCCGATCACGGGCCAGACCCTGGCGGTCGTGCTCGTCGGCGCGACCCTCGGTGCCCGCCGCGGCATGCTGTCGCTGCTCGTCTACGCGGTCGCCGGACTCGCCGGTGCGCCGTTCTTCGCCGACTTCACGGGTGGCCTCGGCGCCCTCGCCGTGCCGAGCTTCGGCTACGTCATCGGCTTCATCCCCGCCGCCGGTGTCATCGGCTGGCTCGCCCGTCGCGACTGGGACCGCCACGTGGGCCGTGCCGCGGTGGCGATGCTCGTCGCCAGCGCGATCCCGTTCGTCACCGGTCTCCCCTACCTGGCCGTCGTGCTCGGACAGCTCGGCGCGCCGAACGACCTGCAGTCGGTCCTCGCGGCCGGGCTGTACCCGTTCATCGTGGGTGGCATCGCGAAGGCCCTCATCGCCGCGGGCATCGTGCCGCTGGCGTGGAAGGTCCTCGGCCGCCGCTGAGTCCCGTCGCAGAAGGGCCCCGCACCGTCCGGTGCGGGGCCCTTCTGCGTGCGCAGGGGCGCGCGGGGCGCGAGGGGCGCGGGGCGCGCGGGCGGGGGCGTACGCGAGCGGGCGCGACACGCCGCGGGCCGCCCGCCGAGCGGGCGAAACCGGCCACTCCAGAGCGGCGAGCGTGACGTTTTTGGCCCGCTCGGGGCGCGCCCGAGACCCGACGCACAGACGGACGGGAGGCGCGGTGCCAGCCGGCACCGCGCCTCCCGTCCGTCAGGGGCTCGCGCCTAGATCGAGAAGCCGAGCGCGCGCATCATCTCGCGCCCGTCGTCGGTGATCCGTTCCGGGCCCCACGGCGGCATCCAGACCCAGTTGATCCGGAACGCGTCGACGATGCCGTCGAGCGCGTTCGCCGTGTCGCCCTCGATGACGTCGGTCAGGGGGCAGCCCGCGCTCGTCAGGGTCATGCTGATCACGAGCGCGGTCGCCTCGTCGTCCCAGGCGAGGTCGTAGATGAGCCCGAGGTCGACGATGTTCACGCCGAGTTCCGGGTCCTGGACCTCCTTGAGGCCCTCGACGACCTCGTCGAACTTCTCCGGTGCGAGTGCGGTGATCATCAGTTCCCCGCCGCGGCGGCTGCGGCCTGCACGTAGCGGTCGTAGCCCTCGTTCTCGAGGCGCTCGGCGAGCTCGGGGCCACCCTGCTCGGCGACCTTGCCCGCGACGAACACGTGCACGAAGTCCGGCTTGATGTAGCGGAGGATGCGCGTGTAGTGGGTGATGAGCAGCACGCCGAGCCCGGTCGCGGCCTTGGCACGGTTGACGCCCTCGGACACGATCTTCAGCGCGTCGACGTCGAGGCCGGAGTCGGTCTCGTCGAGCACGGCGAACTTCGGCTTGAGGAGCTCGAGCTGCATGATCTCGTGGCGCTTCTTCTCGCCACCGGAGAAGCCCTCGTTGACGTTGCGCTCGGCGAAGGCCGAGTCCATCTTGAGGTCGGCCATCGACTGGCGGAGGTCCTTGACCCAGCTGCGGAGCGCCGGGGCCTCGCCGTCGATCGCGGTCTTGGCGGTGCGGAGGAAGTTCGACACCGTCACGCCGGGGATCTCCACCGGGTACTGCATGGCGAGGAACATGCCGGCACGGGCACGCTCGTCGACGCTCATCGCGAGGACGTCCTCGCCGTCGAGCGTGATCGAGCCACCGACCACGTTGTACCGGGGGTGGCCGGCGATCGTGTAGGCGAGGGTGGACTTGCCCGAGCCGTTCGGCCCCATGATCGCGTGGATCTCGCCCTCGTTGATGGTGAGGTCGACGCCCTTGAGGATCTCCTTGACACCCTGGTCGGTGTCGATCGAGACCTGCAGGTCGCGGATTTCGAGAGTGGACATTGCGTTCCTTCGGTTGCAGCTGGTGTGCGGCGTCAGCCGCGGGAAGTGAGTGGAGGCCGGGGACGGCCGGGTCGGAGCGGTCTCAGTCGACCGGGACGGGGTCGTGCACGTCGACGTAGACCTCCCCGTCGCGGACCTCGACCCGGAAGACCGGGACGGGTTCGTACGCCGGGAAGTTCTGCGGCTTGCCGGTGGCCAGCGAGAAGCGGGATCCGTGGGCCCAGCACTCGAGCGTGTCGCCCTCGACGAACCCCTCTGCCAGGGAGATGTCCCCGTGGGTGCAGGTGTCGCCGATCGCGTGCACGGTGCCGGCGGAGTCCTTGACGATGGCGACCGCGGTGCCGTCGACGACGGCGCGCATCGGGCTGTCCACCTGGATGTCCGCCTCGGCACAGACCTTCGTCGACATCAGGCGGAGGCCTCCGGTGCGGCCTCGGCGATGACCGAGCGCCCCTCGGCGAGCTCCTGCTCGACCGCGGCGATGAGGCGTTCCTCGAGCTCGGGCGCACCGATCTTCTGGATGACCTCGACGAGGAAGCCGAGCACGACGAGACGACGTGCCTCTTCCTCGGGGATGCCGCGGGACTGCAGGTAGAACAGCTGCTCGTCGTCGAAGCGGCCGGTCGCACTCGCGTGGCCGGCGCCCTCGATGTTGCCCGTCTCGATCTCGAGGTTCGGGATGCTGTCCGCGCGCGTGCCGTCGGTGAGGACGAGGTTGCGGTTCTGCTCGTACGAGTCCGTGCCGTCGCCGGCGCGCCCGATGAGCACGTCGCCGATCCAGACCGTGTGCGCGCCCTGGCCCTGCAGCGCGCCCTTGTAGTTGACCCGACCGCGCGTGTTGGGCGCGTCGTGGTTCACGTAGACCTGCTGCTCGATGTACTGACCGGCGTCGGCGAAGTACACGCCGTACATCTCGGTGTCGGCACCCTGCGCACCGAGGTGCGTCGAGGGGTTGACCCGGATGACGTCGCCGCCGAGCGAGACCACGACGTGCTTGAGGAAGGCGTCGCGGCCGACCTCGGCGAAGTGGGTCGACACGTGCACCGCGTCGTCGTCCCAGTCCTGCAGGCTGACGACCGTCAGGCGGGCGCCGTCGCGGACGACGATCTCGACGTTCTCGCTGAGGAGCGCCGAACCACGGTTGTCGAGCACGACGATGCCCTGCGCGTGCGCCTCGGCCGTGATGACCGTGTGCGCGGCGCGGGGCTGCGTGCCGAAGTCGGAGCGCGTGATCGTGATGAACTCGTGCGCCTCGGTGGACTTGACCGTGACGGCCAGGACCGCGTCGCGAGCGGTCCAGGCGGCTGCGGCGGCGCGGTCCTCGGGCAGGCCGGCGGTGCCGACGCGGGGGTCGTCGCTGCGACCCCACTCGACGTCGGCGCCGTCGGACTGGCGGGCGAGGAACGGGTAGGCGGATCCGTCGAGGCCACCGTCGAGCAGGGGCTGGAGCTTCGCGAGGGGCGCGAACTTCCAGTTCACCTCTCGCCCGGTGACGGTCGGGAACGCGTCGACGTCACCGGACTGGAACCGCTCGGAGCGGGTCTGCACCGGGATCGTCTTGTCGGGCGCGTCCCAGCCGCCGTCGGAGTGTGCTCCGGCGCCGTGCTGCGTGGTCGCCGCGGGCTCGATCGGCTGGTCGATGTGGGGAGGGGTGGTGCTGGACATCTAGCCGACGGATCCTTCCATGCTCATCTCGATGAGCTTGTTGAGTTCGAGTGCGTACTCCATCGGGAGCTCGCGGGCGATCGGCTCGATGAAGCCGCGGACGATCATCGCCATCGCCTCGTCCTCGGGCATGCCGCGCGACATGAGGTAGAACAGCTGCTCCTCGCTCACGCGGGAGACCGTGGCCTCGTGCCCGAGCTGGACGTCGTCGACGCGGATGTCGATCGCCGGGTAGGTGTCCGACCGGCTGATGGTGTCCACCAGCAGCGCGTCGCACCGCACGGTGTTCGCCGCGTGGTGGGCTGCCGGGTCGACCCGGACCTCACCGCGGTACCCCGCGCGACCGCCGCCACGGGCAATCGACTTCGACACGATCGAGGACGTCGTGTACGGCGCCATGTGGATCATCTTCGCGCCGGCGTCCTGGTGCTGGCCGGGGCCGGCGAAGGCGACGGAGAGCGTCTCGCCCTTGGCGTGCTCACCCGCGAGGTAGATCGAGGGGTACTTCATCGTCACCTTGGAGCCGATGTTGCCGTCGATCCACTCCATCGTGGCGCCCTCGTGCGCGATCGCACGCTTGGTGACGAGGTTGTAGACGTTGTTCGACCAGTTCTGGATCGTCGTGTAGCGCACGCGGGCGTTCTTCTTCACGATGATCTCGACGACGGCCGAGTGCAGCGAGTCCGACTTGTAGATCGGGGCGGTGCAGCCCTCGATGTAGTGGACGTAGGAGTCCTCGTCCGCGATGATCAGCGTCCGCTCGAACTGGCCCATGTTCTCGGTGTTGATCCGGAAGTAGGCCTGCAGCGGGATCTCGACGTGGACGCCCTTCGGGACGTAGACGAACGAGCCGCCGGACCACACGGCCGTGTTCAGCGCGGCGAACTTGTTGTCGCCGGCCGGGATCACGGTGCCGAAGTACTCCTCGAAGATCTCGGGGTGCTCGCGGAGCGCCGTGTCGGTGTCCATGAAGATGACACCCTGCTGCTCCAGGTCCTCGCGGATCTGGTGGTACACGACCTCGGACTCGTACTGCGCGGCGACGCCGGCGACGAGG